>JBAXMQ010000035.1:0-26034 GCA_037134215.1 Betaproteobacteria bacterium
CCCGAGGACACACATGAGACTGATTCTGTTGGGCGCCCCCGGCGCTGGCAAAGGCACGCAGGCAACCTTCATTTGTCAGAAATTCGGAATCCCGCAAATCTCCACCGGCGACATGCTTCGCGCCGCGGTCAAGGCCGGCACCCCGCTGGGCGTTCAGGCCAAACAGGTGATGGATGCGGGCGGTCTGGTCAGTGACGGTCTGATCATCAATCTGGTCAAAGAACGCATTGCCCAGCCCGATTGCGCCGGCGGCTTCTTGTTCGACGGCTTTCCCCGCACCATTCCGCAAGCAGACGCCATGAAGGTCGCGGGCGTGAAACTCGATCACGTGCTGGAGATCGATGTCCCCTTTGACGCCATCATCGAACGCATGAGCGGCCGGCGCTCGCATCCGGCCTCCGGTCGCACCTACCACCTCAGATTCAACCCGCCCAAGGTCAGCGGCCTGGATGACCTCACTGGGGAACCGCTGATCCAGCGCGCCGACGACCAGGAGGAGACCGTTCGAAAGCGGCTGGATGTTTACAGCGCACAAACCCGCCCCCTGATTGACTATTACGCGAGCTGGGCCAAATCCGATCCAGCCGGTGGCCCGCGCTACCGCGCCATCAGCGGTGTCGGCAGCGTTGACGAGATCAAGGCAAGGGCTTTCGAGGCGCTCGCCGACTGAAGTCCTTCAGTCGAGCAGGGCCAGCATCAGGGCCAGCCGCGCTTTGACTGGTGACAGGCCGGCGGCCACCGGCAGACCCTGACCCGGCACCGGCAGCACCTGACCCAAGGGACAGCGGCTTGACCGCAGCACCCGAACTCCTGCGGCCTGGGCGCGCAACAGACCCGCCTCCAGCGACTGATGCACCGAGCCATTGCCGGTGCCGGCCACCACCAGGCCGCATAGCCGCTCGGGATGCCCAGGCGGCAAGGTCAGCAGCGAGTCCACCAGCAAATCCACCATTGCGCCGCTGGCTCCGGCATAGCTCATGAGCAATTCCACGCGCGGCCAGACGCTCGCATTCGCTACTTTTTCAATAGCAATCTTCTCAATACCGGCGGGGTCTGGTGCCCAATCCCTCACTTGCCGGAAGCGCCCCTCCTCGACGTAGCCCAGCGGGCCGGCGTCGCCCGAACTGAAAGCATCGAGCCGGTAGGGATGGATTTTTTGAACATCCGTCGCGCCATGCACCACGCCGGCGCACACTGCCACCACCCCACAAGCGCCAGCGGTCAGGGCCACCACCACCGCATCCAGCAGGTTCTGTGGCCCGTCCGGTGCCAAAGCGGTGGCGGGCCGCATCGCGCACACCAACGCCACCGGCTTGTCCGCCAACAGCGCAGCGGGCAACACCGATTGCAGAAAAAAAGCCGTCTCCTCCAGCGTGTCGGTGCCATGGGTGATCACCACGCCCCGCACCTCGGGCTGTGCCAAGTGGTGCGCCACTCGCTGGGCCAGCGCTTGCCAAATCGAAAAACTCATGTCCTTGCTGTCGACCTGCGCCACCTGTTCCGTCCGCAGCCCACGTCCAGCCAGCAGGTCCGACAGCCCAGGCACTGCGGCAACCAGTTCACCCACCGACAGTTGCGCTGCGGTATAGCCAACATGGTCGGTCGCCGACGCGGCCACACCGGCAATCGTGCCGCCGGTGCCCAGAATCACCAATTTTTCAAAAGAATTGCTCATGAACGCTTGCCAACTCACAAAAACTGATTAAAAATACAGTTACTGGATATCAACACAGTGTTTTCTGCCCAGCAACGCCCCAACACCATCAGGAGCCGCCATGCTTGAGAGCCCCAAACTGACTGCCCGCCAGCAGCAAATCCTGGACCTGATCCAGAGTGCCATCGCCCGAACCGGCGCGCCCCCAACCCGGGCCGAGATTGCCACCGAACTGGGTTTCAAGTCAGCCAACGCGGCCGAGGAACACCTGCAGGCCCTGGCCCGTAAAGGCGTGATCGAACTGGTCAGCGGCACCTCCCGTGGCATTCGCCTGCGCAGCGACGCTCTGCGCTCCATCAACGAATCCCGCAACAAGCAGTTCTCTTTGCCGCTGCCAGGCCTGGCCCAGCTGGCCCTGCCCCTGATTGGCCGGGTCGCTGCCGGCTCACCCATTCTCGCGCAGGAGCATGTTGACCAAACCTATTACCTCGAAAACAGCTTGTTCCAGCGCAAACCCGATTACCTGCTCAAGGTGCGGGGCATGTCCATGCGGGACGCCGGCATCATGGACGGCGACCTGCTGGCGGTGCAGGCCACCAAAGACGCCAAGAATGGCCAAATTGTGGTGGCCCGGTTGGGCGACGAGGTCACAGTCAAGCGCTTTCGGCGCAACAAGCACCTCATTGAGCTGCACCCCGAAAACCCCGATTACCAGACCATCGTGGTCGAACCCGGCGAGCCCTTTGAAATCGAAGGGCTGGCGGTTGGCCTGATTCGCAACACCATGCTGATGTAAACACCCACCAGGAACCAAGACCATGACCGTCGCACTCTATGCCATTGCCAAGCTGACCGGGCCCTTGCACCGGCTCACCGGCTGGCTCACCAGCAACACCGCGCAGCGCCCGGTGCCGACCATCAGCCAGGCAAACGCCTGCCGTCCAAAAACTCCGTTTTTGATAGCGCAAAAGCCAATCAGGACAAGGCTTTCGGCAACAAAGGCGCCCAACATGTCCCGGCTGCAAACCTTGCGCATCGAACGCATCGTCGAATCTGGCCAGCGCGCCAATCAGGCTGGACGCATGGTGATTTCTGGTCGCATGGCAGACGTGTGCGCCGAGCTTGACCGCTTGGTGGCGCGCGAGGCAGCGCTGCACTAGGCGCGTTCCCACGAGCCGGACCAGGCGGCCGCAGAGGCGCCTTGGGGCAAGGCACAATCCGGGGAATGAATATCGTGATTCTCGATGACTACCAGGATGCAGTGCGCAAGCTGGCCTGTGCCGCCCGGCTGGAGGCCTACCAGGCCAAGGTTTACACCAACACCGTGAAGGGCCTGGGCCAGCTGTCTGTGCGCCTAAAGGATGCCGATGTGATCGTTTTGAACCGGGAGCGTACCCACTTGCCGCGCGCCCTGATCGAAAAACTACCCCGCCTGAAGCTGGTGGTGCAAACCGGCAAAGTGGGTCCGCATGTGGACGTGTCGGCCTGCACCGAACGCGGCATCGCGGTGGCCGACGGCACAGGCTCGCCGGTGGCGCCGGCAGAACTCACCTGGGCGCTGATCATGGCGGCCATGCGCCGTTTGCCGCAGTACATCGCCAACCTCAAGCATGGCGTGTGGCAACAGTCAGGACTCAAGTCCGGCTCCATGCCGGTCAACTTCGGTCTCGGCTCAGTGTTGCAGGGCAAAACGCTGGGGATCTGGGGCTACGGCAAAGTCGGTCAACTGGTGGCCGGCTACGGACTGGCCTTCGGCATGAGGGTGGTGGTTTGGGGCAGAGACGCCTCGCGTGCGCGCGCCGCCGTGGACGGGTTTGAAGTCGCCGAGAGCAAAGAGGCGCTGTTTGCGGACAGCGATGTGCTGTCACTGCACCTGCGGCTCAACGACGACACGCGCCATGCTGTGACCTTGGACGACCTGAGCCGCATGAAGCCCACGGCCCTATTGGTCAACACCTCACGTGCCGAGCTGATCGAAGCCGACGCGCTGATGGCCGCGCTCAACCGGGGTCGCCCGGGGATGGCCGCCATCGACGTCTTTGAATCCGAGCCCATCCTTCAGGGACACGCCCTGCTGCGGCTGGAAAACTGCGTCTGCACGCCGCACATTGGCTATGTGGAACAGAACAGCTATGAGATGTACTTTGGGGCGGCGTTTGACAACGTGATCAACTTCATCAAAGGCACGCCCACCAACATCGTGAACCCAGGCGCCTTGCAAGTGCGCCGCTGACTGTCCTTTGCCCGACAAGCCCCAGCAAAGGTCCCGGCTTATCTGGCTGAGCGCCTGGCCAGCATGAGGCCGGTATTGGCCTTGCGATCGGCGTTGACCCGTTGAACCGTGGCCCGCTCGCCCATTCGCTGCAGGTAGTCCTTGACCGGCAAATTGACAAACAGCTCATCCCCGTAAATCAGCTTAGTGGCGGCTGCCACGATGGGCAAATGCACAATGGCAGCGCAATCCGCCAGCGTGAACTCAGGACCCGCCACGAAGGGCGCGAAACGAATCAGCTTGGCAAAACCGGCCAAGCCTCTGTCCAGCAGTTGGCGCGCCTGCGCCTTGGTGCCGTCGCTGACCTTGCCGCCAAAAAACGCCTCTGCGTACAAGGGCCGGGCCACAAGCTCCAGATGCAGCTCCAGGTACAGCACCAGTTCACGCACCTTGGCTGCCTCGAAGGCATCCGCGGGCAACAGCGGGGATTGTGGGTAGGCCGCCTCCACATACTCGGCGCAGGCAATGGACTCGCTCACCGTCCCCTGCGGCGTTTCAAGAAAGGGCACCTTGCCCATCGGTGAACGCGTGGTCAAACCCGGATCAGCACTGCCCACCCAAACCAGCTCCTCCTCAAAAGCGACCGCTTTCTCCAGGAGCTGGAGCTTGATCTGGTTGTAGTAATTGCTGGCCGAAAAACCGCAGAGTTTGAGCGTCATGTCAGAATGGGATGGAGGGACAGGCCGCCGATTCTGGCACACCGGCCGCCAATCCGGCGACGCTGGCGCAGCGCGATAATCAAGGTTATGAACGCAATTTTTTCAGAGGTTGGCATCGTTGGCGCTGGCGCGATGGGCCGGGGCATTGCGCAGCTGGCAGTGCAGGCCGGCAGTACCGTGTGGCTGTTTGATACTGAGCCCCGGGCCATTGCGTCCGCACGGGACGCCGTGGTCGCGCAATGGGACAAGCTGGTCGGCAAAGGTCGGCTCGATGGCGCGCAAGCAGCCGACTACAAATCCCGCTTGCGGCCAGCCGACGCGTTGGCCAGTTTGGCTGCCTGCGGTCTCGTGGTGGAGGCCATCGTCGAGCGTCAGGACGCCAAGGCGGCCCTGTTCAGCCAGTTGGAAGCCCTGCTAGGCCCGACGGCGGTGCTGGCCAGCAACACCTCGTCGCTGTCGATCACGGCCCTGGGCGCCGCACTGCAGCGGCCGCAGCAGCTGGCGGGTTTTCACTTTTTCAACCCGGTGCCCCTCATGAAGGTGGTCGAGGTGATCGCGGGGCTGAAGACCGATCCCGGCGTGTGCGACGCACTGGCAAGCTTTGCGCGGCAAATGGGCCACACGCCGGTGCGGGCACAGGACACGCCCGGCTTCATCGTCAACCATGCCGGCCGCGGCTACGGCACCGAGGCGCTGAGGCTGGTCAGCGAGGGCGTCGCCGATTTCGCCACGGTGGACCGGATACTGAAAGACCAGATCGGCTTCAAGCTCGGGCCTTTCGAGTTGATGGACCTGACCGCGCTCGACGTGTCGCACCCGGTGATGGAGTCGGTCTACCACCAGTACTACGAGGAGCCGCGCTACCGCCCCAGCGTGATCACGGCGCAGCGCCTGGCGGGCGGGCTGCTGGGCCGAAAAACCGGCGAAGGGTTCTACCGCTACGAACAGGGCATCGCCCAAGTCAGCCCGGAGCCCGGCGCGCCTGTGGTCGACGAGATGCCACCAGTCTGGCTATCGCCACGCGCAGCCCGCCGGGCCGAACTTTTGTTGCTGCTGAAACAGCTGGGCGCACGCATCGAAACCGGCCCTTCGCCCTCCCCGCACGCGCTGACCCTGGTGGCGCCGCTGGGCTTTGACATCACCACAGTGGCCGTGGTCGAGCGGCTGGACCCGGCCCGCACCATCGGCATCGACATGCTGGTGGACGACGCCACCACCAAGCGTCGCGTACTGGCCACCAACCCGGCCACGCGGGCTGACATGAGACAGGCCGCCCATGCCCTGTTTTCACGCGACGGCAAGCCGGTCAGCGTGATCCGCGACAGCGGTGGCTTCGTGACGCAGCGGGTGGTGGCAGCCATTGTCAATATTGCCAGCGACATCTGCCAGCAGGGCATTTGCTCACCGCAAGACCTCGAATCTGCCGTCACACTTGGCCTGGGCTATCCACTGGGGCCGCTGGCAATGGGGAACTTGCTGGGTCCGACCAATGTGCTGGAAGTGCTGTTCAACATGCAAACCGTTTATGGCGACCCGCGTTATCGTCCCAGTCCCTGGCTGCGCCGGCGCGGGGCGATTGGTTTGAGCCTGTTGCACCAGGAAGACTGAAGCCCCAGATGGCTGCCGAACTTCTGCAATCCCGCGCTGGCCAGACCTTGGTGCTGACGCTGTCAGACCCCGAGCACCGCAATGCGCTCGGCCCCGAGATCTATGCGGCGGGCCAGGACGCCCTCACAATGGCTGCGGGTGATGTCGGCATACGGTCGGTGGTGATCACAGGGGCAGGCGACGTGTTCAGCGCGGGTGGCAAGCTGCAGCGGCTGCTGGCCAACCGGGCGGCTGAGCCTGACGTCCAGGCCCACAGCATTGAGGGCCTTCACCAATGGATTAGGGCGATTGCACGCTGCCCCAAGCCCGTGATTGCGGCGGTAGACGGTGCTGCGGCAGGTGCCGGATTTTCGCTGGCATTGGCCTGCGACCTGCTGGTTGCGGCCGAGGATGCCGTCATGGTCATGGCTTACAGCACGATTGCACTGTCACCAGACGGCGGCGCCAGTTGGAACCTGGCGCACCTCGTGCCTCGGCAACTGGCCACTGAGCTCCTGATGTGCGGCACCCGCATCAGCGCCCAGCGCCTGCATGAACTCGGCGTGGTGAACCAAGTGGTCGCCAAGGGCTCAGCGCTGACTGCAGCATTGGCCCTGGCTGGCCGCCTTAACGCACGGGCACCGAATGCCTTGAGCAGCATCAAGTCATTGATCCGGCAGGCAGGCGGGCGCGATCTTAACCAACAGCTGGACCAGGAACGCGAGCATTTCGTCAACAACCTGCACCATGCCAACGCCGGCATCGGCATTGATGCCTTCCTGAACAAGACCACGCCGACCTACCCCTAGCCCGGCTCAGCGGTAGCCCTGGATGGCACGCGGTCCCCAGAGCGACAATCAAGGCGTTTTCAGTCACCCACACGACAGGCCATGGACGACCCTATTCTTACCATTGACGAGCGCGAGGCAATCAATGCTGGTCGCTGGTTTTCCACCCTCTCCCCCTCACTCCGCCACGACATCCTTCGATGCGCCTACGTCAAACGATTCAAGGACAGCGAACTGATTGCTGCCCGAGGCGAGCCGCCCGAAGAATGGATCGCCTGCGCTCGTGGCGCGGTGCGCGTAAGCTCGACCTCGATCTCCGGCAAGCAGATCACCCTGACCTATGTCGAGCCAGGCATCTGGTTTGGGGATGTGTCGATATTCGACGGCGACCGACGCACTCACGATGCCTATGCCCATGGCGACAGCACCATCCTGTGCGTCGCCAAGGCCGATTTCAAGAAAATTCTCGCCTTGCATGCCGAACTGTACGAGGCGCTGTTGCGCCTGCACGCCCGGCGCATCCGTCAGCTCTATGGTCTGGTGGAAGACCTCAACACCTTGCCCCTGCGCGCACGCCTGGCCAAACAGCTGCTGCACCTGGTGCGCAGCTACGGCGTGCCCTCGCTGAGCGATGGCCGGGAAATGCGCATTGGCCTGCAGCTCGCTCAGGAAGAACTGGCCCAGCTGCTTGGTGCCTCGCGCCAGCGCGTCAACCAGGAGCTCAAGTCCATGGAGCGCGAAGAGGCGATTCGGATCGAGCCCGGCGGCCTGGTCATACGCAACCGACAGGCCCTGATGCAGATCGTTGACGCCGACCGTTGACCCTTTTGAACACCCAGCTCATGAGCGAATTTGACCACTTTGTCGGCACTCGACCCGTGTCCGATCAACAGGCGTTTGATGCCGGTGCCTTGTGCGACTGGCTCGAGACCCAGCTTCCAGGCTTCCGCGGCCCAATCACAGTAGAGTCTTTCAAGGGTGGGCAATCCAACCCGACCTACAAGCTCAGTTCACCGTCGGGCACCTATGTGATGCGCGCCAAACCCGGACCTGTCGCCAGGCTGCTGCCCTCTGCGCACGCCATCGAGCGTGAATTTGCGGTCATGCAAGGCCTGCACGGCACCGATGTACCCGTGCCGCGTATGCACTGCCTGTGCGAGGACGAATCCGTCATCGGGCGGGCCTTCTACATCATGGAGTTCATGCCGGGCCGAATTCTGTGGGACCAATCGCTGCCAGGCATGACACCCTCCGAGCGCCAGGCCATCTATGCCGAGATGAACCGGGTCATCGCGGCACTGCACACCGTTCAATTTGCCGAGCGCGGACTGGCCGGCTACGGCAAGGCAGGCAACTATTTCGAGCGCCAGATTGGCCGCTGGAGCAGGCAGTATGTGGCCTCGATCACCCAGCCGATTGCCGAGATGGACGAGCTCATGGCCTGGCTGCCCCGGCATATTCCCGCGATGGCGCGCGATGAAAAAATGATCAGCATCGTCCATGGCGACTACCGGCTTGACAACCTCATGTTCCACCCCACTGAGCCACGCATCATCGCCGTGCTGGATTGGGAACTGTCCACGCTGGGCCATCCGCTGGCCGATTTCAGCTACCACTGCATGGCCTGGCATATTCCGCCGGGTTCGTTTCGCGGCATTGGCGGGCTGGATGTTGCCAGCCTGGGTATCCCCCTGGAAAATGATTACATTCGCCAGTACTGCGAGCGCACCGGCCTCGCCACACCCGAGGCGCTCAAGGCTGACTGGTATTTTTACCTGGCCTACAACCTGTTTCGCCTCGCGGCCATCCTCCAGGGGATTGCCAAGCGCGTGGAAACCGGCACAGCGGCCAGCGCTCAAGCCGTCAGTTCGGCCGCCGGCGCCAGGCCCCTGGCCCAAATGGCTTGGCATTTCGCCCAGCGCACCTGAGCCGCCACCGCTACCGCCACCGCCACTATTTGCCCCCGATACAACTGGAGATCCCATGGACTTTGACTACTCACCCAAAACAAAAGAACTGCAATCACGGCTGCAGGCGTTCATGGACGAACACATCTACCCGGCCGAAGGCGCCTACCATGCCGAGATCGTGGCCAACAGCAACGCCGGCAAGCGCTGGACGCCACTGCAAACCATCGAAAAACTCAAGGTCAAGGCACGCTCGGAAGGGCTGTGGAACCTGTTCCTGCCGGTCGATAGCGCCGCCGCCTCGGGCTACCACGGTGCCGGACTGACCAACCAAGAGTACGCGCCACTGGCCGAGATCATGGGCCGCGTCATGTGGTCGAGCGAGGTGTTCAACTGCTCGGCGCCCGATACAGGCAACATGGAAACCATTGCCCGCTACGGCTCTGAGTCCAACAAAGCGCGTTGGCTCAAGCCCCTGCTGGAGGGCGAAATTCGCTCGGCATTTGCCATGACCGAGCCTGATGTGGCCTCCAGCGATGCCACCAACATCGCCACCCGCATCGAGCGCGACGGCGACGACTATGTCATCAATGGCCGCAAGTGGTGGACGTCGGGCGCGGGGGACCCCCGCTGCGCCATCTACATCACCATGGGCAAGACCAACCCGGACGCGCCACGCCACTCACAGCAAAGCATGGTGCTGGTGCCCGCCAACACACCAGGGCTGAAGGTGATTCGCCCCCTCAACGTGATGGGCTACGACGACGCGCCGCACGGCCACATGGAGGTGCTCTTCGACAACGTGCGCGTGCCGGCCAGCAACATCCTGTTAGGTGAAGGCCGTGGCTTTGAGATTGCACAGGGGCGCCTTGGCCCCGGGCGCATCCACCATTGCATGCGGCTGATTGGCCTGGCGGAACGGGCGCTGGAGTTGATGTGCAAGCGCGCCTCCTCCCGCGTGGCCTTTGGCAAGACCGTGGCCTCGCAAACCGTGACGCAGGAGCGCATTGCAGAATCCCGCTGCAAGATCGACATGGCACGGCTGCTGACCCTCAAAGCCGCCTGGATGATGGATGTAGGCGGCAACAAGTTTGCCAAAAATGAAATTGCGATGATCAAGGTGGTGGCCCCGAGCATGGCTTGCGAGGTGATCGACTGGGCGATGCAGGTCCATGGCGGCGCCGGCATGTGCGACGACTTCCCGCTGGCTTACAGCTATGTCAATGCCCGCACGCTGCGCTTTGCGGATGGTCCGGATGAGGTCCACCGCAACGCGATTGCCAAACTGGAACTGGGCAAGTACGCTGTCAACCCAAAACCCGTTGACATGCCCATCACGCGCGTCTGATCAGCCCCAAGTCAGGTTAAGGGTGAGGTCAGCGACCGAGACCCTCAATGCCAGACCACAGTTCATGCAGGTCCGGGAACTGCCATTTGGCCGGGTCTTCCCGTCCAGCAATGCGGTCGATCGTGTCAGCGCGAGATAAATCGACCATGGTCGCTGGAATACGAAGGCTGGATTTGGTCGAATAAAAAAGCTTGATCTTGGGCGTTGTCAATGATTTACCGGCCTGCTCTGTCACGATACCGATGCGCCCGGACTTCATCAGTACCAAAGACCCCACCGGGTAAATGCCAATGCTCTTGACAAAGGCCTGGAATATCGCGGGATCAAAGTGTCCCTTGGTCCACTCGGCCATTTTGCGCAAAGATTCTGCAGGGTCCCAACCCGTCTTGTAGGGCCGGTTGGAAGTGATCGCGTCGTAGACATCGCACACCGCCCCCATCTTGGCCAGCAAGCTGATCTCATCGCCTTTCAGGCCATCCGGGTAGCCTGAGCCATCCATTTTTTCATGGTGGTGCAGGCAGACATCCAGCGCCCCCGTGTCTATGGTCCCGCCTTTGAGCAACATCTCATAGCCTTCGACCGGGTGGCTTTTCATGACCCCAAACTCAGCTTCGGTGAGCTTGCTCGGCTTGTTCAGAACCAGCGGCGGCATCACGGCCTTACCCAGATCATGCAGCAGGCCGGCCAAGCCAGCCGACCGCGTTTGAGCGTCATCAAAACCCAGTTGCCGTCCCAGCGCCACCATCATCGCGCACACCGCCACCGAGTGCATGTAGGTGTAGTCGTCCACCGTTTTGATGCGGGCCATGCTGATCAGGGCCGAGGGGTTGCGTGACACCGACTCGGAAATATCCTGGACCAGCCGCCGGGCCCCGCCCGCGTCGACCGCATTGCCCATTCGCACCTCTTGGAACATTGCCACCACGGCCTGTTTCGACTGCTTGCAGATCTGCGCTGCCCTTGCCATTTCACGCTCGATGGGCACTGGGGCCAGAACGGCATTGACCGCTGCTTTGGGCTTGAGGATCGCCTCGATCTCGCGCTCGGCCTGCTTGGGCGTGACCGCCACCACCGTGGCAGGCACATCCAGCCCTTTGCTGCTGTCGATCCAGACTTCACGGATGCTGCTGGACCGTATCGTCTGCAGGTCCTTGGGATTGGACAGGACAAAAGATGAGCGGATGAAGGGGTGCTCCATCCAGGAGCCGCAAAACTCCTTGATGTGCATCCCCACCATCAATTGGTCAACGCTGATCCTCTTCAGCATGGCGAAACCCTCTGTCTTGTGTCGTTAGGGCTAGATCATAGTGGCTTACGCCGCCCGTTCATTGACATCACCGGCGCACGATGTCGACGCCGGACCAGAGTCTATCGAGATCTGGGAAGCCCCACTTCTCTGGATCCTCCCGGCTCACAATACGCTCACTTGTACCGGGCCGAGACAAATCGACCAACTCCGGGGAGATGCGCAGATTCGACTTGGTGGAGAAAAATACATTCACCCTTGGCATGACGAGTGAGGCCGCTGCCTGCTCCGTGACCACGCCAATCCGGCCAGAGCTCAGTTGCACCAGCGAGCCGACAGGGTAAATACCCATGCTTTTGACAAAGGCCTGGAAGACCACTGGGTCAAAGTGCCCTTTCGACCACTCGGCCATCTTGCGCAAAGCTTCCGCAGGGTCCCAGCCCGCCTTGTAGGGCCGATTGGAGGTGATCGCGTCATAGACGTCGCATACCGCGCCCATTTTGGCCAACAGGCTGATGCCGTCGCCCTTCAAACCCTTTGGATATCCAGATCCGTCCATTTTTTCATGGTGATGCAAACACACGTCAAGCGCGATGGCGTCGATGTTCTCGCTCTTAAGCAACATGCGGTAACCGGCTTCCGGATGGCTCTTGATCACCTCAAACTCTGCGGTCGTGAGTTTGCCGGGCTTGTTCAGGACTTCCAAGGGCATCATGGCCTTGCCCAGATCATGGAGCAAACCCGCCAGTCCGGCTGAGCGGGTCTGCGCCTCCTCAAGACCCAGTTGCCGGGCCAGAGAGACCATCAGGGCGCACACTGCCACGGAGTGCAGGTAGGTGTAATCGTCCACGGTCTTCAACCGGGCCAGACTGATCAGTGCGCCAGGATTCCGGGCCACCGAATCAGAAATTTCCCCGACCAAGGCCTTGGCGCCCTGGGCATCCACCGCATGGCCCATGCGGACGTCTTCAAACATCGTCACCACGGCCTGCCTGGCCTGATCGCATATTTTCGCGGCCCGTGCCATTTCCCGCTCGACAGACTGAGCCGCCACCGGCGCCCTGTGCGGCGCCACTTGGGTCAGCGTCGCCTCGATGTCCGCCTCGGATTCCGCCTCGAGCACCGCGCCAGCGGTTGCCGGCACATCCAGCCCACGGCTGGTGTCAATCCAAACCTCCTTGATGCTGCTGGCAAGAATAGCCTCAAGGTCCTTGGTATCCGTCAGCACAAAACCGCTGCGCCAAAACGGATGCTCCATCCATGAACCGCAAAATTCCTTGAGGTACATCCCCAGAGCCAGTTGATGGACGCCAACGCGTTTGAGCATGAATATCTTGTTATAGATTCACTGGGAAAGAACGACGTGAGGAGAGACGTGGACAACTTTAGACAGTTAGCACAAGTATATCTCTGGCCCTTGGCGGACGGCAGGTCAGAGCACCCGCGCTGTAAACTTGACCTATGTCTTCGTTGTACCTTGACCATTTTGGCCTGAGCAAACCGCCGTTTCAAATCACGCCGGACCCCGGTTTCTTTTTTTCCGGCGGGCGCCGTGGCGACATTCTGTCGGCTTTGGGTCATGTTGCCGCCAACGACGAAGGCATCACCACCGTGGTCGCCGAAGTGGGCAGCGGCAAGACCCTGCTGGCTCGGCTGATGATCAGCCGGCTGGACCAAGACATTTCTGCGGTCTACCTCGCCAACCCTTTCTTCAGCCGTGACGAAATCATTGAGGCTATCTCGCGAGACCTTGGCCTGAGTTCGATCAGCGCCTCCATGGAGGGCAAACTCGCGGCTCTTCAGCAGGAGCTTTTGCGGCGACACGCAGCAGACAGGCGGGTTCTGCTCGTTATCGATGAGGCGCACACCATGCCGGTCGAATCGCTCGAAGAGGTTCGCTTGCTGTCCAATCTAGAAACCGGGCAACACAAGCTGGTCAACATCATGCTGTTCGGCCAACCCGAGTTGGATGACCTGCTGGCACAGCCCAAACTGCGCCAGGTCAGGGACCGTGTGATCCACCGTTTTGACCTGGAGCGACTCCACGACGACGAGATCAGCGCCTATATTGACCACCGACTGCGCGCCGCCGGTTGGTCGGGAGGGCGACTGTTTAATGAGTCAGCGATGGCGCAATTGGTCAAGGCCTCCGACGGCCGGGCGCGCAGGATCAACCTTTTGGCTGACAAAGCCCTGCTGGCTGCTTACGCTGGGGGCGCGCGGACTGTCGACCTCCCCCACGTCAAGGCAGCCATGGCAGAACTGCCAGCGGGGCAATTTGATGTGGCAGGTTATGTCAAGTTGTCGCGCCCTTGGTCAAAATGGCAATTGGCTGGCATTGGGCTGAGCTTGGCCGCGGCTCCGGCTTTGATCGTTCTGGCCTTGCTTCGGCCTGTCGGCAGCGAGAGAGCGTCAACCGCGCCGACATCCTCGCAGACGCCACTCGCGCCAAAGCTTGCACCAGCGCGGACAGATCTCGCAATACCGCTGCGCTTTGAATCCGACCTTGCCACTGTCCCCAGGAGACGAAAATCAAAGGCGGTCGATGTGCCCCAAAGTGCAAGCCCGGCCGCCAGCCAAACGGCGAAGACAGAGGACCGAACACTTAAATCGCAAACACCAGTGGCGGAAACCGAGTAAATGCTGTTTAAAATGAAGATAAACACAATTGGGCTTGAATGGGGTTGATTATGCGCAAGGGGATTAGTTGATGAGTCTGAGCGTTAAGTGCCCGGGGTCGTCACGGTTACGTCACCCCTTGTTGCAGTGCGTCTGCTTGGCGGTGATCGTCGCCGGATGTGCGGGCCCTACGCCCTTGCCACAGTCCACCCAACATTTGGTACCCGCCCCGGTTGTCGCCGGCAGAGCGCCTGATTTCGCGTTGGCACCGCCAATGCCCAAGCCGCCCCAGATGAGCCAGCGCCAGGAGCTTTACAGCGTGGTGATGCGTGATGTGGCGGTTCAAGACCTGCTGTTCGCGTTGGCCCGAGACGCCAAGCTCAACATCGACATCCACCCCCAGATCACTGGCACTGTGACGATGAACGTCAACGACCAGACCCTGGCAGAGATACTTGACCGCGTTGCAAGGCAGGTTGACCTGCGCTACGACATCAGCGGCAAAAACCTCTCCATCCAGCCCGACCTGCCCTACCTCAAAAATTACCGTATCGACTACCCCAATATCGCTCGAAATTCAACGTCGGCCATCGGCTCGAGCAGTTCGGTGGGCGGCGGCAGTACATCCAGCAGTTCCATCGACAACACCTCTTCCAATAAATTTTGGGATACGCTTAAAACCAACCTGATCGACTTGCTGCGGGAAACCGACAAGGTCATCCAGGAGGGCGGCGCCGCCAGCGCAGCCCCCGCGGCACAAGCCGTGGCGCCATTGCCTCGCGCGGCAAGCAGTGCGCCGGCCCCAGCGGGCTCTGCCAGCGGTAACCAAAGCACAGCGGCGGCGGCCGCCCAATTGCAGGCCGCCAACGCGGCAACTTTGCAACCGACTGTCTCAGTGCCACGAAGCATCTTTCGTGAAGCCGCATCGGTGATTGTCAACGCGGAAACGGGCAACATCAGTGTGCGGGCCACCCAAAGCCAGCACGCCAAGGTACGTGAATTTGTGGACCGCGTGCTGAGCTCTGCACGGCGTCAAGTGCTGCTCGAAGCCACCATTGTCGAGGTCGACCTGAACAACAAATACGAGCAAGGCATCAACTGGTCAATTCTGCAAACCGGAGGCGCCAACGCCGGCTCGGGCATTACCATCAATCAAGGCAATGCCGTGAGCTCCCTGGCCGAGTTCACCTTTAAACAATTCCGGCTCTGGAACGGCGATGCCGACCTGAGCGCCATGCTGCGCATGCTGGAAACCTTCGGTACCTTGCGCGTGTTGTCAAGCCCCAAGATTTCGGTATTGAACAACCAAAGCAGCATATTGAAGGTGGTGGACAACAAGGTGTATTTCACGGTGACTGCCACGCCCGGCACAGCGGCCACAGCAACCACGCCGGCCACCGCGACCACCTACTCCACGGCGGCCACGACGGTCCCGATTGGTTTCCTGATGGCGGTTATACCGCAGATCAGCGAAGGCCACGAAATCACCCTCAACCTGCGGCCCACCATCACACGGATCAACGGCTACGTCAATGACCCCAACCCGGATCTTGCCAAGGCTGGCGTGATCAACAGGGTACCGGAGGTGCAAACCCGTGAGATGGAATCGATGATGCGGGTGCAATCCGGCGACATCGCCATACTCGGCGGCTTGATGCAGGACAGCCGTGACAAACAATCAAATGAAATCCCTGGGCTCAACGGCTTGCCGGTGTTTGGCAACCTCTTCAAGTACCGCGAGGAAACCAGCAAAAAATCCGAACTGGTGATTTTCCTGCGCCCCACGGTGCTGTCGGACCCGAGCCTGAGCGGCGATTTCCGTGACTTCCGCGCCAACCTGCCCACCTCGATCGACGATGGTCGCAAAAGCGAAGGGCTGATCACCTGGCCACCTTTCAAGGGGCAACCATGAGCCTCCTCTTAGATGCCTTGAACCGTGCTGGCAAGGACAAGGCCGCCTCGGCGAACCCGGATCAGGCCAAGGTCAACAATGATTGGCCAGCCATTGGTTTGATGCCTCAAGCGCTCGAACCTGAGGTTGCAGTGGTTTCGAGCCTGCCGACACCGACGCCAGCGCCGGCGCCTGCTCCTGCCGCTGTTGCCATGGACCTCGTCAAACCAGACACTGGTTTGTCGCTAGAGCCCGTGCTGAGGGCGCCGGAGCCGCCGATGACGATGAGCATCCTCCCGGAGCCAACACCCGCGTCTCCTGATTTGCCGGCGCGAATCCCGGACCCTGAACAGCCCCCTCAACGCGAGGCCGTCCAAGCTGCGGCGCCTGCACAAACAAGCAAGGTCGCTCAAACCCTTTTGCGCGCGAAGACGCCAGCAGCAAGCTCACCCCGGCCGCGTATGCTTGCGCTGGGCGGACTTGCCGGGCTACTGGCGGCTGGGCTGGCCAGCGTCCTCCTGGGCTGGGTCGATCCTGTGGCGCTTCTCAGCCCAGGTTCAGGCATCACACCGGCCGCTCAAATGGCTTCGGCGGGCAACTCGCCAGTTGCCGCACCCACGCCGCCGCCTGACACTGTGGCGTCACCCGTTGTTACCACCGCAGAGGCGGTGTCAAAGCCATCCACGGATCAGGCGCCCGTCGCTGTGTCGACCACCAGCACCGGCGGCAAAGCAAGCGGTCCGAAGCGCAAGCCCGATGGCAAAGCGATCTCGGATCGTCAAACAGCGCCAACCTTGGCCGGCGCGGCCGCCCAAACCAATGGCGCTGCAGATAAGGCATCCGGACCGTTGGTCGACTGCGCGGCAGGCGGCACTGCAACGGAATGCCTGCCCGCGCCCCGGCCTGTTGCCAAGGCGCGCCCCAAGGTGCCCGCACCAAAACCGGCCGAACCTGCGCCGGCGGTGATCTCGAAAATGACCGGTCAGAGCCAGTTGGAGCTGGCCTATGCCGCCCTGACGCAGGGGCGATGGACCGACGCGACAGCGGCCTACAACAAGGTTTTGGCACAGAACCCAGAAGAGCGTGATGCCTTGCTGGGACTGGCCTACATCGCGCATCAAGGGGCACGGGAGGAAGAGGCCCGCGAGCTTTACAAACGGGTACTTCGCCAGGAGCCTGGTAACGCCTCGGCGCGTGCGGGTTTGTTGGTCCAAACCCTCGGAAATGATTCGGAAGATGTGACGGCCAGCTCCCGTGAGGTAGCAGAACAGAACCCCGGTTCTGCCGCAGCACAATCAGTGTTGGGGCACAGTCTGGTCCGGCAGGGGCGCCTGGCCGATGCCCAGCAGGCATTTCAGCGCGCACACGTTTTGGAGCCTGGCATTGCACTGCACGCCTACAACCTGGCAGTTGCCCTGGACAGGCTCAGAAACTATGGGGCCGCCCGGTCCTACTATGATCGGGCTTTGGCCCTGTCTGTCCGAAATGGTGGTGAAGCCAGTAGCGGCGTGTCGCACACTGTTGTTCAGAACCGGCTGCAAGAGTTGCAGGGAACCAAAGGCGCCGAGGCACCCGCCACGCGCTGATCCACCCAACTTGAAAAATGCCATGCCAACGCTCATGAATCATGAGTGACCCTGTCGCAAGCCCTGCAGCACCGCCGGTGCGTTTGGGCGATAAACTGGTTGCTCTGGGCATCATCAGCTCAGACCAGTTGCGCATTGCGCTCATGGAGCAGCGCCGCACCGGCCAGCCCGTCGGTGAGGTCTTGCTAACACTGGGGTTTGCCTCGGCAGAAGTCATGCGCGGGGCGCTTGCTGAAAAGCTGGGTGAAAAGGCGATCAGCCTCAAAGGCGTCATCGCCGAACCTGCCGCGCTGGCCTTGATCCCGAAGGCCGTGGCCAAGCGACACGCCTTGTTCCCTGTCAGCCTGGTCAAAGCAAGCAATGAGCTGATCATCGCCATTGCCAATCCCAACGACATCGTGGCTTCAGACCAAGTCGCGGCGATGCTAGGCAATGCCCTCAGACCCAGCTGGCGTCTGGCCAATGGGGCGGAAATCCAAACCGCGATTGAACAGTTTTATGGCCATGAGCTGTCGATTGATGGCATTCTTCTCGAACTGGAAACCGGTCAGGTGGACACGGCAGGGCTCTCGCAGGATGCCGAGGGCGGATACAGCCACCCGGTGGTGCGGTTGGTGGACTCATTGCTGGCTGATGCCACACTTCGTGGCGCATCAGACATCCATTTCGAACCCGAGAACCAGTTCTTGCGCATCCGGTACCGGATTGACGGCGTGTTGCGGCAAATCAGGTCGCTCCACATCCGCTACTGGTCCGCCATGGTGGTCCGCCTCAAGGTCATGGCCGGCATGAACATTGCCGAGACGCGAGCCCCGCAGGATGGCCGTATCTCGCTGTCCATTTCCGGCCGACCGGTCGATTTTCGGTCTGCTGCACAACCCACCATCCACGGTGAAAACTTTGTCTTACGGGTCCTGGACCGAAGGGCTGGCATTTTGCCGCTCAACGGTCTGGGCCTGACTGAAGCCAACCTGCAACTGCTGCAGCTGATGCTGTCCAGGCCGGAAGGCATCCTGCTGGTCACCGGACCAACGGGTTCGGGCAAGACAACCACCTTGTACTCCGTGTTGGGGCACCTCAACAATGAGGGCGTCAACATCATGACCCTGGAAGATCCGGTGGAGTACCCCATGCCGGTGATTCGTCAGGCGTCCATCTCGGAAGCCGTCAAGATGAGTTTCTCGGAGGGTGTGCGCTCCATGATGCGGCAAGACCCGGACATCATCCTGGTGGGTGAGGTGCGTGACAAGGACACTGCAGAAATGGCGTTCAGGGCAGCCATGACCGGGCACCAGGTGTTTTCCACGCTTCACACCAACTCGGCGGTACGGTCCATACCCCGCCTGATCGACCTCGGCATCAAGCCGGATGTGCTGGCCGGCAATGTGATCGGCATTGTGGCGCAGCGGCTGATACGTACCCTGTGCAAGGCCTGCAAAAAGGCGGACACGCCCAGTGACGCGGAAGCCCAGTTGCTGGGGTTTCCATCCGATGCGCCCGCCGTCATCTACCGACCTGTTGGCTGTCCCCAGTGCGATCAACAGGGCTACAAGGGCCGCGTATCCATCGTGGAATTGCTCAAGTTTGACACCCAGTTGGATGAGTTGGTCACGCAGCGGGCCAGCATCAAGGTGATGACCGATTACCTTTACAGCCGGGGCTTTACGCCCATGGCAGTGGATGGACTCAGACGCGTGCGTGAAGGCCTGACCACGCTTGAGGAAGTCGGCCGCGTGGTTGACCTGACCGATCTGGGGGCCTGATGCCGCAATTCAACTACCGCGCGGCCAACGAGTCTGGGGCTATCCGCAAAGGTCAGATCGAAGCTTTGAATGAACTGGACCTGGAGGCACAACTCAAGAACCAGGGTCTGCAACTCGTTTCCGCCAAGGCAATGTCAGCGCGCAGGAGTAATGTCAAGAAAATGCTCCGGCGGGACCTCATTGACTTTCTGTTCCAAGTGGAAATGCTGGCTCGCGCCGGTGTGCCTTTGTTGAACTGTTTGGGCGACATGCGCAATGAGGCAGACTCTGCCGCAGCCCGTGAATTGTCCGCCGGGCTCTATGAAAAAATTGAAGCTGGCTCCACCTTCAGTGAGGCCGTTGGGTCATACCCCGGCATCTTCAACCCAACCATCGCAAGCTTGATCCGGGCCGGCGAGTTGACAGGACAGCTGCCCGAGGTGCTCAAGGAAGTCGTTCGATCGCTCAAATGGCAGGATGAGTTGGCGGCGACCACCAAAAAGCTGTTGACCTACCCCACGTTCATGGTGGTGGTGATCAGCGGTGTGGTATTTTTCCTGATGGTTTATCTGGTGCCACAGCTGGTCGCCTTTATCGCGACCATGGGCAAGGCACTGCCCTTTCACACCAAGCTGCTGATTGCCGTCTCTGACGTTTTTGTGCGCTTTTGGTGGCTTTTGATGGGGGTCCCGCCGGTGTTGATTGCGGTCGTATCGGCCCTGGCGGCGGCCAATCCCAAAGTCCGGTTCAAACTGCACCAGTTGCAGCTGGAACTGCCCGTCCTCGGACCCATCTTCAAAAAACTCACGCTGGCCAGATTTGCCGACACCTTTGCGCTGATGTACAAGACCGGGATTCCGGTGATTGACGGCCTGATGTACTGCCTGGACATCTCTGACAATCTGGTCATCAAGCAATCCCTGCGGCAAGCCCGAGAGCGGGTGTTGACGGGGACAGCCCTGTCTGAGAGTTTCGCTTTGGAGGGCTTGTTTCCTTCTCTGGTCATACGCATGCTCAAGGTGGGAGAATCTACCGGCGCGCTGGACACATCATTGGCGAACATCAGTTACTTTTACAGTCGCGACATTGATGAGTCGGTCGAGAAGGTGCAGGCCATGATTGAGCCCGCGCTCACCGTGACGATGGGCCTGATTTTGGGTTGGATCATGTTGTCCGTCCTGGGGCCGATCTACGACACGATCTCAACCATCAAAATCTGACCGGGGACAACGTGAAGTCCATTCTTCATCTAACCGTCGATGGCGGACATTTTTGGCGCAAGGCCAGTGGTCACTGGCTGCCAGTCGAAGCGCCCGACAAGGGCGCGGTGTGGGTCGTGTCCGATCTGGCTGAAGAAAGCTTGACAGAGATCCAGATTCCCAGGCTTTTCGGGCGCGATCGAAGCAATTACATTAACCGGCAGTTAACGAGCCGATTTCCGGACACGCCCTACAAAAGCATGCTGGCCGCCGCAGCGCCTGCCAGTTTGTTGGATCGCATCGCACCGAGACGTCAATCCCTTCTGGCGTTGGAGGCCAAGGACCGGGTCAATGCCGCGCTGGATGAACTCAAGGCCGACGTCGCCGGCGTGTGGACGACGTCCGGCCTGCTGGCCCAACTGGGCACGGAAAAATCTCTTCCGTCTGATTTGTTTTTGGTCATGCCCAGTCCGCAAACGATGCGGATCATGTTTCTGAAGGACCGAGTGCCTATCATCAGCCGGATGGTTCGGGACAGTGGCGGTGCTGTGGCACTGGTGGCAGAGGTTGTGAGGACCCTGCGTCACCTTGAGAACACCAAGGTGCTGGAGCGAAACGGAGGCCGACGGTCAGTTCTGGTGTTGAGCCAAGACGGCGATTTGGTCGAGGCGATTGGCGCGGAGCAATTGACCGTCATCGAGGCACCGAGATCCTGGCGAAAAATGACATCGGACGATTTCAAGTTCGCCTTGTTTGAACTGGTCATGAAGTCGCCTCCCGGCCAACTGGCACCCCTGATGCGGCGCACCGGGTTTATTGCATCGCGAGTTCGGACGGCTGCTTATGGGCTCAGCGCTGCGACAGCCTGCGCCTCAATCGGTATTCTGGCAAATGGCGTGGTGCAGATACAGCAAGATCAGGCCATGATCACCAGCACCAAGGACACAGCAAAGCAAGTCGCCCTTGAATTGGCCGGTACCAGCAAAGCGATTGCCGCCTACCCCGTATCTGTTGACATACTCAAAAGCACGCTGCAGATTGAAAAGGATGAAATCCTTGCAGCACCGTCGATGGACACCCAACTGCAAAGGCTGTCGGTCGCTATTGCTGACCCTTCGCTGCGAATCTCGCGCTTGGACTGGGCTGTCAATAGCCCCCCGACGTCACCTTGTCCGAGTGATGCTTCGGGTGCTCCAAACCCTGATGCGGCTGTTGCGCCTGCGGCCGCCGAAACGGTGCCGCGTGGCCTGGGCAGCCGCATCAGTTTCGAACTGACCTTGCCTGTGGGGCTTGAGACCAAGGCCCGGATGGCTTTGATGGAAGGCGTGTCTCAGCGCCTGGCCTCGATCCCGGGGCTCACCCTGCAACAAGACCCGGCCAAAGTGGTATCGGTCGCATCTTTGACTGGCGGCGTGCGCAAGACCGTGTCTGTAGACCAAGCGCCCACAACGGCAGCCTGGTGTTTCATTATTGCCGGCAAGCCCGCGAAGGCGCTGGATGCCAACAAAGCCAAGCCATGAGTGACTTGACGTCCATTCTGCGCCAATCAAAAAAAGCGCTGGCGGTGCTTGGTGCGAGCGCTACGCTGGGTCTTGCCAGCTACTTTGCCTTGGCTGCATTTTTACAAAAAGACCAAACGGAGTTGGCCAGCGTGCAATCTGAAAGGGCCGCTTCCGAAACGGACTTGACCGCCAAACAGGCAGAATTGGCGATGTTCAAGTCCAACTTTTCCAGGTTCGAAGCCCTCCAACAAAAGGGCTTGGTCGGGGTCGCCAAAAGGGACGACTGGGTTGAGGATCTTGTCAAAGCACACCAGCGCGCCAAATTACCCCTGACGCTGGGATACGACCTGCTGGCACCCAGGGCATTGGTGGCTGCCAATGCAGCGCCAAACGCTGGTGTTGCTTCAGGGGCCACCATCGCGCCGGTGGAGTTGCATGAGTTGGATGTGTCACTTGACAGCATCCATGAGGTGGAGTTGATTCAATTTCTGAATCGCTACCAGGATGAAGTCAGGGGCAGGTACCGGCTTCAATCCTGTGTCCTGTCGTCGCCGAGGAACTCCGGGCTCAGCGCCAACTGCCGACTGTATTTTTTCAACCAACCACTGACACCGGCATCCGCTGCCCGAACACCATGATGGCCAGCACCCGCACCACACCCAATGAATTGATGTCCCCACTGAGCAACCGACCCTGTGGGCGGCACTGGGGCCGGTGCGCGCTTGCAAGCGTCAGCTTGGTTGCGGGAAATTGTTTGGCGCAAGCCCCAGGGGCCGTGGGAACGCTTTTCTTCGATGCCAAGGAGCGGGATGCCATTGTGGCCAGCAGAAATGCGCCAACCGACCAGGCGCCCCTGCCGACCTTGATGTCGCTGTCAGGCTTGGTCACTCGCAGCAATGGCAAAAGTACCGCCTGGATCAATGGACAGGCCGTGAGGGACGGCGAAGCGCCCATAGGGGGGGTGCCTCTGGTCATCGGTAACGGCGTCGTCAAGGTCAACAAGCACAGCCTGCGCATCGGTGAAACCCTTGACTTGGCCAGCCAAGCAAGGACCGATACGCTTGCCGACAAAGCCGTCACTCGCCGATAGTGGCATCAGACTTGCGTCCTAGCACCCCTACATTGGATCTTTGCAGCCATGCCTCTCGACGTCAACGCCATTCTTGAACAGTATAAAAAGAAGGTCCGCGCACGTCGGAGAATCAGAGAAATCATCGGTGTGCTGATCCTTTTGGCGGGCTACGCACTGTTGGCAGTCAGTCCTGACACGCCCTCCGATTGGCTGCTCTTCAGGGTCGTCGGAGGTTTTGCTGCATTGCTGCTTGGCTTCTTTACAGCCATCTTGCCAATTGTTGCGCGGGCAGTTGGTGGCGACGAGTAGCGCCGAACTACGGTCCCAGGAACCGGCCTGGCGCGTGCTGGTCGTTGAAGACGACGCTGCTCTGGGCGATTATCTGGTCTCATCCCTGATGGACCAAGGCTATGAGGTCCAGTTGGCAACAACGCGTGAACAGGCCGTCCGATTGTTGTCGCAAAGCGAAGGGGCACGCATGATGCTGCTCGACCTCGGACTCCCGCCACATGCCAGCACCATGAGTGAGGGTTTGGCCTTGCTTGAAGCTGCCTTGAACCTGGTGCCCGGAATCAAAGTCATTGTGTTGACAGGACAAAACGAGGATGCCGCTGCGCTGGAGGCCGTCAGGCGAGGCGCTTTTGACTTTTTAGTGAAACCCGCCAGTTTGGCCAGCATCCAGGCTGCACTTCAGAGAGCGCGACTGTTCAACCATTCCGAAGCGCGCATGACCGAAGCGGGCGAGGCCCGGCTGCAACTCACGGCCCGGCTGTGGGAGGGGCCCAAAGAGGCCGCGTCGAGTGCCGAGGAGCAACTCCTGCGGCGCACATTGGTAGCGAACGGGTACAACATTGCCGAGGTGGCGCGTCAGTTGGGCATGGCGCGTGAACATGTTTACTATTACCTGAACAAATATGGTTTACGCCGTCCTGACTAGCCTATCCCTGGTTTGTCTGGCGGCCGGAATAACCTTGCTGGCGACCAGCCAGGCCTTGTCGCGACGGGCCCGTCGCTACCACAATGGCATGCAGGCCTTGTTGCGCATGGGCGGGCGGGGTTTGGAGCCGCTGGAGATCCCGCCCTTGGCCTGGCCCGTCCTCCAGGCCTCCGGTTGGGGGCACCTGGCGTTAAAGGGTCACTGGTTCGGTCATGCGGTCGCAACAGAGTTCGGCGCGCCGGGTATCGTTGACCGGATGCGCTTGCCCAAAAAGGGGCCGCCGCTCAAATTCAACGTTGGGGGGGGACCGGACGTGACGCTCACCGTCGTGATGACCCATAGTGCCCTGCGTGGCGAAAGCCGCATGTTTGCCGAACAACTCGCCCGCGTGTTCATCCTGCTGCTCGAGGACGCATTGCGAGCCCGGACCGAGGCTATCTCACTGGCGCTCGCCGAACGGGCACGACTCACGCTCTATCTGCAGCATGACATGCGAAATCTGGCCCAATGGGTGGGGTGGGTCTGCACCGATTTCAGTGATTGCACCGACCCCGACGCGCTGCTGACTGCAGCCCGCAGGCTGCAAAGCAATGCACCGCTGGCCCGCGAGCGCGCCCAAAAATTGATGGCCTCGCTGGGCAAGAGCCCTGCAGATGAGTCCCCCTCCAACGTTGATTTGCGTCAGGCCGTTCTCAAGGCTGCCCAAATGGCCGGTGTGGAGGTGATCTTGGATGGTCAGGCCACTGTCGTGATCGCACAAGCCTTGTTGGCCCGAGCGCTGGACAATCTGTTTTCAAATCTCGCACCCAATTGGCGAGAACCATTGGCGCCCAAACCAGTGCTGCAGATCAATCCCACCGCTGACACCAAGTCTGCAGTTCGCATGGCGTCCTTGCATTTCTTTAGCGCCTTGCCGGATACAACACCACGACTGTCTCCGGAGAAGCTGTTCGAACCCTTCGCCAGTGGTCGCCCTGGCGGCCTCGGCTTGGGCTTGTACCAGGCGCGCAAGAGCCTGCGCGAAGCCGGAGGCGACTTGACGGCCCGCCTGGAGGCTCAGGGTGTGATGTTCTTGCTGAGCATCCCAAGCATGGAAGACTGTACAGCCTGAAGGGCCTGCTCGCCGACAAGGCCGGGGGCCAATCAATGCAGATGCCGCGGCTTACGCCCCCCACCATGGCCGCCGCCATGGCCACCACCAGAGCCACGCGGCGGCTTGCCCAACTGCATGGAGTTGACCAGGTCGTCGAATCGCTGGCTGAACAGTT
Source organism: Betaproteobacteria bacterium (assembly GCA_037134215.1). Lineage (GTDB taxonomy): Bacteria > Pseudomonadota > Gammaproteobacteria > Burkholderiales > Burkholderiaceae_C > Rhodoferax. The sequence goes on from JBAXMQ010000035.1 coordinate 25,278, forward strand.
TGTCGATCTCGGCCACCACGCCCGAGAGCTCAGCGCCGTCAAAATGGCGCTCCATCATATTGACCACGTCCTGTACCAGGAGGTCACGTTGTACCTGCATGATGGAGGCCGGGTCCGGCCCGACAAACAGCATCATGAAATCATCGCGTGACTCAGCCTCGGACGCCTCGTCTTCGTCGTCAAACTCAGCGTCGTAAAAAGTGACCTCCACCGCAGCCCCGGTGGCAGCCAACTCATTGAGGTTCATGCAGACCTCATCGAGCACCTGGCGGAAGTCGTCGTCACCTGCCACCGTCCAGCAGATTTGCAGCAAATGATCGTCCGGCTCGAACTTGATACCCGGCTCGTCCTCGTAGCTGCTGTCGGCGGCTTCAGCCAACGAGCGCGCGCCCGCATAGACCCACAGAGGCTTTAGCGCCTCTTGCAACTGTGCGAAAACGACTTCAGGCCGCAATGTGATCTGACCGTGTACATGGATTTCAAAAGGGGGGTTGTAGCGAGGCATAGGCTTAGTGTAGTACGGGCCGGGCCTGTGGCGCCTGTCACCCTGCAGCGCGATCGTAGAGTTGGTGCCCGGGACCGGAATCGAACCGGTACGCCCCTTATGCAGGAAAGCGGCGGATTTTAAGTCCGATGTGTCTACCAATTTCACCACCCGGGCGCGGCGGCTGCCAGAACATTTGTGGAGGCGCGACCCGGAGTCGAACCGGGCTAGACGGATTTGCAATCCGTTGCATAACCGATTTGCTATCGCGCC
>JBAXMQ010000036.1:0-25868 GCA_037134215.1 Betaproteobacteria bacterium
CCGTGGCCGTCTTCCTTGTCGCCCTTCATGGTCTCGAGCGAGCCCAGGCAGCCCAGCTCGCCCTCGACCGTCACGCCCAGCGCATGCGCCATGTCCACCACCTGACGCGTGACTTCGACGTTGTAGTCGTAGCTGGCGATGGTTTTGCCGTCGGCCATCAAAGAGCCATCCATCATGACCGAGCTGAAACCCAAGCCAATGGCACCCTGGCACACCGCCGGGCTTTGGCCGTGGTCCTGGTGCATGACCAGCGGAATATGGGGGTAGGTCTCGATGGCCGCGGCGATCAGGTGCTTGATGAAAGCCTCACCGGCGTACTTGCGCGCGCCGGCGCTGGCCTGCAGGATCACCGGCGCGCCGACCTCGTCGGCCGCCGACATCACGGCCTGCACCTGCTCCAGGTTGTTGACGTTGAAGGCTGGAATGCCGTAGCCTTGGACGGCCGCATGATCCAGCAGTTCGCGCATTGAGACGAGTGCCATGGTTTGATTCTCCAGGGAAAGTTGGTAACCGCTTGGTAACCCCGGAATTTTAGCCGCCGCCCAGCGGCTGTTGGCTCACAACACCTGACAGATTTTGAGCATGTTGGTGCCGCCGGGCGAGCCCATGGGCTCGCCGCAGGTGATGGCATACACGTCACCCGACTGCACGATGCCCCGCTTCTTGAGGTGGTTTTCGGCTTCGGTCAGTGCGGTGTCGCGGTCGGTGCTGCTGTCCATCAGCAGCGGGCGCACATTGCGGTACAGCGTCATGCGGCGCTGGGTGGCCACCTTGGCGGTCAGGGCATAGATGGGTACGTGCACCAGGTGCCGGCTCATCCACAGCGCGGTCGAGCCGCTCTCGGTCATGGCCACGATCGCTTTGGCGCCCAGGTGGTGCGCCGTGAACAGCGCGCCCATGGCGATCGACTGGTCGATCCGGTCGAAGGTCTTGCCCGTGAAATCAGCCTCCAGCAGGATGCTCTCATGGCCTTCTGCCGCGTGGCAGATCTTGGCCATCTCAATCACCGTCTCCAGCGGGTACTTGCCGGCGGCGGTCTCGGCCGACAACATCACGGCGTCGGTGCCGTCCAGCACGGCGTTGGCCACGTCGCTGACCTCGGCCCGGGTGGGGACCGGTGCCGTGATCATGGACTCCATCATCTGGGTGGCGGTGATCACCACCCGGTCATGTTCGCGCGCAAGCTTGATCATGCGTTTTTGCAGGCCCGGCACAATGGCATTGCCCACTTCCACCGCCAGATCGCCACGCGCCACCATGATGCCGTCGCTGGCCAGCAGGATTTCGAGCAACTTGGGGATCGCCTCAGCCCGCTCGATCTTGGCGATCAGCCCCGGCTTGTGGTTGAACTCGGCCGCCGCCACGTTGCACAGTTGGCGCGCCATTTCCATGTCGGTGGCGCTTTTGGGAAAGCTCACCGCCACATAGTCGGCCTGAAAGCTCATGGCGGTGCGGATGTCGTCCATGTCCTTGGCCGTCAGCGCCGGCGCAGTCAGGCCGCCGCCCTGCTTGTTGATGCCCTTGTTGTTGGACAACTCGCCGCCAAGCTTGACCGTGGTGTGAACGGCGTCGCCGCGAACTGCATCCACGGTGATGACGATCAGGCCGTCGTTGAGCAAGAGCACATCGCCGGCCTTGACTTCGCGCGGCAGGGCCTTGTAATCCAGGCCTACAGCGTCAATGTCACCGGGCTCGACCCGGGCTGCGTCCAGCACAAACTTCTGGCCCGGCAGCAACATCACCCGCCCTTCGGCAAACTTGCCGACCCGGATTTTGGGCCCCTGCAGGTCGGCCATGATGGCCACCTCGCGCCCGGCGCGCTGGGCCGCTTCACGCACCAGCCGGGCCCGGTCGATGTGGTCCTGCGCCTTGCCGTGGCTGAAATTGAGCCGCACCACGTTGACGCCGGCCCGGATCATTTGCTCCAGCAGGGCGGGATCGCTGGAAGCCGGGCCCAGGGTGGCAACGATCTTGGTGGCGCGACGGGGCATGGTGGGTCTCTCGATGTAATTTAGTTCCGATTTTTACATGGAACGGGTTACATCATCGCAACAAGCGAGCGCCCGAAGAGGCCAGGTCACGGGCGAAGGCCCCTGCCACAAAGTCGGCGCAAGGGCCGACCGGCTCAGGGGGGTTAGCCGACCGCTGCCGGCGTCGAGGGCCCTTGCAGATGCTGCCGCATCTCGGCCAGCAGGCGCTCCAGGATCGGCCGCAAGCCGTTGAAGGATTCGGTGAGCGTCGCGGCCGATGCCGTTTTGCTGAGTTGCTCCAGCGCAAAGAAATCGCTCACCAGTTGCGGCGCGCCGAACAGCGGCAGATAGCCCTTGATGCCATGCATGCGCCGGCTGGCTGCGCGCACGTCGCCAGTCTCCAGCTCGCGGCCAATGGCGGGCACATCGTCTGACAGGCTCTGCAGCGCGGTCTGAAGAATCATGTTCAGGGCCTCGGGTGAGCCGAGCATCTCCACCCCATGCTGGGCATCGAGCGCGGGCACAGCGGGCGCCGCGATGGTGCCGTACGGGTCGGTTGCATCTGCGCCTCCGCGCCGACCCAGAACCTCGAACGCGGGCAGCCTCTTGCCTTCCAGTACCTCCAGGAAGGCGCCGCCGCCGGTCGATATGTAACCAATCTGTCGCTCAATACCGTACTTGGCAATGGCCGCCAGGGTGTCGCCGCCCCCAGCGATCGAAAACGCACTGGACGCGGCAATGGCTTGGGCAATGGTGCGGGTGCCATGCTCAAAGGCGGCAAACTCGAACACGCCCACCGGACCGTTCCAGACAATGGTGCCAGCCGACTTCAGCTGGTCCGCCAGCCGCGCGGCGGTCTGCGGTCCGATGTCAAGAATCAGGTCGTCGTCCGCCACGGCGTCGGCGGCCTTGACGGTGGCTGGGGCGTCGGCAGAGAAGGTTTTGGCAGTGACCACATCGCTGGGGATGGGCACCGTGGCGCCGCGCGCGGTCATCGCCGCCATCACCGCGCGCGCCTGCGGCAGCAGGTCGGGCTCGGCCAGACTCTTGCCAATCTTCAGACCAGCGGCCTGCATGAAGGTATTGGCAATGCCGCCGCCCACAATCAGCTGGTCTACTTTTTCGGCCAGGCTTTGGAGGATAGTGAGTTTGGTGGACACCTTGGAGCCGGCCACGATGGCCACCAGCGGCCGCTTGGGGCTGGCCAGTGCCTGCGTGATGGCGTCCATCTCGGCCGCCAGCAGCGGACCGGCACAGGCCACGGGCGCGTACTGTGCAATGCCATAGGTGGACGCCTCGGCCCGGTGCGCCGTGCCAAAGGCGTCGTGCACGAAGATGTCGCACAGGGCCGCCATCTGGCGGGCCAGCGTCTCGCTGTTCTTTTTCTCGCCGACATTGACGCGGCAGTTCTCCAGCAGCACCAGTTCGCCGGGCCTCACCGTGACACCGGTGGTCCAGTTGGCCAGCAGCGGCACTGGCCGCCCCAGTAACTCGCCCAGGCGCTGCGCCACTGGCGCCAGTGAATCGGCTGGGGTGAGCGTTCCTTCGGTCGGGCGGCCCAGGTGAGAGGTGACCATCACGGCGGCGCCGGCGTCCAGCGCCATGCGAATGCAGGGCAGCGAGGCACGGATACGGGTGTCTTCGGTGATGGCGCCGTGCGCGTCCTGCGGCACGTTCAGATCGGCGCGGATAAAAACGCGCCGTCCCGCGACCCGGCCCTGGGCGCACAGGTCCGAAAACCGAATCACTGACATGGTTGTCATCTCCCTTTAACCGCGATGTAATTGATTCATTCTAGGGGTTTGATCCCGACGCTACCAGCCCCAGCCCATGTGCAAAGGCAAATATACCGCCATGCCGGCCAAGATGGTGCCCAACACCGCCTGCCCGGTCCCGCGGCGCCAGAAATACCAGGCTACGCCTACCGCCACGGCATAAATGCGGGCATCCTGCCAGGTGGTGATGAACTGGCCCTGTGTCATCAGCAGCTCGGGCAGGATCACGCCGGCCAGGGCGGCAATCGGCGCGTACTGCAGCCCGCGCTGGGCCCAGCGCGGCAGTTGCCAGGGCTTGCTGGAGATGTAAAACATCGACCGGGTCAGCACCGTGATGCCGGCCATGCAGACGATGATGAGCACCGTCCAGCCGTCGGTCTCGCCCGTCATGGCGCCTCCGTCCGGCCCCAGGGGGTGTTTTCCAGCCGCATGCACAGGAGCACCGCCACGGCGATCGCCACCAGAATATTGAGTTTGAGCGGCAACGCATAGGCTGCGACTGCGGCGGCCCCGGCGGCCGCGGCCGCAACGACGCGCAGCCGGCTCGAGGCCAGTGAGCACAGGATGCCCAGCAGCGCCAGGTTGCCGGCAAAGCCCAGGCCCCAGCGGGGCGGAATGACATGGGCCAGCGCCACGCCCAGCACGCTGAAGCACACCCAGCTCAGCCAGTTGACCAGGCAATTGCCCGCCAGGTAGGCCTGCTGGGCCTGGATTTGTGCCGGGTCGGTGCTGGTCTGCGGGTAGCGCTTGATGAACATCACATAGGTCAGATCAGCGGTGAAGTAGCCGCTGATCAGCCGCCGCCCCAGCGGCAGGTGCATGACATAGGGCCGCAAGTGGGCGCTGAACACGACAAAACGCAGGTTGACACAAAAGGCGGTGGCCAGAATCACCCACATCGGCGCGCCGGCCAGCAGCAGCGGCACCGCCGCCAGTTGCGAGCTGCCGGCGAACACGATCAGGCTCATCAGCAGCGCCTCAAAGGTGCTCAGGCCCGACTGCACCATGGCCACACCGGTCATCAGGCCCCAGGCGGCGATGCCAGGCGCGGCCGGCAACAGGTCCATGGCGCCAACCCGGAACGCCGGGTGCTGCGCGTGCTGGCGCAAGGCGATCATGCTGCGCCACCCGGGGCAAAAGCAACGCCCGGCGCCAGCGCAAACCCGCGCAGAAACTCGGCCGCCGCCAGCCGTTTGCCGCCAGGTCGCTGCAGTTGCGTGATGTTCACTATTGAATTCATAGCGACTACCTCAATACCGGCGTGGCTTGCAGCCAGAATTGACCCCAAAGACAGGCCGGCTGGCGGTAGGCCGGGTAGCACCTGCGCCTGCCAGATTTTGAGCGCCTCGCCCTGCAGGCTGCTGCTGGCACCCGGCGCCGGGTTGAAGGCCAGGATGCGCCGCACGATCTGAGGCGCCGGCAGCGACCAGTCGATCCAGGCCTCCTGCTTGTCAATTTTTTGGGCGTAGGTCACGCCTTCGACCGGCTGCGGCACTGGCTTCAGCGATCCGGCCGGCAGCTGCTGCAGCGCCTGCACAATCAGCGCGCCGCCCAGCAGCGCGAGCTTGTCGTGCAGGCTGGCCGTGCTGTCGTCGGGCTCGATCGCCAGCGCCTGCGCCAGCAGGATGCCCCCGGTGTCCAGCCCGGCGTCCATCTGCATGATGGTGATGCCGGTTTGGGTGTCACCAGCCTCAATGGCGCGGTGGATCGGCGCCGCACCGCGCCAGCGCGGCAGCAGCGAGGCGTGGATGTTCAGGCAGCCCCAGCGCGGCCGGCCGGCGATGCTGGGCGCAGCCATGGTGTCGAGCACCCACTGCGGCAGCAGCAGGCCATAGGCCGCCACCACCATGGCATCGGCCTGCGCCGCCTCAATGGCACGGCGCGCGGCCTCGGCGTCTTCGGGGTAGCGGCCGTCCAGGCGCAGGCTGCGCGGCTGCGCCAGCGCAAAGCCCCCGGCCAGCGCCTCTTGCTTGACGGCGGACGGCTGTAGTTTCAGACCGCGCCCGGCGGGTCGGTCGGGCTGGGTCAGCACCAGCGCGATCTCGAAGCCGGCGGCCTGCAGCTGCGCCAGCGCCACCCGGGCAAATTCGGGTGTGCCGGCAAAAATCAGCCTCAACGTTCGGCCTCGCGCTGGGCCTTGAGCATTTTGGTTTTGATGCGGTTGCGCTTGAGCGGCGACAGGTATTCGACAAACACCCGGCCTGTCAGGTGGTCCATCTCGTGCTGGATGCACACCGCCAGCAGGCCATCGGCGTCAATCGTGCGCGGTAAGCCCCGCTCGTCCAGCGCCCGCACCTGCACGGCGTCAAAGCGCTGTACGCCGTCATAGATGCCGGGCACCGACAGGCACCCCTCTTCATTGGTGTGGGTGGTGGGGCTGGTCCACAAAAGCTCTGGATTGATCAGCACCAAGGGCTGATCCCGGCCCTCTGACACGTCGATGACGATCAGGCGCTCATGCACATTGACCTGCGTGGCGGCCAAGCCGATCCCCTTGGCCTCGTACATGGTCTCGACCATGTCGGCACACAGGGCACGGATGCGCGCATCCACGGCCGCGACCGGCTTGGCCACCGTGTGCAGCCGGGGGTCTGGGAAGCAAAGAATAGGGAGTAGGGCCATGGTGTTTTCGAACGAGCCCTGTATTTTCGCCAATTTCTTGCAGTCGGGCGCGCGGCTGGCCCGCCCGGGCGTTGCTGAAACCCGGTGTTGGGCGCAGAATGGAACCCAACCTAGGATGTTTCAGGCAGCCCAGCATGCAGCAACACAGGATTCGACCGTGAAGGCCCCCGGCTGGAGGGCGGCCTGCACGCTGGCCGTGCTGGCGCTGGCCGCCGGGCTGCTGGCGGCGCAGCAACGCACGGTTTCGCCGCAGCAGCAGGCCACCGCCAGCCGCACCGCCGAGGCAGGACTGCCGCTGGCCGAACTGGCGCCGCAGGCGCCCGAACGCTACACCGTCAAGCCGGGCGACACCCTGTGGGGCCTGTCGGCCTTGTTCCTGACCCGGCCCTGGCGGTGGCCTGAACTGTGGGGCATGAACCTGGCCGAAATCCGCAACCCGCACCTGATCTACCCGGGTCAGCTGCTGCTGCTGGAGCGCCGGGACGGCCGGGCCAGTTTGCGGCTGGCAGACGCTGCCGAGGCCAGCGCCGTGTCGGTGCCGCCCACGGTGCGACTGTCGCCCCGCGTCCGTGTCGAGATGCTGTCGCAGACGCCGGTCCCCGCGCTCAAGAGCAGTGTGATCGACCCCTTCCTGATTGAGGCTGTGGTGGTGCAGGCCGACACCCTGCAGACGGCGGCCCGCATCGTGGCGGCGCAGGACAGCCGGGTGCTGCTGACCCGGGGCGACCGCGCCTACGCGCTCGGCGCCCCCGGTGCGCCCCTGCTGGACCAGCCCGGCCAGCCGGCGCAGGCTTTCCAGGTGCTGCGGCCAGCCCAGCCCTTGAAAGACCCCCAAACTGGCGAGTTGCTGGGGTATGCGGCCCACTACCTGGGTCGGGCCTTGTTGGTGCGCAGCGAATCGGCACCGGGCGCAGCCGCTGGCCAGGTGCCAGAGCGGGTGCCGGCCACGTTGGACATCGCCGCGGTGCGCGAAGAGATCCGGGTGGGTGACCGCCTGCTGCCCGAGCCAGCGCCGACCCTGCGCAGTTACACGCCGCATGCGCCCGCCGCGCCGATCGAGGCGCGGGTCGCGGCCCTTTACGGCAATGCAGCCTCGCAAGCTGGCCAAAACCAGGTGGTGGTGATCAACCGCGGCACGCGTGACGGGCTCGAAAGCGGTCACGTGCTGGCCATCCTGACGAACGGCGCCCGCCTGAGCGACACCACCGACCCAGCACGCACGCCGCTCAAATTACCCGACGAGCGAAAGGGTCTGCTGATGGTGTTCCGTACTTTCGACCGCCTCTCTTACGCGCTGATCCTGGAGACCCATGACGGTGTTGGGGTCGGCGACCGGCTGGTCAACCCGCGCTGACAGCCGCATGACACGCAAGGAACTGGCCTCCTGGCTGCGTCTGATGCTCAGCCCCGGTGTCGGTCTGGAAACGGCGCGCAAGCTGCTGCTGGCCTTTGGCCTGCCCGAGCAGGTGTTCGAGCAAAGCAGCCGCGCCTTGCAGCAGGTCGTCAGCCCGGCCCAGGCCAGTGCCCTGCAGGCCGAGCCGGCCGCGCTGCCCGAGTTGCTGGCGCGCACCTGGGACTGGCTGCAAGCGGAGCGCCCGGATGGCACGCGGGCCCGTGTGCTGACGCTGGGCGATACCGACTACCCGCCCAGCCTGCTGCAACTGCCCGATCCGCCCTTGATGCTGTACCTGCTGGGCCGTGGCGTTTTCCCATCCAATGTGCCGCTGAGCACCGTCGCCGTTGAGGATGAAGCTACTCATTCAATAGCATTTGACATCCAGCGCAGCATCGCCATCGTGGGCAGTCGCAACCCCACCGCCCAGGGCGCCATCAATGCCCATGACTTTGCCAAGGCGCTGGGGCAAGCCGGCCTGACGGTGGTGTCTGGCCTGGCGCTGGGCGTGGACGCGGCCGCCCATGAGGGCGCCTTGGCCAGTCTGTCGCCGGGTGCCCGGCACCTGGCCACCATCGCCGTGGTGGGCACCGGCCTGGACCGGGTCTACCCCAGGGGCCATCTGGACCTGGCGCGTCGAATCGCCAGCCAGGGGCTGATGCTGAGCGAGTACCCGCTGGGCACACCGCCGCTGGCGGCTAATTTTCCCCGCCGCAACCGGCTGATTGCCGCCCTGTCGCAAGGCACGCTGGTGGTGGAAGCGGCCTTGCAATCGGGCTCGCTGATCACCGCCCGGCTGGCCGCCGACCAGGGGCGCGAGGTGTTTGCCATACCCGGCTCGATCCACGCGACCCAGGCGCGGGGCTGCCACGCGCTGATCAAGCAGGGCGCCAAACTGGTGGAGTCGGCGCAAGACGTGCTCGACGAGCTTAAGCTCGAACTGGCCGTCCCCGATGCTACTGATTCAGTAGCAAAAGAGCCAATGACCACGGGGCTTTCTGGCCAAAACAAGGCTGATTTGGCGCTGCTGGCGGCACTCGGTACCGACCCGGTCGGGCTCGATGCCCTGCAGGCACGCTGCGGCTTGGACGCCGCCCAACTGCAAACCGGGTTGATGCTGCTGGAGCTCGATGGCCAGGTGGCTCGCCTGCCCGGCGGTCTGTTTCAGCGGCTGCACCGGCAGTGAACGCCAGGCCTAGGGGCTAGGTCGGTTTTGACCGCCAATTGGCCCTTTTGCCGCAGCGCAAGCGCGCTACAGTGCCTGCATGTTTGAAGTCCTGAACTACGTTTGCACCCACCTCTGGCATGACACGGGCCGCCCCGAACTGCCAGTCCTCGAACACCAGCTCAAGCGGGTTGGCTTCAGCCCGGACCAGGTCGGCGAGGCCATGACTTGGCTGGGTGAGTTACAACGCGCGGCGCGCGGTCCGCAGGGCAACAGCCTGGCCTGGCCGGCCCCGCAGGCCCTGCCAGCGGCCAGCCCGGCACCGTCGGCTAGCCTGCGCGTCTACACCCGCCATGAGCAGTACCGACTCGGGGCACCCGGCCTGGGCTTGATCCACTGGCTGGAAGCCGTCGGCACCCTGCCCATGGCCACACGAGAAATCGTGATTGAGCGCGCGGTGGCGGTCAGGGGCGCCCCGCTGCCACTGGGCGACCTCAAAACCATTGTTCTGATGGTGTACCGCAGCCTGGGTCAGCAGCCTGATGCCCTGATCTTGGACGAGTTGTGCCACGACCACAGCGCCCGGGTCGCGCACTGAAGCAGCGGGCGACAGCTCGGTCGGTGGCACCTCAGACTGTGGCGCCAGCGTTCGGGTCGTTGGGGTCGTTGTCCTTGCGTGGGCCGGCCTTGATCAGGTCTTCGCGCTTGATGCCCAGCCACATGGCGATCGCCGCCGCCACAAACACCGACGAGTAGATACCGAACAGAATGCCGATGGTCAGCGCCAACGCAAAGTAGTGCAGTGTGGCGCCGCCAAACAGCAGCATGGACAGCACCATCAGCTGCGTCGAGCCGTGCGTGATGATGGTACGGCTGATGGTGGAGGTGATGGCGTTGTCGATGATCTCGACGGTGTTCATCTTGCGGTAGCGCCGGAAATTTTCGCGGATCCGGTCAAAGATCACCACCGACTCATTGACCGAGTAGCCCAGCACCGCCAGCACCGCCGCCAGCACCGGCAGCGAAAACTCCCACTGGAAGAACGCGAAAAAGCCCAGGATGATGATGACGTCGTGCAGGTTGGCAATGATGGCTGCCACGGCATACTTCCACTCGAACCGGACCGCCAAATACAGCATGATGCCGGCGACCACACAGGCCAATGCCTTGAGGCCATCGGCCGCCAACTCGTCCCCTACCTGTGGCCCGACAAATTCGGTGCGGCGCATGGTGGCGGAGGCGTCGCCGGTTTTGAGTTCGGCCATCACCCGGTCGCTCTGCTGCGCCGAGCTCACGCCTTTCTGGACCGGCATGCGGATGAGCACATCGCGTGCGGTGCCGAAGTTTTGCACCTGCACATCGTTCAGCCCCAGCTTGGCCACGCTGGCGCGAATCGCATTCAGGTCGGCACTCTGCGCGTAGCTGACCTCCATCAGCGTGCCGCCGGTGAACTCCACCGACAGATGCAGGCCACGGCTGAACAAAAAGAACACCGCCGCCAGAAAGGTCAGCGCGGAAACCAGGTTGAACACCAGCGCGTGCCGCATGAACGGGATGTCGCGCCGGATCTTGAAAAATTCCATGGGGGGTCCTGTGGGTCGTCGCGGTGCTTGCAGTGGGATCAGGGGGCCTTGACCTGGGTGCCGGTTTCCGGCCGCCAGACCGTGCCGATCGACACGCTCTTGAGTTTCTTTTGCCGGCCGTACCACAGGTTGACCAGGCCACGCGAGAAGAACACGCCCGAGAACATGCTGGTCAGGATGCCCAAGCAGTGCACCACGGCAAAGCCGCGCACCGGCCCCGAGCCGAAAGCTAACAGCGCCAGGCCGGCGATCAAGGTGGTCACGTTGGAGTCCAGAATGGTGGCCCAGGCGCGGTCGTAGCCGGCGTGGATGGCGGCCTGCGGCGAGGCGCCGTTGCGCAGCTCCTCGCGCACGCGCTCATTGATCAGCACGTTGGCGTCAATGGCCATGCCCAGCACCAAGGCCATGGCGGCCATGCCAGGCAGGGTCAGTGTGGCCTGCAGCATGGACAGCACGGCCACCAGCAGCAGCAGGTTGAGCGCCAGCGCCACACTGGAAAACACGCCAAACAACAGGTAGTACAGGCACATGAACACCGTCACCGCGACGAAGCCCCAGGTGACGCTGTTGAAACCCTTGGCAATGTTCTCGGCACCCAGGCTCGGGCCAATCGTCATCTCTTCAATGATCTCCATCGGCGCTGCCAGAGAGCCGGCACGCAGCAGCAAGGCGGTGTCGGTGGCTTCCATCGCCGTCATGCGGCCGGAAATCTGCACCCGGCCGCCGCCAATCTCGGAACGGATCACCGGCGCGGTGACCACCTCGCCCTTGCCTTTTTCAAACAACACAATCGCCATGCGTTTGCCGATGCTCTCGCGGGTGACATCGCGGAAGATGCGCGCGCCCTTGGCGTCCAACGTCAGGTTGACGACCGCCTCCTGGGTCTGGTTGTCAAAGCCGGGCTGGGCGTCGGTCAGGTTTTCCCCGGTCAGGATGACCTGTTTTTTCACGATCACGGGCTGGCCGCTGCGCTCCAAGAAACGCTCCGAGCCCAGCGGTACGGCACCAGCGCCACCCTCGGCGGCACGGGCTTCACCACTTTCATCGACCATGCGCACCTCAAGCGTGGCGGTGCGGCCCAGAATGTCTTTGGCCTTAGCGGTATCCTGCACGCCAGGAAGTTGCACCACGATGCGGTCCAGCCCCTGCTGCTGGATCACCGGCTCGGCCACGCCCAGCTCGTTGATGCGGTTGTGCAGGGTGGTGATGTTTTGTTTCAGTGCCTGCTCTTGCACCGTGCGCGCCGCCACCGGTCGCAGGGTGGCGCTGAGCTTGACGTCCTGCCCGTCAGGTGCATCGCTCAATTGCAGCTCGGCAAACTGGTCCTGGATCACCTTGCGTGCCGCGTCCAGCGTGGCGCTGTCACGGAAACGCAGTTCGATCACCGCGCCATTGCGGCTTATGCCGCCGTGGCGCACGTTTTTCTCGCGCAGCGTGGTGCGGATGTCGCCGGCGAGCGACTCGGCCCGCTTGGTGAGCGCGGCCTGCATGTCCACCTGCAGCATGAAGTGGACGCCGCCGCGCAGGTCAAGGCCGAGGTACATGGGCGAAGCGTGCAGGCTGTGCAGCCACGCCGGCGAGCGCGAGAGCAGGTTCAGCGCCACCACATAGGGCGGATTGGCTGGGTCGGGCACCAGCGCCTTCTGGATCGCGTCCTTGGCCTTGAGCTGAAGTTCGGTGCTGGCAAAACGCGCCTTGATGGACGTGCCATCCAGGGCGACCGCATCGGCAGCAATGCCCGCGCCTTTGAGCGCCTCCTCAACCCGTGCCAGCGTGGTGCTGTCGACCTTGAAGGCGGGTTTGGCCGAAGACACCTGTACCGCGGGCGATTCGCCAAAGAAATTGGGCAGTGTGTACAAGCCCCCCACCAGCAGCGCGATCACGATGACCACGTACTTCCATATCGGATAACGATTCATGACCGCGCCTCTGCCAGGTGACCAGCGTGATGTTTACTTGATGCTGCCCTTGGGCAGAACCTGCACCACAGCGCTGCGCTGGATCTGGATCTCGACCCCGTTGGCCACTTCCAGGCCCAACTGGCTGTCGCCCATGCGGGTGACCTTGCCCAACACACCGCCGGCGGTGGCCACCTCATCGCCCTTGGCCAGCGCGTCGATCATGGCCTTGTGCTCTTTTTGCTTCTTCATTTGCGGCCGGATCATCACGAAATACAGCACGACAAACATCAGCACCAGCGGCAGCATGCTCATCAGCGAGGATTGCATGTCGCTGCCAGCAGCGGCGGCGGGTGCGGTTTGGGCGAACGCGGAAGAAATGAACACAGGCAACTCCACAGGGTTTGACAGACATGACCTGCTGCAGCCGGGGGCTTGCACAGGCCGGCAGCCACCCATCAGGCGGCGCTGGTTACAACAGCCGCGCATTGTATGACGGGCGCCAATGCCCCGGCGCCGCTGCGGGCTGGGGCCTCAGGCCGCCTGTTGGGCTGCCGGCGGGTTGCGGAACTGCGCCAGCAGACCGTCCCAGGCCAGGCGGGCGGCCTTCATGTTGCGCGCCTTGACATGCCCAAAACCCTTGATTTGCTCGGGCACACGGGCCAGGTCCAGCGCCAGCCGGTAGCGCAGTGCCCGTGCCTCGGGCGTGCTGCCCTGGGCCAGCCCAGCTAGCAATTCCTCGACCGTGTCCAGGTACTCGGCAATCAGGGCGCGCTCCTGGCGCCGCTCTTCGCTGCGGCCAAACACATCGAAGATGCCGCCGCGCAAGCCCTTGAGCCGAGCCAAGAGCCGAAAGCCCATCAGCATGCCAGGGCCGAAGGCGCGCTTTTGCAGCTCGCCCTTCTCGTTCTTCTTGGCCAGAAGCGGTGGCGCCAGGTGGTAGTTGAGCTTGTAGTCACCTTCGAACATGTCAGCGATGCGGGCATGGAAAGCGGCATCGGTGTGAAGCCGGGCCACCTCGTACTCATCCTTGTAGGCCATCAGCTTGAACAAGTAGCGCGCCACGGCTTCGGTCAGCGCCAGCCGGGCCTCGCCGTCGACCTCGTCCGCGCGCCGCACCCGTGCCACCACCGACTGGTAACGCGCAGCGTAGGCCGCGTCCTGGTAATCGGTCAGAAATGCCACCCGCCGGCTGATCAGCTCATCGAGCGGGCTGCGCTTGACCAAGGTCACCACCTGGCCCGGGTTAAGCAGGCGCTCTAACGCCTGCGGGTCATGGGCCGCGCGTCGGCCCCACTCAAACGCTGCCTTGTTGTTGTCTACCGCCACGGCGTTGAGCTCGATCGCGCGCAGCAGCGCGGCCTGCGTGAGGGGAATCCAGCCCTTTTGCCACGCAAAACCCAGCATCATCGGGTTGGTGTAGATGCTGTCGCCCAGCAGCGCGGTGGCGGCCAGGTCGGCGCTGAAGGCCCCCATGGCTGCCGCTCCCACCGCCTGCGTGATCTGACTGACGCAGGCCTCCGAGGGGTTCTGCCAGTTGCCGTTTTTGACGAATGCGGCCGTGGGCGTGGCATGCGCATTGAGCGCGACCCGGGTCCGGCCTTCGCGCATGCGCAGCAGGGTCTCCTTGGCCACCGCCACGATCGGGTCGCAGCCGATCACCAGATCAGCCGCCGCCATGCTGACACGGGTGGTCCGGATGTCGTCCTGGCTGACGCCGATCAGCACATGGCTCCAGGTGGCGCCGCCCTTCTGGGCCAGGCCACCGGCGTCCTGGGTCACGATGCCAAGCCCCTCCAGGTGGGCCGCCACCCCCAGCAACTGTCCAATGGTGATCACGCCAGTACCGCCCACGCCGGCCACCACAATCCCCCAGACCGGCCCGGCTGCGCCACCCAGCACCGGCAACACCGGCTCGGGCAGGGCCTCGAGCGTGTACGGTGACGGGCCGACGCCCTTGCTTTTCTCTTTCAGCTGACCGCCCTCGACCGTGACGAAGCTCGGGCAGAAACCCTTGGTACAGGAGTAGTCTTTGTTGCAAGTGCTCTGGTTGATCTGGCGCTTGCGGCCGAACTCGGTATCCAGCGGCTCCACGCTCAGGCAGTTGGATTGCACGCCGCAGTCACCACAGCCTTCGCACACCAGCTCGTTGATCACCACGCGCTTGGCCGGGTCCACCAGCGTGCCGCGCTTGCGCCGGCGGCGCTTTTCGGTGGCGCAGGTCTGGTCGTAGACGATGACGGTGGTGCCTGGGATGGTGCGGAATTCACGCTGGATCGCATCCAGCCTGTCGCGGTGGGCGACTGCCACGCCTTCAGGCAGGCCGGTGACGCCGGCGTATTTGTCGGGCTCGTCGGTGACGATGGTGATGCGCGCCGCACCCTCGGCGCGCATGCTCTGGGCGATCTGCAGCACCGAGTGGCCTTCCGCACGCTCCCCGATCTGTTGCCCGCCGGTCATGGCCACGGCGTCGTTGTACAAAATCTTGTAGGTGATGTTGACGCCGGCGGCAATGCTCTGGCGCACCGCCAGCAGACCACTGTGAAAGTAAGTACCGTCACCCATGTTGGCAAACATGTGCTGGTCGTGACTGAACGGCTGTTGGCCGACCCAGGGCACGCCCTCACCGCCCATCTGGGTGAAGCCCACCGTGGCGCGGTCCATCCAGATCGACATGAAATGGCAGCCAATGCCGGCCATGGCGCGCGAGCCCTCTGGCACCTTGGTGCTGGTGTTGTGCGGACAGCCGGAGCAAAACCAGGGCTGCCTCTCGGGCTGCGCCTGCACCACCAGCAGGGCGCGCTCTTTCGCGTCCAGGATCGCCAGCCGGGCCTGTATGCGCGCGGCCGTGTCAGCATCGACGCCGAGCTTGGTCAGGCGTTGGGCGATGGCGCGGGCAATCAGGGTGGGGGACAGGTCGGCATTGGCCCGCAGCAGGGTGTTGGCGGTGGGGTTGGGGTTGGACCACTCGCCGCCGCTGAAGTCGCCCTCGACCTCGTTGAATTTGCCCAGCACATGCGGCCGAACGTCGGTACGCCAGTTGTACAGCTCTTCTTTAAGCTGGTATTCGATGACCTGGCGCTTCTCTTCCACCACCAGGATTTCCTGCAGGCCAGTGGCAAATTCGCGCGTCAGTTGCGCCTCCAGCGGCCAAACCACCGCGACCTTGTGCAGCCGGATGCCCAGGCGCTGGCAGGTGTCGTCGTCCAGCCCCAGGTCGAGCAGCGCCTGACGCGTGTCGTTGAAGGCCTTGCCGCTGGCGATCAGACCCAGCCGGTCGTTCGGGCCCTCGATCACGTTGTGGTTGAGCCGGTTGGCGCGGATGTAGGCCAGGGCCGCATACCACTTGTAGTGAAACAGGCGCGCCTCCTGCTCCAGCGCGTGGTCGGGCCAGCGGATGTGCAGGCCGCCGGCGGGCATCTCGAAGTCGGTTGGCAGCCGGATCTGGACCCGGTCCGGGTCGATCATCACCGTGGCGCTGGATTCGACGATTTCCTGGATGGTTTTCATGCCCGCCCAGACCCCCGAGAAGCGACTCATGGCGAAGGCATGCAGCCCGAGGTCCAGTATGTCCTGTGCGCTGGCCGGAAAAAACACCGGCGTGCCACAGGCCTTGAAAATATGGTCGCTCTGGTGCGCGGCGGTTGAGCTTTTAGAGATGTGGTCGTCCCCGGCCACCGCAATCACCCCGCCCCAAGGCGTGGTGCCGGCCATGTTGGCATGCTTGAACACGTCGCTGCAGCGGTCCACACCCGGCCCCTTGCCGTACCAGATGCCGAAGACACCGTCGTACTTGTTGCTGCCCGCAGGGGCAAAGCCGAGTTGCTGTGTGCCCCACAGCGCGGTGGCGGCCAGTTCCTCGTTAACGCCGGGCTGGAACACGATGTGGTGCGCCTTCAGGTGCGGCTGGGCCTTGACCAGCGCCTGGTCATACCCGCCAAGCGGCGAGCCACGGTAGCCACTGATGAAGCCGGCCGTGTTCTTGCCCTGGCGCTGGTCGCGCAGGCGTTGCAGCATGGGCAACTTGACCAGCGCCTGCACGCCGCTCATGAAGGCCAGGCCGTGATCGAGTGCGTATTTGTCGTCCAGCGTGACGGTGGCCAGCGCCTGGCGGATGTGGGGAGGTAGCGGAGCATTCATGGCGTTCGGTTCTCCATTCTTGTGTCGGCAAAGTGTAGGCCGGCAAGCCGGATATGTCTTTGCTTTCTTTGCCTTGATAGTGGCACTGGCGTGACGGCCCGCCCGCTATTTCGGCCACAGCGCCCACAGGCGCACCGTTTGCTTCATCCGCCCAGCCAGCTCCTGGGCGTCAGCGCCCCAGCCTGCAAAGTAGTCGGCGCGAACCGCGCCGGTGATGGCGCTCCCTGTATCTTGAGCCAGCACCAGTTTGCGCAGCGCTGCGGTCGGGCCGCTGGAGGCCAGCCAGACGGGCGTGCCAAACGGGATGCTGGCCGGGTCGACCGCGATCGAGCGGCCGGGCGTCAGGGGCACGCCCTGCGCGCCGCGCGGACCCCACACCATGTCCTGTTCGGTCAAAGTCTCCTCTCGGAAAAACACGGTGCGCGGGTTGCTCCACAGCATATCGTTGACGCGCGTGGGGTTTTGTGCCACCCAGTTCTTGATGGACGGCCAAGAGGCATCGCGCAAGGCGCCCTGGTCCAGCAGCCAGCGGCCGACACTTTTGTAGGGCTGCTCGTTAGAGCCGGCATAGGCCAGCCGCACCGATCGGATGCTGCCGTCAGGCTGGCGGATGCGCAGCCGCCCCGAGCCCTGGATTTGCAGCACCAGCGCGTCGACCGGGTTGGCCAGGTAGGCAATTTCCCGGCCAGCGAGCTGCGCACGCACCTCGGGCAGCGTGTCAATCTGCTGGCGCGTGTACCAGGGTTTGCGTGGCGCCTGGCTCAGCGGCGGCTGGTAAAGCGGGACCGTGAAGCTGGCGTCGGGCAGCCGGGAAGCTTCCAGTTGCGGTTCGTAATAGGCGGTCAGCAGCCCCTCGTTCTCACCGGCATGGCTTTCCACCCGGTAGGGTTGCAGCCGCGTCATCATCCAGGCGCGCTGGGCTGGGCCGTCGCCCAGGCTCAGGCGCCGCACCTCGCTGCAAAGGGCAGCAAACACCGGCCCTGGTCGTTCGCAGCTCTTGAGCCAGGCGTTCCACGCTTCGTGCAGGGCATCGGCTTCAAATCCTGGCAGTTCCGCCCAGCGCACGGCCACCCAGCGGGTCTTGGGTTGCCGCAGGTCGCGCGGCAGCGGCGCGCGGTCCTCGGGCAGGGCGCCGGATGCTAGGCCTGGCTCAAGACCTTGGCTGCTCGCCGGGCTGATGGCTGCGGCCAACCCTACAATCCAGGCCAATGCCAACACGCCCTGGAGCCGATTCATGATCCTGCTGGTGCTCGAAGCGCTCGGCGCCCTGGCTTTGCTGCTGCTCATTGTGTGGTGGACCATGTTTTCCGGCCGCCAGCGCGGCGAGCTGCCGCCGGAGCCGGGGCCCGACCCGGAGCAGCCGCCCAAGTCTGGCTCGAAGTCTGGGCTTTAGGCGGCATCACGCAGCAAGTTGACCAAGCCGTCGGTCACAGCACGCGGTCATCCAGCGCCGGCAATTGCACGCGGCAGGCGCTCAGGCGCGCAAAGTCGAGCTCGGTGCAGACCACGCCGGCCCCCTCGGACCTCTCGGCCAGCAGGCCGCCCCAGGGATCGAGCAGCAGGCTGTGGCCCCAGGTTCGCCGACCGTTCTCGTGCAGGCCGCCTTGTGCTGCAGCGGCGACAAACGCCAGGTTTTCGATGGCGCGCGCGCGCAACAGCACCTCCCAATGGGCCTGGCCCGTGCCATGGGTGAAGGCGCTGGGTACCAGCAACAAGTGCGCACCCTGCCCGGCGTAGGCCCGATAAAGCTCGGGGAAGCGCAGGTCATAGCAGATGCTCAGGCCCACGCGCCAGCATTGCCCGTCCCGGGATGGCAGCTCGAAACTCGCTGGTGCGCTGCCGGCGTGCAGCACGGCCGACTCGTCGTAGCGCTCACGCCCGTTGTCAAATCGGAAGAGGTGAATCTTGTCATAGCGGCAGATCTGCTCGCCCGAGGGCGCGTACACCAGTGTGCTGTTGTAGACCCGCTCCGCTGGCGCCGGCGCATCGCCGGCGCTCGCTGGCAGCGCCAGTGGCAGGGTGCCGCCGACCAGCCAGAGCCCCAACTCACGGGCACAGCCGGCCAGAAAGCGCTGGATCGGCCCCTCGCCCGGAAGCTCCTGAATGGCGAGCTTGTCGGTATCGCGGCGCCCGAGCAGGCAGAAATACTCTGGCAGCACCGCCAGCTCGGCCCCGTCGGCAGCGGCCGCCCGCAGCAAGGCGTGGGCACTGTCCAGGTTGGCCTGCAGGCTGGTGCCAGAGACCATTTGAATGGCGGCGACTTTCATGGGACGGACTCCGGTGGGTTAGGGAATTGCCTGCGCTGCACAGCGATTCGCGGCACAATGACCGAGAACCCCATGGCGCAGGCCATCATCGTGAACTCGAAGCCATGACAGGAATTATGACCCGGCCCCCTAAGTCTGCCCATGCGCGTTACGGACAGCGGGTCAGGCGCCGTTATGAAGGTCAGTTGCAGATGCTGGCGGCTGGCGTACCCGAAACAGCCCGGATGCACGAGACCTACCAGGGCTTGCGCGCCCAGGGGCTGGACACCGCGGCCGCACTGCGAACCCTGCGCCAGTTGGTGCTGGAGCGCCTGTTATGCCTGGACTGCGACGAGGGGGTGCCGCTGCCAGTCATCACCCAGGCCATGACCGAACTGGCCGAGTTCGCGCTCCAAACCGCTTGCACCCAGGCGCGGTCGCAGCTGGAGCCGGTGCATGGCCGTCCGGCAGGTCCGAACGGCGAAGCCAGCCAACTCTGGGTGGTCGGCATGGGCAAGCTCGGGGCGCGGGAACTCAATGTCTCCAGCGACATTGACCTGATCTACATCTATGACCATGACGGTGACACCACCGGCGCAGCAGACGGGCGCGGCCGGATCTCCAACCAGGAGTACTTTGCCCGCGCCGTGCGGGTCATCTACGGCCTGATTGGCGATACCACCGAGCACGGTTTCGTCTTTCGCGTCGATCTGGCGCTGCGGCCCAACGGCAACTCGGGTCCACCGGCCTTGTCATTGGGTGCCTTGGAGGAGTACCTGCATGTGCAGGGTCGCGAATGGGAGCGCTTTGCCTGGTTGAAAAGCCGGGTCGTCGCCACTTTAGGGAACGTGCCGGACAGCAACGCGCTCGGCTTGCGCAGCGTGGTGCTGCCGTTTGTGTTCCGACGCTACCTGGACTACGGGGTGTTTGACGCACTGCGCGTCCTGCACCGCCAGATTCGCGAGCATGCGGCGCGGCGCAGCACCGGGCGCCCGGAGCGGGCCAACGATGTCAAGCTGTCACGCGGCGGCATTCGCGAGATCGAGTTCATCGTGCAGCTGCTGCAGGTGGTGCGGGGCGGCCAGTTCCCTGAGCTGCGTACCCGCCCGACGCTGTCTGCGCTGCCCAGACTGGCCAAGGCCGGGCTCATGCCGCTGGCCACGGCAGACGCGCTGGCGCAGGCCTACGTGTTCCTGCGCCAGGTGGAGCACCGCATCCAGTACCTGGACGACCAGCAGACCCATGTATTGCCAACCCAGGACGCTGACCTGCAATGGATCGCCGAAACCCTGGGCTTTGCCGCCACCCACCTGATGTTGCACCAGCTCGACGCCCATCGGGAAATGGTGGCGCAGGAGTTCGACACCCTGTTGGGCGGCAGCGGCCAGCAGGACTGCAAGGGCTGTGGCAAGTCGGCCATGTCGGGGATGGATCTGGACGAGGTGCTCGACCAACTGCCTGAAGCCTTTAGGGCCCGCGTAGCCCACTGGCGCAACCATCCCCGCGTGCTGGCGCTGCGGGAGGCATCGCGCACCCGCCTGGTGCGGCTGGTCGCTCGCACCTTGCAGTGGGTCAACGAGGGTTCGGCCAGCGAAGTTGCCGCCGTCCGGCTGGCCGACTGGATCGAGCCTTTGCTGCGCCGGGAAAGTTATCTGGCGCTGCTGCTGGAACGGCCCAATGTGCACCAGCGCCTGCTGCGCCTGTTGGGCGCGGCGCGCTGCCCGGCGCGCTACCTGATGCTGCATCCTGGCGTGATTGACGAGCTGGCCAGCGCCGATTTGTTGCGCGAACGCTTTGACGCGACGGAATTTGAGCTGGAGTTGCAGCGCCGCCGTGATGCACTTGCCGCGACCGGCGAGGATGATGACGAAAGCCTGCTCAACCTGCTCAGGCGTGCCCACCACGCCGAAGTGTTCCGAACCCTGGCCCGCGATGTAGAGAGCTGCTTGAGTGTGGAACAGGTGGCAGACGACCTCAGCGCGCTGGCCGAGGCGGTATTGCGCATCACCAGCCAGTGGTGCTGGCAGCGCCTCAAAACGCGGCACCGCGAGACGCCGCAGTTCGGCATCATCGCCTACGGCAAGTTCGGCGGCAAGGAACTGGGCTACGGCAGCGACCTCGACATCGTGTTCGTCTACGACGATGACGACGAGCGTGCGCCCGAGGCCTACGCCGCCCTGGTGCGCAAGCTGATCAACTGGCTGACCGTGAAGACGGGCGAGGGGGACCTGTATGAGATCGATACCGCACTGCGGCCCAATGGCAACTCGGGTCTGCTGATCACCACGTTTACCGCCTACGCCAACTACCAGCAGCAGCGCGGCAGCAACACGGCCTGGACCTGGGAGCACCAGGCCATGACCCGGGCGCGCTGTGTGCTCGGTGCCGACCGATTGCGGCAACGCTTTGAGGTGGTGCGAGAAACGGTGATCTGCGCACCGCGCGAAGCAGACGCCCTGAAGCATGAAATTGTGACCATGCGCGAGCGGGTGCAGGCGGCGCACCCCGTCAAGAGCGAGCACTTTGACGTCAAGCACAGCACCGGCGGCATGATGGACGTGGAGTTTGTCGTGCAGTACCTGGTGCTGTCGCAGGCCGACCGGCACCCCGCGCTGCGCGACAACGCTGGCAATATTGCGCTGCTGGAGCGCGCCGAGGCGGCCGGTCTGCTGGCGACCGGGGTCGGGCACGCGGCGGCCGGGGCCTATCGGGCTTTGCGCCATGTGCAGCACCGCGCCCGGCTCAATGAAGAACCCACCCAGGTGGCTGCTGGCGAGCTTCAGGTCCAGCGCGACGCCGTGCAGGCGCTGTGGCACAGCGTGCTGGCTCAGGGAACACCATGAGGCCGGCGGCCTGGAACTGCAGGTAACATTCGCGCTGCTGCCCTCCGCCCGATGGGTCGGCACTCTGAATTGGTCATCGCGCCATCACAACCAGGAAGAAAGATGTCCCAGCCGCAACTGATGCTCGACTACATTTACAGTCACGAGGCAACGCATCCCGACGCCGTTTACCTGACACAACCGACTGGCGGCGGCCAGGTTGCAAACTACAGCTGGGCTCAGACGCTGGACCAGGCGCGGCGCATGGCGGCGCATCTGCAGAGTCGGGGCTTTGAGCCAGGCGCACGCATCGCCATTCTGTCCAAAAACAGTGCCCACTTCATCATGGCCGAGTTGGCGATCTGGATGGCGGGCGGCACCACAGTGGCCATCTTTCCGACTGAAACCGCCGACACCATCCGCTACGTGCTTGAGCACAGCGGTGCCAGCCTGTTGTTCGTCGGCAAGCTCGACACTTGGCCGCAACAGACACCGGGCGTGCCTGATGGGCTGCCTTGCATTGCGCTGCCCCTGTCGCCGCCCACCTCGTTCGAGACCTGGGACTCGATCATTGGCCGCACCCCGCCGCTGAGCGGTCGTCCGGCACGGGCAGGCACTGATCTGGCGATGCTGATCTACACCTCGGGCTCCACCGGTCAGCCCAAGGGCGTGATGCACAGCTTTGAGCGCATCACCGCGGCCAGCCTGGGCATCGTGAACGAGCTCAAAAGCCGCATTGGCGCGGAGTCGCACAACCGCGTCCTGTCCTACCTGCCGCTGGCCCATGTGTTTGAGCGCGCCTGGGTCGAGTGCGGTTCCTTGGTGGATGGCAACACCCACCTGTATTTTGCGGAGTCACTAGACACTTTTTTGCAGGACCTGAACCGGGCCCGACCCACCACCTTCATCTCGGTGCCACGGTTGTGGCTCAAGTTCCAACAGGGGGTGTTCAGCAAGATGCCACCGAAAAAGCTCGACCGGCTGCTCGGCATCCCTATCCTGGGCCGTATCGTGGCGCGCAAGGTGCTCAAGGGCCTGGGGCTGGACCAGGTGCTGCTGGCGGGCAGCGGCTCGGCGCCCATTCCCGCCGAGCTGATCAGCTGGTACCGTCGGCTTGGGTTGAACCTGTCCGAAGGCTACGCCATGACCGAGGACTTTGCCTACTCGCACAATTCCACCGACGCCATCA
Source organism: Betaproteobacteria bacterium (assembly GCA_037134215.1). Taxonomy (GTDB): domain Bacteria; phylum Pseudomonadota; class Gammaproteobacteria; order Burkholderiales; family Burkholderiaceae_C; genus Rhodoferax. The sequence continues at coordinate 22,804 of JBAXMQ010000036.1, forward strand.
ACGCGCCGGGTTATGTTGGCGTGCCGATGCCTGGGGTGCAGATTCGCCTGAGCGAAGAGGGCGAGGTGCTGATCAAGTCGCCTGGCCAGATGGTGGGTTACTACAAACGGCCCGACCTGGACGCCGAGTGCTTCACCGCCGATGGCTTCTTTCATACCGGCGACCGTGGCGAGATCCGGGCCGATGGCCTGCTCAAGCTGACCGGCCGGGTGAAAGAACTGTTCAAGACCTCCAAGGGCAAGTACGTGGCGCCGGCACCCATCGAAAACCGGCTCAATGCGCACCCGATGATCGAACTGTCGCTGGTGTCAGGTGTCGGCCAAAGCGCGGCCTACGCCATGGTGGTGCTGGCCGAGCACCTGCGCCCGCAACTCGGGGACGCTGCCGTGCGGGCTAACGTGCAGCAGGAACTTGGGGCCTTGCTGCGCGAGGTGAACGGCGCCGTGGCCGATTATGAACAGCTGCGCATGATCGTGGTGGCGCAGCAACCCTGGAGCGTCGAAAACGGCATGCTCACGCCGACCATGAAGATCCGGCGCAGCCGGATCGAGGCTGAGTTCGAGGCGCAACTGGCGCACTGGTACACCAGCCGGGGCCCGGTGCACTGGGCCTGACCCTCCGTCACCCATCGGCGTCTACCCGACACTTCAGACGGCCCCGGCTTGACCGGGAACCCACGACTCACCACCTCTGTCACCGGTCAAGGCGGCGCCGGGGATAAATGATTGCCTTCATTTTTGGCGCACCAGTCAATGCGGCGCCGGTCCAAGCGACTGCGCTCGTGTCCCCCAGACACAGGTGCCCTACGTGCTCCTGTGTCTTCCTCCTTGACCTCGCTCCGCCGCTCGGCCCGTCACCACCTTGACAGCCCTCGCACGCAAGCACTGGGACCTCGCATTCAGGTATTCCTTCTAACCCGACCAAGGAGGGGATGGTGTGCCTGCTGCAGCGAGGTAAAAGGGGGAGCCCGCAGGGCGGAGGACACGAGCGGAAGCAGGCACGCCGTCCCCGCCAACGCCAAAAGCAAGACCCAATATCAGACCTACTCGGGCATCCTGACTCGCGCGGCCAAGTGGCAACTCAGCGGGCGTCACCGGGCCCAAAACGGCGCCATTCAGTGACCGGGTCATCATGCCGCCGACGCACGACTTGGCCATTCTCATCCGGTCGACCGCCCGCCAGCGGAATCAGCGCGCCAGCACGGGCAAACAGGGGCAAGCGGGCCAAGGGGGCTGCCACGGTGTGCCACTGGCCGGCATGAAAGCGTTCGCCACTGTCAAAGTCGAACCAGGCTGAGGGTCCTGCCGGCAGGTAGACCCGGCGTGTGGTGTCGCCGGCCTGCACCACCGGCGCCACCAGTAACTCGCTGCCAAGCATGAAGTCGTCGCTGTCGGCAAAGCAGGCCTCGTCGTCCGGAAATTCGTAAAAGGTGGGGCGCAAAATCGGCTGGTGCAGCGCGGCGGCTTGCTCGAACAGCTGCCACAGGTAGGGCAGCAGGGTGTAGCGCAGGTGGATCGCTGCCGCCACGTGTACCGTGACCTCGGGGTGCAGCCAGGGCACGTTGTTGCTGCTGCCGGGTTTCCAAGAGTTCATCACCATGCGTGGATTCAGGCAGCAGGCCTGAACCCAGCGCACAAACAGCTCCGGCCCGGGCGAGGGGCCGAAAAAGCCGCCCACGTCGTGGCCGATGTTGAACAGGCCCGACAAGCTCATCTGCAGCCCGGTGCGGATGTTCCAGCGCAAGTTGTCCCAGTTGGTGCTGTTGTCGCCCGACCAGGTCTGTGCATAGCGCTGCACGCCCGGCGGCCCCCCCCGACTGACGGTGAACACCGGCTCGGGCGACGCTTGCGGCGGTCGGTGCTGGGCCTGCGCCTCAAAGCTGGCGCGCGTCATCAGCAGCGCATGCAGTGGCCGCGCCCGGTGCATGGGCAGCGGCTGACCAAAGCCCGCGCAAATGGCGCCATCGTCCATGATGGCGTACTCGTTGTTGTCGTTCCAGGCCGCATCAATACCGAAATCCAGCACCTGGCGCCGCAGGCTGCGCTGCCACCATGCCACCACGGCCGGGTTGGAAAAATCCAGGTGCGCGCCGACGCCGTCCCAAAATTGCTCGACCACCGGTGTGCGGGTGGCGGCGTCCTGGATGAAACCGCCTTGCGCGTGGACCTCATCCCAGGCCGGGTGGTCATCCAGCAGGCAGGGCTTGACGTTGGCCACAAGCCGCATACCGACCTGCTGGAACCGTGCGTTGAGCGCCTTCGGGTCAGGAAACTTGTCGTGGTTCCAGGTGAACACATAGCGGCGCTTGCCGCGTGAGGAATAGCCGGAACCGTAATGGAAAGCCGAGCAGGGGATGCCTTCAGATTCAATGCGGTCAATGAACTGGTTCAGCTGGTCCTGGGCATCAGGTGCATCAGCCAGGCCCATGGCGGTCTGGGCATAGCCGAGCGACCAGCGCGGCGGCAGGTTGGTGCCACCGATCAGACGCACGAACTGAGCGATCACTTCGCCCGGCGTGGCGCCGGACATCAGGTAGTAGTCCAGGTCGCCGTCGTCGATGTCGACGTAACGGTAGAAGTCGTGGTAGTTGTCGTGCTCGCAGCCCAGGTCAAAAGTGCAGGCGCTCAGGGTGTCGTAGTACAGGCCGTACCAGTGGCCGGTGGGCGCGCGGGTCAGCACGAAGGGCCAGTGTTTGTAGAGCGGATCGCCGTATTGCGGGTCGTAACCCAGCGCGTCGAGCGCCAGGGTGCGCAGGCGCCGGCCATGCAGGTTGAGCGGGCCGGTCTTGTCGCCCAGGCCGTAATAACGATCAGCCCGGTCGCGCTGCAGGTAGTGCCGCACCGAGCCGGTGCGCGGGCTGTGCAGGTAAGCCGAGCTGTTCCGGTCAGCCAGCAGCGGGCGACCTTGTCCATCCTGCCAGCTCAGGGCCAATGGATCCAGCCGCAGCGTGACCGACAGTGCGCCGGTGGCCAAGCTCAGGCCGCTGGCCGCCTGGCTGAACTGGGCGGCTGGGCGGGAAAAGCCACCAAGCTCGTCACGCGCGCGGCCGGCCCAGGGCACGTCCT
>JBAXMQ010000037.1:0-25043 GCA_037134215.1 Betaproteobacteria bacterium
CGAGCACGCAGGCCAGGCGCCACGGACGCCCGGCGGGCCAGCCTTGGTGGCGGCGTGAGACTAAGGACACGGCAAACCCGCAAAAATAAATAGAAAATCAGGCTCTAGCCCTTGCTCCATATGACATTGACGCTACTTAATTTATAGCATTTTATCGCTTTTTAAGGCTCAGACGCGCTCAAAGGTGACCACGTGGTCCACCTGGGCTCGGATGCCGATCCATTCGCCGATGGTGTGGTCGTGGTGGCTGGGCACATGGGCCATAACCGTCTCGCCGCTGGCCAGGCGCAGGGTGTAGAGGAAGTCGGCGCCGCGGAAGGCCTTGCGTGTGATCTGGGCTTTGACCGGCGCATCGTCGTCGTGCACGATGTCGTCGGCCCGCAGCAGCACATCGCAGGCGCCGTCGGTGAAGGCGCCGGGCAGCGGGCATTCGGCCACATCGGTCAGATCGCCCAGCGGCGTCTGGACCACCACGTGCTGGTTGATTTCCCGGATCGTGGCGTGTGCAAACACGCCATGGCCGATGAACTCGGCGACAAAGCGCGAGGCCGGCCGGTGGTACAGCGTGTAGGCGTCATCCCATTGGTGCAGTGCGCCGGCCTGCATGACGCCAATGCGGTCGCCAATGGCAAAGGCCTCCAGTTGGTCATGCGTCACAAACAGCGCCGTGGTGTTGGCCGCCTTCAAAATACCCCGCACCTCATGCGCTAATCTTTCGCGCAGGTCCACATCCAGATTGGAGAAGGGCTCGTCCAGCAGCAGCAGTCGTGGTCTGGGTGCCAAGGCGCGGGCCAGCGCCACCCGCTGCTGCTGGCCGCCGGAGAGCTCGTGCGCAAAACGCGTCTGTTGACCGGCCAGGCCCACCAGCGCCAGCACCTCGGCCACGCGGTCAGCGCGCTCACGCCGGGGTAAATGGGCGATGCCGAAGCCGACATTGCCCGCCACATCCAGGTGCGGGAACAGGGCGTAATCCTGAAAAACCATGCCGATCTGTCGGGCTTCCGGCGCAACCGATACGCTGGGGCTGCTCACCAATTGGCCGGCCAGCCAGATCTCGCCCTGCGCCAGGGGCTCCAAACCGGCCACCGCCCGCAACAGGGTGGTCTTGCCGCATCCCGAGGGTCCGATCAACACCCCGATATCGCCCGCGCCCAGGGTAAAGGACACGTTGTGGACCGCAGCCTGGCTGCGGCCGCGGTAGGTCACGCTCAGTTGGGACACCTGAAGGAACATGCATCAGATTGTAGATGCTTACAATTCTCATTTGCATACAGCCGAGTCTTCCACGCCCATGTCACCTTCGCGCTCCGGACGGCTGCGTCAAACCCTGTTGCTGTTGCTGACGCTGGCCTTCATGCTGCCGGTGCTCAGTGTGCTCGCGTCCTGGTTGCCTCGGGGAGACGGTGGTGCGGTGGCGGCGCAGATCCTGCGCGAGATGAGCGCCACCGTCCTGCCCGACTACGCGTTGACCACCATGTACCTGTGTGTGATGGTGGGCGCCGGGGTGGTGGTGGTCGGCTTGGCGGCGGCGGCGACGGTGACCTTGTTCGAATTTCCCGGCCGACGTACCTTGGAATGGGCCCTGTTGTTGCCCTTGGCCATGCCGGCCTATGTGGTGGCCTACGCCTACACCGACGCATTCCAGTTCAGTGGCCCGTTGCAGACGGCCCTGCGCACCGGTTTGGGGCTGCAAGGACGCGTGTTTCCGGAAGTGCGCAGTCTGGGTGGCGCTGCCTGGGTCTTTGTGTTCACCTTGTACCCCTATGTCTACCTGCTGGCCCGCAGCGCACTGGCCGAGCGTGCGCCCCAGCTGATGGAGGCTGCGCGGCTGCTGGGCGCGCCGCTGCGCCGGCGGGTTTTGGAGATCGCTTTGCCGCTGGCCCGGCCGGCTGTGGCTGCTGGCGCCGCGCTGGCCTTGATGGAAACGCTGGCCGATTTTGGCGTGGCCAGCTACTTTGGCATCCAGACCTTCACCGCCGGTATTTACAAGGCCTGGCTGGCCATGGACAACCGCATCGCCGCCGCCCAGTTGGCCACGCTGTTGCTGCTGCTGGTGGCCCTTTTACTGACACTGGAGCGGCGCTCTCAGGCGCGATTGCGCTTTGCCCAGAGCCGGGGTGCCCGGACTGACACGCTGGACGCCCGGCCGGTGCGACTGCGGGCCGGGTCGTTGTGGCTGGCCTGGCTGGTGTGCGGCTTGCCGGTACTGATGGGTTTTGTCTTGCCGGTGCTGGCGATGCTGCATCCCTTGCTGGCAGATGGGGTCGTCCTGCCCTGGGACAAGTTTGTCGGCTGGTCGCTGAACAGCTTGCGTCTGGGTGGTCTGAGCGCCGTCCTGGCGGTGAGCGTGGCCCTGCTGCTGGCTTTCAACCTGCGCCGCGCCCCCTCCCTGCCGGCGCGGCTGGCGGTCCAGGTGGTGGGCCTGGGTTACGCCGTGCCGGGTGCCGTGTTGGTCGTGGGTTTGCTGCTGCCGGTCGGTTGGCTGCAGACACTGGCACCTGACAGCGGGCTGGGCTACTACGTCACGGCCACCGCCTTTGGCCTGGTCTGGGCCTATTTGGTCCGCTTCAGCGCGGTCGCCTTGCAGGCGATGCAGAGTGGTTATGCACGGATTCCAGCAAGTTTCGACGATTCAGCGCGCATGTTGGGCACGCGAGATGGGGCGCTGCTGGTGCGGGTGCACTGGCCGCTGCTCAAGCGCTCGGTGGCGGCGGCCACGCTGTTGGTGTTTGTTGACGTGATGAAGGAGCTGCCCGCCACGCTGGTGCTGCGCCCCTTCAACAGCGACACGCTGGCAGTGGTGGCTTATCAACTGGCGCGCGACGAGCGACTGGGCGAGGCGGCCCTGCCGGCGCTGGCGCTGGTGCTGGTGGGGCTGCTGCCGGTGCTCTTGCTCAGCCGCACACTGCGCCCGGCCGGGCCGGCCAGCAGCGCGCACTGACCGGCGGCGCCGCCGCCGCAGGTGGCAGGCGTCTCAGGTGACCGTGGTTTCGTCGGTGCGCGTGTCACCCCGGTTGTCTCGCCAGCTCACACTGATCTTGTCGCCAGGCTTGGCACCCTTGATGTTGAACTGCAAAAAAGGATTCTTGGACACGCCAGGCCCCCACTCGGCCGTCAACACGGTTTTGCCGTTGTGCGCGGCGGTGACATCCGTGATGTGCCAGGCCGGTATGGTCTTGCCAGCCGCATCTTTGCGCTGACCGGTTTCCATCTCGTGGGCCATCAACACACGGACGGTGGCGTTGCCGCCTGCCGCTTGGGCGCGAATGCGCGTCGCATCTGCCATGGTGGACTCCTAAGGGTGATCGGGCAGGAAATGGACAGGGTAACGGACGCCAGGTTAGGCGCCACAGCCACCCAGTGTCACCCTGACCTCTTTCTTGGCAAACAGGGCGCGGCCGTCGTTCATGACGGCAACGGCGTACACATCGGACGACTGGCCCATCTTGACCCGGGTTGACATGTTGGCGTCCACACTGTCGCTCAGGTTGAACACAGCGACCAGCGCGCTGGGGTTTTTTTCCACCAGGATCAGCAGCTGCTTGACACCAGCCAAAGTTGTGCTGGCGCTGATCGGTACCACAGCGCCGTTGTCGGCGATGTCCGGGCCGGTGATGGTCACGTCCTTGCTTTCTGCCGGCGCCGCCGCGCCCAGTGCCTTGAGTGCGTCGGCCACGCTTTTGGCGTCAAACGCCTTGGCATTTAAGGCCAGGGCAGGGCCGGGCAACAGCCCTGCGGCTGCCAACCAACCGGCCACGATGGCACTGTGCCGGAGTGTCTCGCGACGGGTTTGCATGAGCGTCTCCTTAAGTCAACATCAACGCCAATCGTAAGTGACGCCCCAACGTGACGCCCCAAAGTGACGCCCTCAATCAAGCTGAACCGCTACCGCCACCGCAGCCGTTGCTTACCCGCTTCAGGCGCGCCATGCTCAATCTGCCTCAGGCCAGGGTGTCGGCCCAGATGTTGCGTGCCCAGCCCATCGCGTAGAAACCCTCGAGCTCGTTTGCAGCACCCGATACGCCGCCGGCGCCCGCCACGGGCAGCATGGTTTTTTGGGCGGCGTCGTAGCGGTGCACGCTGGCCACATGAACCACGTCCGTATCGCTGACAAAGCTGTAGCAGGTGTTGTTGTAGATCGGCATGGCGTTCGGTGTTTGGCCGGTCAGCAGCGCCACCACCGCCGCGGCACAGGTTTTGCCATGCTGGTTGGCCATGTGCGCGGATTTCGGCATGGCCGGTGCGATCTGGATCGAGTCGCCCAGCACATGGATGTTTTTGGCTGCCTTGGATTCATGGGTCAGGAAGTCAATTTCGCACCAGCGCTTGTTCGCCGTGGCCAGGCCAGTCGTCACCGCAATGCCGCCGGCGCGCATGGGGGGGAGCACATTGAGCACGTTGGCCTGGACGTCGTCGTTGAATTCGAATTTGAGGGTGCGGTTGGCGACGTCCACATCGGCCAGGGCATGCTTGGGGCGGTACTCGATGATGCCCTGGTAGCGTTCAGCCCAGGCTTTTTTGAACAAGGGCCCCTTGGAGGTGACGTCGTCATTGGCGTCGAGCACCAGCACCTTGCTGCGGGGCTTGGCCTTGCTGAAGTAGTGCGCCACCTGACAGGCCCGCTCGTAGGGGCCGGGCGGGCAGCGGTAGGGCGCCAGGGGGATGGTTAGGGCGTACACGCCGCCGTCGGGCATGGCCTCGAGTTGCCGGCGCAAGGCCAGGGTCTGCGGACCAGCCTTCCAGGCGTGCAAGACCTGGTCCTCTGCACCGGCCTTGGCCATGCCAGGCAGGCCGTCCATCATGAAGTCCACGCCGGGCGACAAGATAAGGCGGTCGTAGGGCAGCTCATCGCCGCCGGCCAGCCGCACCGTGCGTTTGTCCGGGTCGATGCTGACGACCCGGTCGCGCACCACGTTCACACCGTGCCGCTTGCTCAGGTTGTCGTAGAGCGTGGTGATGTCAGCCATGCTTTTGCTGCCACCCAGCACCAGGTTGGAGATGGGGCAGGAGACAAAGGCCGTGTTGGGCTCGACCAGCGTCACGTTAATTTGCTGATCCGACCACATGCGCACATATTTTGCAGCCGTGGCGCCACCGTAACCGCCGCCCACCACCACCACCTTGGGGCCTTTCTGCCCCACCGTGTTGGCACAGCCTGCACTCAAGCCGGCTGCACCCAAGACCGTGCCCAAAGCTGCGGACTGAATCAATTCACGACGTTGCATGGTGTACCCCGATTGGCTTATTTCTTGAGCGCGGCAAAGTAGCCGGCCAGCTGCTCAATCTGCTCGTCTGTGTAGCCCTTGGCAATCTGGTGCATCAGGGTTGCTGGTTGGCGCCCGGCCTTGAAATCCAGCATCTTTTTGGTCAGATCCGCTTTGGGCGTGCCGGCCAGCGACGCCATGCCCGGCTGGGCCACGCCCAGGGTGCCATGGCAGTTGGCACAGGCTGCGGCCCAGCTGCGCAACTGCAGTGCATCGGCCTGTGCCCAGGCAAGCGGGGCTCCCCAAAGCAAGCTGATGATGGCAATGGTCTTGACTAACATCTTCATGGCGCCTCCTATTGGCTCCGTTTTCACGCCCAAAGACCCAGTTTCGGATCGCCCGGGTCTGGCGTCACTCAGCATTGGCGAGGTGAAAGGCATAGGCATGAAGACATGCTAACACTGCGGATGTATCTTGGTCTGTGCCATCGAGCGCTGGCGCCCCCGACGGGAATCGAACCCATATCTAGCGCTTAGGAGGCGCTCGTTCTATCCATTGAACTACGGCGGCGGACCTCGGACATTTTAGGGGCACAGCGGCTTTCCCAGCCCATCCCGATCGGCGTTGGATCGTCATCATGACAGGTGGTGAACAAATATATCTTTGGCGTTGCGACTGCGATTTAGCAAGGCCAAGACACTGCGTCGAATGGAAACTGCAGTCCCTTTAACTCGTGGAGCAAACTCTATGAACAACGATGCATCCATCCGACCCAAGGCCTTGGGGCTGAAACACGGGCAGGTTTTATCTGTGTTGGTCGGCATTCTGCTGGCGACTTCCAACCTGGCGCAAGCGCAGACCGCCGCTGTCGCTACTCAGGGTGCCATGTCGCGAGAACAAGTCAAGATGGAACGCGATGAGTTCCTCAAGACGCACCGCTACGATTCGGTGACAGACAACTGGGTGCTGAAGCAGGAATTTGAGGCGCCAGTCGGAGTGAAATCACGTGACCAAGTCAAGGCCGAGCGCACTGAGTTCCTGCGTAACAACCATTTTGACGACAACACCAGCACCTGGGTGCCCGTCAAGGGTTCGGCAGTGCCCGCCAGCACCCTGACGCGACAGCAGGTGCGAGACGAGACCCGGCAATTCATGCGCACGCACCAGTGGGATGCGGTCGAGCAGGCCTGGAAAGAGTCCAAACCTGCTGCCAAGAAAAGCAAACCTTGATTCCGGTTGTCCGTCCTGTGTCAGTCATAGCGCAGTGTGAAGATCAGGTCAACTGCGCTTTGTTCCCCGGTCTGCGCCCGCAGTGAGACGCGGCGCGACAGGTCGAACAGAATGTAAAGCGTCCCCAGGGTGCCGGCCAGGCTGCGCTCGTAGGCCACATAAAAGTCGCGCGAAAGTCGTTTGCCCAGCGTGACCGAGGCGCCGGTCGTCGTGCCATCGGCGTTGCTGGTGCTGCCGCGCATGGTGACCTCGTCCAGGCCGAGCGCCTGCCCGAGGCTGCCAGGCAGGCCGCGTCCGCTGCCGCCCAGCAGGGCCAGGGCCGCCTGTTGCAGCACGGCCGTTTCGGCGCCGCCAGTGCCGGCGCTGCGGCCAAGTACCAGCCAGGCCAGCTTTTCGGCTTCGGGCAGTTCGGGCTCGGCGTACAGGCGCACCACTGGTGCAATGGCCGTACCCGTGATCTGCACACCGACCCGTTGGGGCAGGTTGGGTCGTATGGCCAGGATATCCAGCGCCGGGTTGTCATAGGGGCCGCTGAAGCGAAGTACGCCGGCCTCGATATCGAGTTGTTGACCGTAGGCCTTGTAGCTGCCCTGTACCGTTCGCAATTCGCCGCGCAGAAGCGGCGTCAGGCTGCGTTCACCGGCATTGCGCAAGGTCACGCTTCCAGCGACCCGGGTGTTCAGGCCACGCCCGCGCACCTGGAAATCCTGTCCCAGGTCCAGTGTGAGCAAGACATCGGGCCGTATGCCGAGCACCACAGACCCCTTGGCCGGCGCGGCAGCCACGGCCGGCGCGCCAGGCTGGCGCACCCTGACGTCGTCGCCAAGCTGAGGCGCGTTGTCCTCCGGCAGGATGAACAGCGCCTGGTCGGCCGTCAGCGTACCGCGCAAGGCCAGTTGGTCGCCATCCAGATTGGCCTTGAGCTGCCCCGAGATCACCAGACGGCGGTCAACCCGGGCACTGACGCGCAGGCCGCGGGCCTGGGCCACCAGGTCCATGCGCAGCCGACTGAGCAGTGGGCCCTCTGTGCGGCCCTCGGTCTTGGGCCAACGCACGCTGCCGGCAGCCGTGATGGTGCCGCCGCCGCTACCAGCCAGGGGGGCGCCGTGCAAAGTGAACTCCTCGATCTCCAGGCTCTGGCCGTCCAAGCGAATCCGAAGCTGACCTTGGTTGAAGTCAATGCCATCGGCGACGGAGCGGACCGCCAGGTCTTGTGCCTGCAGACGGCCGCGCCACAGCGGCGCCGCGCGGGTTCCGTACAGGATGGCATCGGCATCCAGGGTGCCACGCAGACGCCAGCCGGGCGGCGCCAGCAGCGACCAGGCACCTACAGGCGGCAACTGCACCTTCAAGGTGCCGCTGAGGGGCGCCTCGGCCGGCCAGCGCCAGCCATCAGGACCACCCTGCAGCACGCTGCCCAACTCGGCCTGCGCCTGGCCAGCGCGCTCGCTGTCCCAGTCCAGCAGGGCTTTCATTTGCGCACCATCGATCGACAGCCGCAGCCGGGCCTCGCGCACGCCGGCATTGAGGTCGCCCAGGTTGGTCAAATTGCTCAAACCGCCAAGTTGAACCTCCTCGGGCAGCAAGCGCAGGTCGCCGCTGGTTCGCGCCAGACTGGCGTTGAGCCGCAAGGAGGCGCTGCCGCGTGCATCCCATTCGCCGCCAAACAAGAGGTTGCCGCGCAAGCCCAGGTTCTCGATGCGGGTTTGGCCCAGAAGTTCCAGCCAGGCCAGTGGCAGGCCGTCGATGCGGCCCTGAGTGCGCCACGTGGCTGGTTCTGACGCGTCGTTTCGACGCGACCACTGCGCCGGTTGCCAGGTCACCAGTGCCGTGCCAGCCGCCGGTCCACTCAGCGCCAGGCTGCCCCCTGAGACCGACAGGGTGTGGGTAAGGTCGCGCTGGCGCCAGTCCAGTGTGGCTGCCTGGTTCAGTGCCAGGGTCCAGCGGCCCGGCAGGGCGGGGTCCTGTAAAGCCAGCTGCGCCTGGGCAAGCTGCACTTGCCAATCACCGCCGGCTGACTGCTCGGCGCGACCGCTGGTTTGCACCTGGACGCGCTGCGCGCCACGCAGCGCGAGGGCTTGTGCGCTCAGGCTCAGCGCATTGATGCGGCCACTGATGTCTGCCTGAAGGTCGCGCAGCTGCCAACCGGGACCGCTGGCGTCGGCCGCCGTCAAGTCGAGCCGGGGCGAGCGCAGGGCCAGCGTCATGCGCAGATCCCGCTCAATGTTCTCCCAACCCCCCTGCCACTGACCGTCGAGCTTGAGCTCGCCGCCTCTGGGCAGGTAAGCCGCGGCGCTGGCCATACCGGGCCATTGCGCCATCCAACGCGCCGCCAGGGCCACCTGGGAGAGGGCTATTTTGACCTCGCCGGCGCCGGTATCGCCGGCCAGCGTACCGTTGAGCTGTGCGTTGCCGCCGGGCAGAGCGATGCTGAGTCGACCCTCGGCGGCGCGACGCTGCGTGTCCAGTCCAAGCTGGCCACTCAGTCGCGCCTCATCCGTCTGTAGGTCGAGCCGGTCCAATTGCAGGCGCGGTGCAAGCCAGTGGCCTTCGAGGCCGATGGCGCGGATTCGCTGACTGATTTGCGCCACCGGATCCTGACCTGCCGCTCGGCCTGCCCGCGCCTGCAGGCTGGCACTGAAGCTCAGGCCGGCGGCAGATTGACTGGCCGTGATCTGGCCATCCAGGTCCGCCACCGGCAGCTGGGAATGCAAGGCCCGCGGGTTGATGTTGCGCAGCGTCGCAGCACCCTGCCAGACAGTGCCTTCGCGCTGACCCGCTGGGGCGACAAAACTGCCGCGGCCTTCAATCCTTCCGCCGGCGCCGCTGGCCAGCACCGATTCAAAGAGCCAGCCGCCATCACGGTACAGCAGGGCGGCCTGCAACTGCTCCAGCGGCAAGCCCTGCTGGTCCAAGCTGGCGCTTTGCCGGTTGTCCAGTTTGACCTCTGCGCGCCAGCCTGGACCGCTGGGCGTCACAGAAGCCTGTCCGCTGGACAGGGTGTGGGGTGCCTGTGGCCAGAGAGCGGCCAAATCCAGCCCCCGCCAGCTGGCATTGGCGCTCAGCACAGGCTGCGTTTGCCAGGGCCGCAGCCGAGCCTGTACCTCCGCCTGAACCGGGCTGCGGTTGCTGCTCCCCAGGCTCGGCTGCAGCTTGGCCTGCAGCTGAACTTCGGCGTCCGGTCCCGCCAGCGTGCCTTCCAGGCTGGCCTGCGCCTGCAGATTGACCACTTGGGCGATGGTGGGCAGGTGCGTCTGAACGACGCCGGTGATCTTCAGCTTGAGTGCTTGTTGCGCCTGCGCCTGCAGCGTGCCCTCCAGCTGGTAGGCTCCAGACGAAATCCGGACTTGGCCCTTGTCCAGCCTATGGTTAACGCTATCAAAAACATAGTGCCCGGCGAGCTGCTGAAGCTGCAAAGGTGTCTGGCCTTGCCAGCTCAGATCGGTCACGGCCAGCTGCGCGTCCACCCGCAGCGGCAGGCTCAGGTCGCCCAGGGGACGGGCCGGGCTGGGGGGTCGATGGTCCACCACCACCACCCGCGCGGCGGACAGCCGGCTCAGGCGCAGTTCGCGCTGCAGCAGCCCGCGCCAGTCCCAGGCCATGGTCACATCGGTCGCATCGACCACAAAGCCCAGGCCCTCCCAGTGCAGCTGGCCGATATGGCCGCCGTCCAGGATCGATCCGCTCACCGCACTGACCACGGCCGTTTGCCCCGCTGGTAGACGTGGCATGACGTAGCCCAGTGCCGTCGCCAGCGAGCCCGCGTTTCCGCTCCAGAGCCAGACAGAGGCGGCCAGCGCCAGCAATGCCATCAGGCAGCTTGCGAACAGGCGCCAGGCCAGTCCCAGGACTTTGATCAAAATGCAAACCCCACATTGAGGTGCAAGCGCCAGCGTTCGATGGCCACACCATAGGCCAGATCCAGCTGCAGTGGGCCCACCGGGCTTTTCCAGCGCATCCCGGCGCCCACGCCCACCTTGGCTTTCAAGTCGGCCGGAACATCGGCGACAGCGCCAGCGTCCACAAACAGTGCGCCTTCCCAGTCGTTGGAGCCACGCAGGTTCAGCGGTTGTTGCCACTCCAGGCCGCCTGAGGCCAGATAGCGCCCCGGCCCGGTTTGTCCATTGCTCTTGGCGACCCCGACGTCGTGGTAAGCGTAGCCGCGTACCGTTTTGTCGCCGCCAGTCAGAAACAGCTGGGTGCTGGGCAGGTTGGCATTGGCGTCGGCCAGTAGCGCGCCGGTTTCTGCACGCAGCGAGAGCCTAGCACCGGAACCCGGGCTGGCGGTGAGCCCCTGACCCAGCGGCAGAATGGCAAGTCCCCGGGCCAGCACACGAAAAAACGGTCGGCCATCTGCGCCCAGGGTGCTGCCGCCGCCAAACTCCACGCCCAAGCCCCAACCGCTGACCGGTGCTGGCAGACCTTGCAGGTGGCGCTCCACATAGGCGTAATTGGCGCTGACCGTCTGGGCGATCACCAAGGCATTGCCGTCGCTGGAGAGGGTGTCGGCGCGGTCGTATTGCAGGTAGTAATTGCGGTCGATCTGCTCGCTGGCCTGCCCGCGTCCGAAGCGCAGTCGCTGGCTGCTGGCGTCAAAGCTGCCGGCGTGCTGGGTTTGCAGCAACCCGCCCATCAGCCAGCGCGTTTGCTTGTCATCGGGCGGTGAAGTCAGGTCGGTCCCGATGGAGCTTGTTTCCCGATCGAACGACAGCTTGGAGACGGCACGCCAGCCCAGGATCGGGCTTTGGTGGTGGGTATGTTCGGCCGACATGCGCGCGCCGCCGTCGGTACTGGCGCCAAGGCCCAGAACCAGCTTCTGCAGCTGCGATTCACGCAGTTGCACCCGCACCGGGGCCGCCGTCGGGTCTCCTGTTGTGTCGAGCGAGAGGAATACAGCGTCAAAGTAGCCGCTGTCGGCCAGTCGCTGCTGCGCGTCCATCAGTTGGGGCAGGGCGTAGTCGCTGCCAGCATCGAGCTGGGCCAGGCGTTGCACCAGACTGGCCGGATGGCGTTGCAGGCCCTCAATGCGCAATTCGCCCAGATGGTAGGCCGGCCCCGAGTCGAGCGTGATGGTCAACAGCGCCGACCCAGTTTCAGCGTCCACGTCGGCGCTGCTGCTGCTCAGCTGCCCTCGGGGATAGCGCTGGCTGGTCAGTTGCCGGACGGCCAGAAGTTTGGCGGCATCCCAGCCGGCCTGGGTAAAGCGCATCCCCTGCCGCAGCGGCCAGCTTGTTTCGATTTGCTGCCGTTGGTTTTGAGCTACCGCATCGAGGGCGATGGCCCCAGTGAACAGAATGCGGACGTCCGAGACCGTCGTTGGCGGGCCCGGCGCGACGACCAATCGAACCACCCTGGGTTGCCCCGTCTCGGTGGCGACCTGCTGGATGTGGATGTCAGGCGCGAAGTAGCCCAGAGTGGCCGCCAGGCTTCTGGCGTCCTGCTCGGCCGCTGCCATCAGTCGCAGCAATTCGGCATCACCCAGGTCGGTCAGCTCCCGGTAGCGCTGCAATTCCAGATGGTTGGTCAGTAGCTCGCTCAGGCCTGGCGGAGCCTGGATCTCCAGCGTGAAGGCGGCGGCTGGTTTCTCCGAGCCCTGGCCGACAGCGGCACTCGGCTGCGCCAGCAATGACGCCGGAGCACCCGCCAGCAGAGCCAGGACCAAGAGGGCCGGGCGAGAGAAAGCAAGGCCGAGCCCGAACATCCGGCTATGGTGCTGGCGTGGTGCAGGCATCGGCGCGACCCGGCTCAGCGGCGATCCATCACTTGGTCAGCAGGCGCATCGCCTCTTCCAGACCGCGCAGGGTCAGCGGGTACATGCGCTGACTCATGATCTGCTGCATCACGCTGATGCTTTGCCGGTATTGCCAGACGCCCTGGGGTTCCGGGTTGATCCAGGCAAATTTCGGAAACGCCCGCGTCAGTCGCTGCAACCACTCGACGCCAGCCTCTTCGTTGTTGTACTCCACGCTGCCGCCCGGCTGCAGGATCTCGTAAGGGCTCATGGTCGCGTCGCCGATGAAGATCAGCTTGTAGTCCTTGTTGTACTTGCGGATGATGTCCCAAGTCGGGAATTTCTCGCTGAAGCGGCGCCGGTTGTTTTTCCACATGAAGTCATAGACACAGTTATGGAAGTAATAAAACTCGAGGTGCTTGAATTCGGTCTTGGCCGCCGAGAACAGCTCTTCGACGCGGGCAATGTGCTCGTCCATGGTGCCGCCCACGTCCATCAGCAGCAGCACTTTCACGTTGTTATGGCGCTCTGGCACCATCTTGATGTCAAGGTAGCCTGCGTTGGCCGCCGTGGCGCGGATGGTGTCGTCCAGGTCCAACTCCTCCTCATGCCCCTCCCGGGCGAATTTGCGCAGCCGGCGCAGCGCGACCTTGATGTTGCGTGTCCCCAGCTCCTGGGTGTCGTCGTAATCTTTGTAGGCGCGCTGGTCCCACACCTTCACCGCGCTCTTGTTGCGGCTCTTGTCCTGCCCGATGCGGATGCCTTGCGGGTTGTGCCCAAAGGCGCCAAACGGGCTGGTACCGCCGGTGCCTATCCATTTACTGCCGCCTTCGTGGCGTTCCTTTTGCTCTTCAAAGCGTTTTTTGAGCGTCTCCATGAGCTCGTCCCAACCCATTTTCTCGATCTTGGCCAACTCCTCGGGGCTGAGGTTGAGCTCCAGGTTCTTGCGCAGCCACTCCAGCGGAATATCCCGGGTGAAATCAGTCACGCTCTCCAAACCCTTGAAGTAGCTGGCAAAGGCTCGGTCAAACTTGTCGTAGTGCTTCTCGTCCTTCACCAGGGTGGTGCGGCTGAGGTAATAAAAATCGTCGATCTTGTAGCCCGTCGCGGGCCGGTCGTCGCCTGGGCTGGCCGCATAGGGCCCGACCACGCCTTTTTTGAGCGCCTCCAGCAGCGTCAGGTACTCCTTGACCGAAACCGGGAGTTTGGCCGAGCGCAGGGTGTAGAAAAAATCGATCAGCATGGTGGGCTTTCGCTCGGCTCAGTGATCCACGCTCGGACGGGGTCGCCGCAGCTGATGCTGCAAGTGAGCCCTGACCGTGGGCCACTCGGCCGCAATAACGCTGTAGACACAGGTGTCGCGCAGGCTGCCGATGGCAGCCGGATGCGAGTTGACCTGGTGGGAACGCAACACGCCATCGAGTTTGGCGCCCAGCCGTTCAATACCCGCCCGGCTTTGCTGGTTGAAAAAATGGGTGCGGAACTCCACCGCAATGCAGTGCAGCGCATCAAAGGCGTGACCCAGCAGCATCAGCTTGCATTCGGTGTTGAGCGCCGTGCGCTGCACACGCCGGCGGTACCAGGTGGAGCCAATTTCCACCCGCCGGTTGCCGTTGTCGATGTTCATGTAGGTGGTCATGCCCACGGCCTGCCCGCTGGCGTTGTCGATCACTGCGAATGGCAGCATGCTGCCTTTGTCCTGCAAATCGAGCCGGCGCCGGATCTCGCCGGCCATGCCGGCGGCATCGGGAATGGCGGTGTACCACAGCCGCCAGAGTTCGCCATCCTGCACGGCCTGCACCAGGTCATCGTGGTGCATGGCAGTCAGCGGTACCAGCGTGGCGGTCTGACCGCTCAGTGTGATGGGTTGACAAAGGTACACGTTCAATCCTTCTTGTGTCGGCGCGCCAATTGCCATCGCCGAGCCAATTGCAGGCCAAGCCCACCGCCGAGGCCGACCAGCACAATGCCGCCCATGCTCGCAGCGTTGTAACCCGGGCTGAACACGTCCAGCCCGACCAAGCGACCCAGCCAGAACCCCAGCAGGGCGCCACCGACAAAGCCCACGGCGTCGGCCAAGCCTTCCACCCAGGGGGTTTTGTCCATGGGCGCGTTCCAAGGTCAGCGGTTGTGCCGCTGCATGAAAACCAGTTTCTCAAACAGGGTCACATCCTGCTCGTTCTTGAGCAGGGCGCCCACCAGCGGCGGCACGGCAATCTTGTCATCTTTGCTTTGCAGGGCCTCCAGCGGAATATCCTCGGCCACCAGCAGCTTGAGCCAGTCCAACAATTCACTGGTGGACGGTTTCTTTTTCAGGCCCGGCAGGCCGCGCACGTCGTAGAAGGTTTTCATGGCCGCACTCAGCAGCTCTTTTTTCAGGCCGGCGAAGTGCACATCCACAATGCTCCGCATGGTGTCGGCGTCCGGAAACTTGATGTAGTGGAAGAAGCATCGGCGCAGGAAGGCGTCCGGCAATTCCTTTTCGTTGTTGGAGGTGATGAACACCAGCGGCCGGTGCTTGGCCCGGATCAACTGCCGAGTTTCGTAGCAGTAGAACTCCATGCGGTCGATTTCGCGCAACAGGTCGTTGGGAAATTCAATGTCGGCCTTGTCAATCTCATCGATCAACAATGCCACCGGCTGTTCTGCCGTAAAGGCTTGCCACAGCACGCCCTGAACGATGTAATTGTGAATATCCTTGACCCGCTCGCCACCGTCCACATCCGCGAGTTGCGAGTCGCGCAAGCGGCTCACCGCATCGTATTCGTAGAGCCCCTGCTGGGCTTTGGTGGTGGACTTGATGTGCCACTGCAGCAGGGGCATGCCCAGCGCGCTGGCGACTTCCTCGGCCAGCATGGTTTTACCGGTGCCGGGTTCACCCTTGACCAGCAGTGGTCGCTGCAGCGTGATGGCGGCATTGACTGAGAGCATCAGGTCTTGGGTGGCAACGTAGGTTTGGCTTCCTTGAAATTTCATGGCGGGTGTTTTGCGGTACGCCTGAGGCGTCAGTTTCGAGGGTTGGCGGCCGATATAATGAGTGGCTATCTCGTCAAATACCGGTCGATTGTCGTCCCAAAATGAACAAATTTCTTTTCTCGCTGTCTGCCTTGTTTGTCGCGTGTGCGACCTTCTCTGTTGCCCAAGCCCAGGAGGTCAAGGGAGACGCCAAAGCTGGCGAGAAGAAGATCGCCATGTGCATCGGCTGCCACGGCATCGCGGGCTACCAGGCCAGTTTTCCTGAAATTCACAAAGTTCCCAAAATTTCTGGCCAGGGTGCCAAGTACATTGTGTCGGCGCTGACCGCTTACAAAAAAGGCGAGCGCAAGCACCCCACCATGCGTGGGGTCGCCGACAACCTCAGCGACCAGGACATGGCCGATCTCGGCGCCTATTACGAGGGCCACGGCAAGGTTGAAGGCTTTGTCCTGCCTGCTAAGGCCGCCGATGGTTCCGCCCGAGCGACGGAGCTGGTGAAGAAGGGTGCTTGCGTGTCGTGCCACGGTGAGAACTTCAGCATGCCAACCGTCCCAAGCTACCCCAAAATTGCCGGTCAGTACAGCGATTACCTGTATGTGGCGCTCAAGGCTTACAAAACCGAGGGCAATCCTCAGGTCGGACGCGCCAACGCTGTGATGGGCGGCGTGGTCAAGCAGTTCAGCAATGCTGAGCTCAAAGAACTCGCGGCCTATGTTGGCGGCCTGCCGGGCGAACTCAAGACGGTGCCGCAGGGCAAGTTCCGCTGAACGCTGCGGCCGGGTCAGTCCCGGTAGTCGGCTGACTCGGCGTCGAGAATCGCGCGCAGTTCGCTCATATGCAATTCTGAAAACCGGGTCGGGTAGTCGTTCCACTGGGCGCAGGTGAGAGCGGCCACGGCTGGTGGCACCAGTGCCAGCGGCCGGCCGGTTGACAAGGCCAGCACCTGCACCTCAGCTGCTTTTTCCAGGTAGTACAACTCGTCAAAGGCCTGGGCCACCGTGGGGGCGATCACCATCACCCCATGGTTGGCCATGAACAGCACGGTCTTGTTGGCGCTCAGCAGGTCCGCCACCCGGGCACCTTCCGAAGCGTCCAGCGCCATGCCCTGGTAATTGCGGTCGTAGGCGATGCGCAGGTAAAAACGGCAGGCATTCTGGTCCAGCATCAGGAATTCAAAATCCTGCAGGCAGGCCAGCGCCGTGGCGTGGCGCATGTGGGTGTGCAGAATGCAGCGCGCATGCGGCAGGCGCTGGTGCAGTTCGGCATGCAGGTGCCAGGCGGTCGGGTCCGGGGCATGCGGACCGTGCTGCGTGGCAGGGTCGTCCAGATCCAGCCGCAGCAAGTCGCTGGCGCGCATGCGGGAAAAGTGCTTACCGACCGGGTTGAGCAGGAACTGGCGCCCGTTGTCCGACAGGGCCACGCTGAAGTGGTTGGCAATCGATTCATGCAGGTTCAGCCGTGCCGCCCAGCGGAAGGCCGCAGCCAGGTCGATCCGCAGACGCTTTTCTTCAAGGTGGGTCTGGCTCATCGGGGCTCCTGTTTCAATCTCGGGTGGCGTGCTGCTGCACGCAGGCGATGTAGGCCGCTCCGTCCGGGGGACGGCCAGCGCGCTGGCTCTCCCAGATCATGGTGCCCAGGCAGTCCATGGCCTCGTGGTGCGCCAGGTGCAGTGAGTTACGCCGGTGGCTGAGCAAATCGACGGCCTGGCGGATGCCGCGCGGCTGGTCGATGCTGCATTGCTCGCTGATCGACAGGTGCATGGACAGGTGCAGGAACGGGTTGTCGCGGCCGTCCTGTGCGTGCTGCATGGTCAGCAGCGCCGCATCAAGGTCTGCCAGTTCGGCGTGGTACTGCGGATGCTCGGCAATCCACAGGCTCGCTATGGTTTCTATAGCCTCCAAGGGTTGTCCCGCAAGGGTTTTGGCATGAACCGAGCAGAAAAAACGGCGAACGTCGGCTTGAGAGGGAGAGAACATGGTGACTCCCATTGTCGCCAATGTTCCCCGCAGTGCAGCGCCTTGGTGTGCAGCGGCGACAATGTCGGGCGTGACGGCTGCCCCTTTACCCTTGCCCTTGGCCGCAGCGCCGGCCCAGGTCCGGCGACTGGGCGTTGCCGATGCCACGGCCTACCAAGCGCTTCGTCTGCGTGGTCTGGCCGAATACCCGCAGGCCTTCACCTCCAGCGCCGAAGAAGAGTCGCTCCGCCCGCTTGAGTGGTCCGTCCAGCGACTCACGGCCGACCCACAGCGGCCCCATGACCTGTTCCTGGGCGGGTTTGTTGATGGCGAGTTGCAGGGCTTGGTCGGTCTGCAGGGGCGATACCGTCCCAAGGAGCGGCACAACGCCAGTGTGGTCGGGCTGTTTGTCGCGCCCGAAGCCAGCGGGCGGGGCCTAGGCCGGGCGCTGATGAATGAACTGCTGCGTTGCGCCCGTGCCCGACCCGAGCTGCTGCAGCTGGAACTGACCGTGACCGAGGGCAATGCCGCAGCCCAGGCCCTTTATGCGAGCCTCGGCTTCACGGTGTATGGCGTGCTGCCAAGCGCGATTCGGGTGGAAGGGCAGGATTACGCCAAGGTCCACATGGTGTGTCGGCTGCGCTGAACCGAGCGTCGCTGTCCTTCACCCCCCGGCTAAGCATGGTATGGCATTCCCCCTGATCACCGATCCCTATTTTTATGCGGTCACCATCCCGGCCGTGATTCTGCTGGGTGTGAGCAAAAGCGGTTTCGGCGCTGGCTTTGGTTCTTTGGCCGTGCCCATGATGGCTTTGGCAGTGACGGTACCGCAAGCGGCGGCGATCCTGATGCCGGTGCTGTTGGTGATGGATGTGCTCGGCATTGCCGCATTTCGCCGGGACCTGGACCTGCGCCTGCTGCGTTTTTTGCTGCCCTTTGGCCTGCTCGGGATTGTGATCGGCGCCCTGCTCTTCAAGGTGTTGGATGCGCACACGGTAGCGGGGGTGGTTGGTGCATTCACGCTGCTTTTTTTGGCACAGCGCCTGCTGTTTCCGCCGCGCTCAGACAGCGCACCACCGCCGCGCTGGCTGGGCGCCATCCTCACAGCCACATCGGGTTTCACCAGCTTCATTGCCCATGCCGGTGGCCCGCCGATCAACGCCTACCTGATCCCGATGCGCCTGCCCCCGATCCGCTTCACGGCGACGATGGCTTTTTTCTTTTTCTTCATCAACCTCGCCAAATGGGTGCCCTACGGCTGGCTCGGCCTGCTGGACCTGCGCAACCTGGCGACGTCGTTGGTGTTGTTGCCGCTGGCACCGATTGGCGTGCTGGCGGGGGTCCGCCTGGCTCGACACATCCAGCCCAAGCTGTTTTACCGGCTGGTTTACCTGGGCATGTTCCTCACTGGCAGCAAGCTGGTCTGGGACGCCTTGCCTTAGGCCGGCGGGTCTACCTGCTCGCGCATGGCGCGCTCCTGTGCCATTTGCGCTTCCAGCTGCCGCCGGCCCTGCCGGGCCACAGCGATCAGTTTGGCGCGGTCACGGTGGTGCGGGTACATCTGGGCCAACAGCGCCAGGTTGTGCTCCCGAAAGCGCAGCGTGCTCAATCGAGCATCCTCTGCCGCGTGGCCCAGCAGTTCCAGCACGCTGCGTGCACTGCCCAGGCTGGATTCAAACAGCTCGCGCTCGATCCTGACAACACCGCGGTCGCGCAACTGGTTCCAGTGGGTTACATCGCGGGCCCGCGCCACCAGTTCGAGCTGCGGGAAATGCTGGCGTGCCAGATCGACAATGGCCAGGGACTGCGCCATGTCGTCCACCGCCACCACCAGCACCCGGGCCTCGTGCGCACCAGCGATGCGCAGCAGGTCCACCCGGCTGGCGTCGCCGTAAAACACGCGGTAGCCAAAGCTGCGCGCCGCCTCGATCATGTCGGCATCGTGGTCCAGCACCGTGCAGCCAATGCCCTCGGCCAGCAGCAGCCGGCCCACAATCTGACCATAGCGGCCAAATCCGGCGATGACCACCGTTGCGTGTTGCGGCTCCGAGATCTCGGCCATGGTGGGTTTGGCATGACGGGCGTAGCGCGGCAGCACAAACCGGTCCAGCAGCACCAGCAGAAGTGGGCTGACCAGCATGGATACCGCCACGGAGCCTATCAGCAAGGAGGCGGTGTCGGGCGTCAGCACCTGGGCCCCGGCGGCGGCCTGGAACACCACAAAAGCAAATTCACCGCCCTGCGCCAGCAGCAGCGTGAACACCGGCCTCTCCTGGAAAGGGATGGCCATGGCCCGTGCCAGCAGGTGGATCACGATCGCCTTGAAAGCCAGCAGGCCGCACACCACGGCGGCCACCGTCCCCGGCGACTGGCGCAACACGCCGAAATCAATGCTCATGCCGACGGCCATGAAAAACAGACCCAGCAGCAGACCCTTGAAAGGGGCGATGTCGGCCTCGAGCTCACGCCGGTACTCGCTCTCAGCCAGCAGAACGCCCGCCAGGAAGGCCCCCAAGGCCATCGACAAGCCCACCCATTGCATCAGGGCTGCAATGCCCACGACCAGCAAAAGGGCCGCAGCGGTAAAAATTTCGGGCGTTCTGGAGCGGGCAATCCAGCCGAACACAGGGCGCATCAGCAGCCTGCCACCGAGCACCAGCCCAGCCACAACCGCTACTATTTTGATAGCTTCCAGACCATATTGGGCTTGGCCTGGCGTCACATTTGTTGAGACGGCCACGCCCAGCAAGGGCAGCAGCGCCAGCATCGGGATCGCCGCAACATCCTGAAACAGCAGTATCGAAAACGCCGCCTGACCACTCCGGGTGGGCAACAGGTTGCGCTCCGCCATGACCTGCAGCGCCACCGCCGTGCTCGACAAGGACAGACCCAGTCCCGCCACCAGGGCCACCCGCCAATCCAGCTTGGCCACCACGGCCACCGCCGCCAACACCAGTGAGCAGCCGATCACCTGGGCGCTGCCCCACCCAAAAATCGGCCGCCGCAGGCTCCACAGGCGCTTGGGTTCGAGCTCGAGGCCGACCAGAAAGAGCATCAGTACCACGCCGAACTCCGCAAAATGCAGGATGTCTTCGACCTGCGTGATCAGGCCCAGGCCCCAGGGACCGATCACAATGCCGGCGGCCAGGTAGCCGATGATGCTGCCCAGGCCCAGCGCCTGGCTCACGGGGACGGCGATCACAGCGGCGCACAAGTAGATGAAGCTGTGGGTCAACCAGTTGGGTGCATGTTCCATATCGGGCAGTCCTGTGGCGGAAGGTGGGTCAAGGCGCTACCATGACGGCAGAATCGTAACCTCAGGAGAGTCTATGGCCGTGGTCGTGGTTGCCAATCCAAAGGGCGGCGTGGGTAAGTCCACCCTCGCCACCCATATTGCCGGTTTTTTTGCCTCCCAGGGCCAGTCCGTGATGCTGGGTGATATTGACCGCCAGGAGTCCTCGCGGCTTTGGCTGAGCCTGCGCCCGCCGACAGCCCGTCCAATCAGCACCTGGGAAGTGGACGCCGACCAGTTGGCCAAGCCGCCCAAGGGCACGCGCCACGTGGTGCTCGACACCCCGGCTGGTCTGCACGGCCGGCGCTTCAACGACGCCATCAAGCTGGCGGACAAGGTGGTCATTCCGCTGCAACCCAGCGTGTTCGACATCTTTGCCACCCGCGCCTTTTTGGACCAGTTGCAGCAGCACCGGCACCACGATCGGCTGCAGATCGGGCTGGTCGGCATGCGGGTGGACGCGCGCACCATCGCTGCCGACAAGCTGCAGGAATTTGTCGCCACCTTGGGCGTGCCGGTGCTGGGCTACCTGCGCGACACGCAGAACTACGTGCATTTGGCCGCGCGGGGCCTGACGCTGTTCGATCTGGCGCCGCAGCGTGTCGCCAAAGACCTGGCCCAGTGGCAGCCGATCTGCGACTGGTTGGCGACTTGAGTCTGCGCTGGCGCCGTCGTCCTTTGGCCGTTTGTCGCCCGCTTGACAAGTCGGCCTGGGCCGCTTGGTTACAGTGAACCCATGAAGACCTTTCAAACACTGGCTGAGCTGTCAGCTTTGGTCGGGCAGGAAGTGGCGGTCAGTGACTGGGTGGTGGTGACTCAGGAGCGGGTCAACCAGTTTGCCCAGGCCACGGGCGACCACCAATGGATCCACGTCGATGTCGACAAGGCCCGCAGCGGGCCTTTCGGTGGCACCATCGCCCACGGCTTTCTGACGCTGTCGTTGATCCCCTGTTTTTTCGAGTCGGCATTGACCGTGCTGGAGACCCGCATGGGTGTCAACTACGGCTTGAACCGGGTGCGCTTCATGTCCCCGGTGCCGGTGGGCAGCCGCCTGCGCGCCCGGCTCACCCTGCTGCAAAGCGACTCGATCGAGCAGAACGGCTTTCAGATGCTCTGGGCCGTCTCAGTCGAGCGCGAGGGCGCCACCAAACCGGTCTGTGTCGCCGAGTCGATTTCGCGCCGTTACCCCTGAGCTGGCTGGGTGCCAGCCTCCGCCATGGCAAAACCGGTCTGACGCCACGCCTCGAATACTGTGACCGCCACCGCATTGGACAGGTTCAAACTGCGTTGCCCGGCCAGCATCGGCAAGCGCAAGGTTTGCCCGGCTGGAAACGACTGCCGAAGCGCCTCGCTCAAGCCCCGCGTTTCGGCGCCAAACACGAACCAGTCGCCCGCCACAAACCGGGTGTGATGCAAGGCGGAAGGCCCTTGCGTACTTAGGGCAAACAAACGCGCCGGTGCCGGCTGTTCGGCTGCCATCAAGGCCTGCCAGCTGGCGTGCCGTCGAACCCTGGCGTACTCATGGTAGTCCAGCCCGGCCCGGCGCAACTGCCGGTCGTCCATCGAAAAGCCCAGTGGCTCCACCAGGTGCAAGGTGCAGCCGGTGTTGGCCGCCAGACGGATGACATTGCCCGTGTTGGGCGGAATTTCGGGCTCGACCAAAACAATGTGAAACATGGGGTCCGATTGTCGCTCTGACTCAGACCTCGGGCGTGCGCGCCACGACCAGGCCCGTGATGTGCGCTGCTCCGGCCTGTCTCAGTACGCGCGCAGCGGCCCAGAGCGAGGCGCCGCTGGTCATCACGTCGTCGACCAGCACCACCCGTTTCCCCGCCAGCCGATCTGCCTGCCGGGGCTCCACCGCAAAAGCACCGTCAAGACTGCGCAGTCGCTCGGCCCGCCCCAGCGAGCTTTGAGGCGGCGTGTTGCGCAGCCGCAGCAGCCAGTCGGTCCGGCTTTTGTCAGGCGCGAGCTGCCTTGCCAGCAGCAAAGCCTGGTTGAACCCGCGCGAACGCAGGCGCTCGCGCGCCAGCGGCATAGGCAACAGAACGTCAGCGGCCTCCAGTGCCGGCTCCACCCAGGGTGTGCTGCGCAGCAGCAGCGCAAACGCAGCGGCAAGCCCTGGCTCGGCATGGAACTTGAAGTCCACCACCAGTCGTGACCAGGGGTAGCCATAAGAGACCGCCGCCAGACAAGCGTCCAGTGGCGGCGGACGGGCTATGCAGGCGCCGCAGTGCGTGACGCCGGAAGGCACAGGCAGTGCGCAGCTGCGGCAGCGGGGCTGCGGCTGCGCGAAGCGGTTGACGCAGCCCTCGCACACCACCTGGGCCGGCCAGGCATGGCAGACCCGGCATTGGCTGGGCAGGCGGGTAGAAAGCCCTTGGAGCAGGTCCCTGAACATCGGCTCAATATACTCGTGAGGCTCAATCCGCATGATGTCCCCCCAGCGCCCCCCCACGATCGACCCCCCCGCGGCCCGCCGCTGGCAGAACATGCCGCCCGTGCCCTCGCCCTGGCTGCACGAAGAGGTGGCTCGGCGCATGGCGCAGCGGCTGGACTGGATCAAGCGGCAGCCGTCCATCTGGACCCACTGGGCCCCCGTGACGGGCGGGCTGGAGGGGCATGGCCTGCTCGCCAGTCGTTATCCGAATGCGCTTTGCCATCTCACCGAGACCACACCGCAGCGCGCCGACTATGCCGGTAGGATGCTGGGCAAGCCCTGGTGGCGGCTGTCGCGCTGGACGACTGGCGCCACCCGCACCGGGCCCGCCCCTGAGGCTTCGGCCGAGATGCTTTGGGCCAACATGACGTTGCACATGGCAGCCGATCCGCAGGGGCTGATCGCCCAATGGCACAAGGCGCTCGCCGTGGACGGCTTCCTGATGTTTTCCTGCTTCGGCCCCGATACGCTGACAGCGCTGCGAGCTTTGTACCTGAGCCTGGGATGGCCGCAGCCGGCCCATGAGTTCACCGACATGCACGACTGGGGCGACATGTTGGTGGCTGCCGGCTTTGCCGAGCCGGTCATGGACATGGAGCGCATCAGCCTGAGTTTTGAGACGCCTGAGCGCATGCTCCAAGAACTGCGGGGTTTGGGTCGCAACCTGCATCCGGCCCGCTTTGGCGGCCTGCGCGGGCGACGCTGGCGTGATGAACTGCATGCAGCACTGGGTGCCGCTCCGCTGCAGCTCGACTTCGAGGTGATTTATGGACATGCTTTCAAGCCCCGCCCCAAGCTCGCGATGCGCAGTGAAACCGTGCTCTCGTTGGCGCAAATGCGCGAGGCCCTGAGCGCCGCAAAAACTCGGCCGGCAGGCGCAGGGTCAACAGGCCTGGACGCGTCGGGGTGAATGCCCGCGTGGGCTACAATTCTCGCGTGTCTCAAGCCCTTGTGCACATGGTTTTTGCCCGTACGGGCCATCGAACGCCGTAGGGCGGTATACAAGTGACGAACATGGTATTTCGCTTTGCCACAGTCCAGGACCGCCACGTCGACTGGTTCCTGCGCCGCAACTGCGCGGTGACGCCGTCCCAGCTGGGATGGTCGTACCTGCTGTTGTGTGTGGTGTCGATCGGCATCGCGACCGGTTTTTGGCTGCAGGGCGCGTTTCTGGTGATGCCTTTTGCCTGGCTGGAGCTGATGGCCGTGGGAATGGGCTTTTTGTTGTATGCGCGGCACGCCACGGACGGCGAACGGATTTGCCTGCGGGAGGGCCACCTGGTGGTAGAGCTGGAAAATGCTGGCAAGTTGCAGCGGGTTGAGTTCAAGCGTGAATGGGTGCGGGTTGAGCCCAAGGTGGCGGACAACTCGCTGATCGAGGTTTCTGGCCAGGGTCGGTCCGTCAGGATAGGCCGTTTTGTCCGGCCGGAACTGAGGCCGATGTTGGCCAAAGAGATCCGCATGGCTTTGCGGTTGGCCTGATCGGGCGCCGGACGTCAGAGTGGGTCGGATTTTTTTGAGGCATGGAAAAAGTGAACATGATGAAGAGCATTCTTGACAAACCGCTGGCACTCCTGACTGCCGTGGCTGCCTGGGCCGGTTCGACGGTCTTCAGCGCAGCCTATGCCGTTGGTGACCTGCCGGGCGGACCAGCTGTGCGACAGCTCAACTTGCATCCGGCCGTGACCAAAATCGCCGAAGAACAGGCCTGGTTGCATTGGTTCATGCTCATCCTGTGCACCGTGATCTTTCTCGCCGTGTTCGCGGTCATGTTTTATTCGATCTGGAAGCACCGCAAGTCGGTCGGTCACAAGGCTGCCAACTTTCATGAATCCGCGACCGTCGAGATCATCTGGACCGTCGTGCCCTTCATCATCGTCATCTTGATGGCCCTGCCCGCCACCAAGGTGGTGGTGGCGATGAAGGACACCACCAACGCCGACCTGACCATCAAGGCCACCGGGATGCAATGGAAATGGGGATACGACTACATCAAGGGTGAAGGCGAGGGCATTGGCTTCATTTCGGCGCTCGATTCTGCGCAGCGCGAGCTCTCCAACAATGGCGGCCCCAAGGCGGGTGTGGTCATGGACGATTACCTGTTGAAGGTGGATAACCCCATGGTGGTTCCGGTGAACAAAAAAGTTCGCATCATCACGACCGCCAATGACGTGATCCACGCCTTCATGGTCCCGTCGTTCGGCATCAAGCAGGA
>JBAXMQ010000038.1:0-24973 GCA_037134215.1 Betaproteobacteria bacterium
CGCTGCCCATCAGCACGTCGCCGCCGCCGCTGGGGTATTTGGTGAGGGCATGAATGGAAAAGTCGACCGCCAGCGCCGGGCTGCTGCCGGGGGTCAGGTCAAAGGGGGCAAAAGCCAGGCCGGCACCCCAGGTGTTGTCCAGCGCCGTCCACACGCCGCGTGCCTGGCAGACGCGCACCAGCGCCGGCAAATCGGGAAACTCCATGGTGATGGACCCTGGCGCCTCCAGCCAGACCAGGCGCGTGGTCGAGCTAATCTTTGCCGCCAGATCCTGCGAGTCAAGCGGGTCGTAAAAGCGATGGCTGATGCCCCAGGCGGCGAGTTCGCCAGCGGCCAATGCCTTGCCGGGGCCGTAAGCGTTGTCGGGAATCAGCACCTCATCACCGCTGCGCAGCACGGCCAGCGACAGGTTGGCAATCGCGGCCAGGCCACTGGTTGACAGCACGCACTGCAAACCGCCTTCCAGCGTGCACAGGCGCTCCTCCAGCAGGTAGCTGGTGGGCGTGCCATGCAGGCCGTAGGTGTAGCCGCTTTTGTCTTTCCACTCGGTCTGGCGCATGGCGGCCACGTTGGGGAAATAAACGGTGGAGGCTTTGTACACGCCCGGTTGCGGCGCGTCAAAACCGGCAGGCGGCCGGTAGGGGTGATGAATCAGCGCGGTGGCGATGTCGGGCGGGGTGGCTGCCATGGTTAAACACTCCATTTCTGGATCAGTTGCTCGGGCCGGAGCGCATCGTAGCTCTCAAAGGGCTGATGAATCCAGGGGTTGGTCGGCAGAAACTCCACCGAATAGTCGGGCGTGAAGGTGGACAACGCCTTGGTCCAGATCACCGCGCTGCGCAGTTCCGTGATGGGCGCGTAGTTGGTGCGCAGCTGGTTCATCACGGCGTTGAGGGTGTGGCCAGAGTCCGCCAGGTCGTCCACCAGCAGCACGCGACCGGCAATCTCGCCCTTGGGTGTGGTGATGAAGCGGGCGATGTCAAGGTGGCCCTGCACCGTGCCGGCATCTGACCGGTAGGAGCTGGTGGACATGATGGCCAGCGGCTTGTCAAACACTCGCGACAGGATGTCGCCCGGACGCATGCCGCCGCGCGCCAGGCACAGGATGGTGTCGAACTGCCAGCCGGACTGATGGATTTTGATCGCCAGCTTTTCGATCAGGTTGTGGTACTCGTCGTAGCTCACATACAGGTGTTTGCCGTCTTCCGTCAACATGATGGTGCTCCTGATTAGATAGCTGAGAAGGCTTGCTGCATAAGGCTTGGGAGCCTTTTTTGTCAAATAGTGTGGCGCTGGCTCAATCGGCCAGAAATGGGTGGCGCAGCAGGATGGTGTGGTCCCGGTCCGGGCTGGTTGACACCATGTGGATCGGCACACCCGTGACCTGCTCGATGCGCTGCAGGTAGAGCCGCGCCTGCATGGGCAGGCGCTCGTACTGGGTGACGCCCACCGTGCTGTCGCTCCAGCCGTCCATGGTCTCGTACACCGGCTTGCAGCGGCTGATGTCGTCGGCACCCATCGGCAAAATGTCGATCAGCTCGCCGTCGAGCTCATAGCCGGTGCACAGCAGCAACTCAGCCAAGCCATCGAGTACGTCCAGCTTGGTGATGCACAGCCCGGTCAGGCCGTTGACCTGGGCCGATCGCTTGAGCAGGGCCGCATCAAACCAGCCACAGCGGCGGCTGCGCCCGGTGGTGACGCCTTTTTCGGCGCCCACGGTGCTCATGTGGTAGCCCGGGGTGCCCGGGGCCTCCCAATCCAGCTCGGTGGGGAACGGGCCGCCGCCCACGCGGGTGCAGTAAGCCTTGGTGATGCCCAGGATGTAGTGCAGCATGCCCGGCCCGACACCGGCGCCGGCGGCGGCATTGCCAGCCACGCAGTTGCTGGAGGTGACGTAGGGGTAGGTGCCGTGGTCCACGTCTAGCAAGGTGCCCTGCGCGCCTTCGAACAACAGGTTGGCCCCCTTGATGTGAGCCTCGTTGAGTTCGCGAGATACATCGGCCATCATGGGCTTGAGCAACTCAGCGTGGCGCATCGCCTCGTCGTACACGGCGTCAAACTGGACCTGGCCCGCCTGCAGGTAGGGCTGCAGCGCCGGGCCGAATTCAAAGGCGGTAGAACCCAGGTAGCTGGTGAGCACATGGTTGTGCAGGGCCAGCAACTCGCGCAGCTTGGCGGCAAATCGCTCGGGGTGCTTGAGGTCTTGCACGCGCAGGGCACGGCGGGCAATTTTGTCCTCGTAGGCCGGCCCAATGCCGCGCCCGGTGGTGCCGATTTTGGCGTTGCCGCCCTGCTCCCGCGCTGCCTCGCGCGCCACGTCCAGCGCCGTGTGGAACGGCAAAATCAAGGGGCAGGCTTCGCTGATGCGCAGGCGCCCGCGCACCTCGACCCCAGCCCGCTCCAGCCCCTCGATTTCCTCGAACAATTTGGCCGCCGACAGCACCACGCCGTTGCCGATGTAGCACTTGACGCCGGGGCGCATGATGCCGCTGGGAATCAGGTGCAGCGCGGTCTTGACGCCGTTGATGACCAGCGTATGGCCTGCGTTGTGCCCGCCCTGAAAGCGGACCACGCCTTGCGCGCTTTCGGTCAGCCAGTCCACCAGCTTGCCCTTGCCCTCGTCGCCCCACTGGGTGCCGACGACAACGACATTGCGTCCTTTGATGACATTCATGGATTGACTTTGCTCATGTTAGGTTCCGACGGATTGCACCACCCACTGCCCTGCCACTTCGGTCAGTTCGCGGTCACAGTGGAATTCGTCAATTTCACTCTCGTGGCCAGGCAAGGCGCACACCACCGTCTCGCCCTTGGCGCGCCAGGCGGCTATGGCCGCGCGCAGGGCAGCGGTATGGCCCCAGGGTGCGCGTATGGCCGCCCTCTGGGCTTGCGGCGGTAGCGCAGCCACCAGGGTCTTGAGGTCCAGGCTGAAGCCTGCGGCCGGACGGTTACGCCCGAACACCGCGCCGACTTCGTCGTAGCGGCCGCCACGCACCAGCGCGTCGTTGACGCCCCGGGCATAGACCGCAAAGGTGGCACCGCTGTAGTAGGCGTAGCCGCGCGAATCAGCCAGGTCAAAGCTCACCTTGACGCCGTCCAAATGACCTGCCAGCCACTTCAAATTTGATAGCGCTTCACGCACGGCTGGCAAGGCTGGCAGGGCTTTTTCAGCCTCAATGAGCACTTGCGAATCGCCATACAGCTGCACCAGGATGTGCAGCGCTTCGCGGGTGGCTTCGGGCCAATGCTGGGTCAGAGATCGCAGCGCACTGCGGTCCTTGGTGGCAAGCGCCTGGTGCACCTCGGCCAGTTCTTGCTGCTGAACGGCCAGGCCGCCTAGCAGCGCACGCACAATGCGCGCGTCGGCCAGGTCAACCGCCAGGGCATTGGCCTGAACGGCATTGAGGCCATCGAGCGCCAGGCTGAGCACCTCCAGGTCGGCTTCAAGCCCTGAGTGACCATAGATTTCGGCGCCGAATTGCAGTGGCTCACGGCTCGCTTGCGGGCTGCCGGGTCGGGTGTGCAGCACAGGGCCGCAGTAGCACAGCCTGGCAACGCCGCGGCGGTTGAGCAAATGGGCGTCAATGCGGGCGACCTGGGGCGTGCTGTCGGCGCGCAAGCCCAGCATCCGCCCGGACAACTGGTCCACCAGTTTGAAGGTTTGCAGATCCAGCGCTTCGCCCGCGCCTGTCAACAGCGACTCCAGGTGCTCGACCAGTGGCGGCATCACCAACTCGTAGCCATAGCATCGAGCCATGTCGAGCAGGGTCCGACGAAGCTCTTCGATGTGCCTGGCCTCGGAGGGCAGCACATCGGCAATGTGATCCGGCAGGACCCAGGCGGACATGGATGAAGGGTGAAACAGTTGAAACCGCAATTTTACCGGGCGCCGGCCCGTCAACAGACCGTCTGACGCTCAGTTGAGCAGCCAAATCATCAGACAGCCGGCCAGGATGCTGCACATCCCGATCAATTGCAACTGGCCGTCGCGCAACTGTAGGATCTGCGTGAACATGCGACGCCAGCCGGCCGGGGACAGAAACGGAAACAGCCCTTCGATCACAAGGACCAAGGCCAGCGCCAGCCAGAGGGTGTCGCTGTCCAAGGCTTACTTCTTGACGGCGGCTGGGGCAGCGGGTGAGCTTGGCGCAGCCACGTTACCCCGGAACACCTTGAAAAACTCTGACGATGCCGGATCCACCACCATGACGTCATTCTTCTTGCCGATGCTGGCCTTGTAGGCGTCCAGGCTGCGGTAGAACTGGGCGAATTGCGCGTCACGGCCAAAGGCATCGGCATAAATGCGTGACGCCTCGGCATCACCCTCGCCTTTGATTTTCTGGGCATCTCGGTAGGCATTGGCCACGGTCACTTCGCGTTGCCGGTCGGCATCGGCCCGAATTTTTTCACCCTCGGCCGCGCCAGTCGAGCGCAGCTCATTGGCCACGCGCTTGCGCTCAGCTTCCATGCGCCGATAGACGGACTCGGTGATGGCCTCCACATAGTCGACCCGGGTGATACGCACATCCACCACATCGACACCCCAGGGCTTGTCGCCACGCACTTTCTCCAGCACTTCGCGCTTCACATCAGACATCAGCGCTTCGCGCTTGGTCGACAAAAGCTCCTTGACGGTGCGCTTGTTGATTTCTTCCTGGAAGGCATTGCGGACCACGCGGTTGAGCTGGCTGGCACCGGCCGCCTCATTGGTGCCGACATTGCGGATGTACTCAGTGGGCTCAGAAATGCGCCAGCGCACGTAGTAGTCGATCACCACCCGCTGCTTTTCAGCCGTCAGCATGGGCTCGGTGTCGGTGCTGTCGAGCGTGAGCAGGCGTTTGTCGATGTAGGAGACGTTCTGGAAAGGCGGCGGCAGTTTGACGTTGAGGCCCGGCTCCGTGATGACCTCTTTGATTTGACCCAAAGCGTAGACCACCCCAAACTGCCGCTGGTCCACCACGAACAGCATCGAGCTGCCCAAGCCAAGCAGGACCAGCACCGATGTCAAAATAAATCCCAAGCGGTTCATCAGAGCTCCTAGCGGTTGTCGCGGTCACGCGAGCGGGAGGTATCCCGGGAACGCAAATCGGCGCCCGTGGCAGGCGCAGCAGCGCCGGCAGCTGGCGGTGTGGCGGCTGGCGCCGCGGTCTCCGCCACCGCAGGTGCCTGGAAGTTACCCTGCATCAACTTGTCCAGCGGCAGGTAAAGCATGTTGGAACCCTGCCGGGAATCCACCAGCACCTTGGTGACATTGGCGTAAATCTGCTGCATGGTGTCGAGGTACATGCGGTCACGCGTGACCTGCGGCGCCTTCTGGTACTCCGTCAGCACGGATTTGAAACGCTGGGCATCGCCCTGCGCCTGGGACACGATCCTCGACTTGTAGGCGTCGGCTTCTTCTTTCAGGCGTGAAGCCGAGCCAACTGCGCGTGGCACCACGTCATTGGCGTAAGCCTGAGCCTCATTTTTGGCGCGCTCCCGCTCCTGACCGGCCTTGAGCACATCGTCAAAGGCGGCCTGCACCTGCTCGGGCGGACGCACGCCACCCTGCTGCAGGTTGATACCCACCACCTCGATACCGACCTTGTAACGGTCCAGAATTTTCTGCATCAAGACCCGTACGCGCGGGCCAATTTGGTCACGCTCATCGGACAGTGCGCTGTCCATCCGCATTTTGCCCACCACTTCGCGCACCGCCGACTCGGCTGCTTGCACCACGGCTTCACCGGGGTTCTTGCTCTCGAACAGGTAAGCACGGGCGTCGCTGAGCCGGTACTGAACGGCAAACTTGATCTCAACGATGTTTTCGTCTTCCGTCAACATGGCCGACTCGCGCAGCCCGGTGGCCTTGATCACGGTGTCCCGCCCCACATCGACAGAGCGGATTTGGGTCACGAAAATCAGCTCATGGCGCTGAATCGGGTAAGGCAAACGCCAATTGAAACCAGCGCCAGCGGTGGATTTGAAGCGCCCGAACTGGGTGATGACGGCCTGCTGCCCTTCTTGGACAATGAAAAATCCGGTGCCCAGCCAAATCAGTGCAGCCACAGCAGCGATGACGATCAAGCCAAGGCGGGCATTTTTCATGTCGGGCTGGAAGCCACCGCCACCTGGGCCACCAGCGCCACCGCGCCCGCCGGGCTTGCCGCCGCCGAACAGGCCGCCCAGCTTGCGGTTGAAATCACGCCACAGCTCATCCAGATCGGGTGGACCTGCATTGGGCCGTGATTGGGCACCCCGGTCATTGCCGCGTGGCGCCGCAGGGCCCGGCGCAGGCGTCTCGGGCCGGGCTGGTTCGGCGGGACCAGACCCCTCTGTCGGTGCATCGTCCCCACGACCCCAGCGCGGATCGTTCAGGTTGAACATGCCCCTGATGCGACCCGGCATCGCCGGCCATCGTACGGCTCGCAAATCAAATTTCATTGTGTCGTCCCATCTTCGTCAGGGCCGGATTGTGCCCAATCCGACCTCATCCCCACGGAAATCCCGGGAATACGCCAAGGCCGCATGCTCGGGCTGGCCGGCACTGGCCAGGGTGGCCAATTGCTGCCGTAGAGCGGCCAAACCTTCACCACCCGCTGCGCTGAGAAACAGTCGCGGCGTGCGAACGCCACCGACATCAAACCAGTCTTGCAACTGCGTCGGGCGGTGCGCCTCGTCCAAGGCATCGAGCTTGTTGAACACCAGCACTTGGGGAATGTCTGCCGCGCCGATCTCGGCCAACACGCGCTGCACCTCGGCCATCTGCTCGACCGCATGGGGACTCGAGGCATCGACCACATGCAACAGCAAGTCAGCGTCAACCGCCTCCTGCAAGGTGGCCTGGAACGCATCGATCAAACCGTGCGGCAAATCACGAATGAAGCCAACGGTGTCGGACAAAGATACCGAGCGCCCCGCTTCTCCCAAATAAAGCTGCCGGGTGGTGGTGTCCAAAGTGGCGAACAACTGGTCTGCGGCATAGGCTCTGGCCTTGACCAGCGCGTTGAACAAGGTTGATTTGCCTGCGTTGGTGTAGCCGACCAGGGAAATGTTGAAGGCATCACGCCTTTCTCGCTGGCGGCGCTGGGTCTGCCGTTGGCGTTTGACCTTGCCCAAGCGCTCCTTGATCTTCTTGATGCTGTCGCCAATCATGCGGCGGTCCAGCTCGATCTGGGTCTCACCCGGGCCGCCGCGCATGCCGATGCCGCCGCTCTGGCGCTCCAGGTGGGACCAGCGACGAACCAGGCGGGTGCTGAGGTACTGCTGACGGGCCAGCTCAACCTGCAACTTGCCCTCGTGGCTACGCGCCCGCTGGCCAAAAATCTCCAGAATCAGCAGAGTCCTGTCATTGACTGGCAATTCCAGGTGTCGCTCAAGATTGCGTTGTTGCGCCGGGCTCAGGCTTTGGTCAAACAGGACTTCGACCGCCCCCAGCTGGGTCGCCAACAGCTTGATCTCGTCGGCCTTGCCGCTGCCCACAAACAGGGCGGCGTCAGGCGCCTTGCGCTTGCAGGTGAGCCTGGCAACCGGGTTCAGGCCAGCGGTTTGCGCCAACAACCCCAGCTCTTCCAGTTCGCCGTCGAAATTGGGAAGCCCCAGGTCTACCCCAACCAACAGGGTGGGGGCAGGCCGACGATCAGGCGGCCGCAGGTGCGTCACCCTCGCCCGTGGAGAAGTTCACCGCACGGCCTGGCACGATGGTCGAGATGGCATGCTTGTAGACCATTTGCGTCACGGTGTTGCGCAAAAGCACCACGTACTGGTCAAAAGATTCAATCTGCCCCTGCAGCTTGATGCCGTTGACGAGGTAGATGGCGACCGGCACATGTTCCCGACGCAGCGCGTTGAGAAAGGGGTCTTGAAGAAGCTGACCTTTGTTATTCACGATATTCTCCGTGTTTAAGAATGATGACTGGAGGGGGACGATACCACAGCAGGCCCGCTCTCCAGAGACAAAACTCAGGCCAACCCCGGAAAGTGCCAGCGAATTGTCTAGGCGCTAGGACGTGCCCGTGCTTATTTGTCGGTGAACGGGTTGCTCGAGGTCTTGAGCTCGATGCGCAGGGGCGTTCCCACCAGATCGAACTCCTTGCGGAATCGGCCTTCCAGGAAGCGCTTGTAAGTGTCGGTGACATGCTCCAGCGAGTTGCCATGAATCACGATCACCGGCGGGTTCATGCCACCTTGATGGGCATAACGCAACTTGGGGCGGTACATGCCGGCCCGCTTCGGGCTCTGGAACTGAACGGCTTCCAGCAGCAAACGGGTCAAGACCGGCGTCGACATCTTGCAATGAGCCGCCTTGTGGGCCTGAACGATGGACGCCCACAGGGGGCCCAAGCCCTGCCGCTTTTGCGCCGAAATCAGGTGCAGGCTGGCGAACTTGAGGAAGGGAAGCCGAGTCTCGATGGAACGCTTGACCAATTCCCGCTGGTAGTCGTCCACGGCATCCCACTTGTTGACCGCAATCACCACGGCACGGCCATTTTCCAGCACATAGCCGGCGATGTGGGCATCCTGATCCGTCACGCCCTGCGTGGCGTCGATCAGCAGCAACACCACATTCGACGATTCAATGGCCTGCAGGGTTTTGACGACGGAAAACTTCTCAATGGCCTCAAACACCTGGCCACGCCGCCGCAGACCGGCTGTGTCGATCAGTTCGAACTTCTGGCCATTGCGTTCAAAAGGCACCGAAATCGCGTCACGGGTGGTTCCGGGCAGATCAAAAGCCACCAGGCGCTCCTCGCCCAGCCAGGTGTTGATGAGGGTGGATTTCCCCACATTGGGCCGGCCTGCCACCGCCAGTTTCACCGGGCCTGTGCCATGGGCGTCGTCGGCCTCGTCCGCCTCATCCTCGGGCAAGCCCAGGGGCGCCAGTGCCAGCTCGATCAGGCCTCGGATACCCTGACCGTGGGCGGCAGACACGGGCTGCACATCGCCCAGACCCAACTCGAAGAATTCGACCAATGGGGTGCCTTCACGCAAACCCTCGGCCTTGTTGGCCACCAGCACCGTCGGTTTGCCCAGGCGGCGCAGGTACTTGGCAATGTCATGGTCCTGCGCGGAAATGCCCTCCCGGGCATCGACGACGAAGAGGACCACATCGGCCTCAGCGACCGCCTGACGGGTCTGCTTGGCCATTTCTCGGTAGATACCGCTGGTGGCATCCGGCTCAAAGCCGCCGGTGTCGACGACGATGAACTCGTGTTTGCCTTGTCGGCCGTTGCCGTAATGGCGGTCACGTGTGAGACCTGCATAGTCGGCCACGATGGCATCGCGCGATTTGGTCAGTCGGTTGAACAAGGTCGACTTGCCAACGTTCGGTCGGCCCACCAGGGCGATCACAGGTTTCATTGACAAGCGTCCCGAGGTCAATCGGGTCGGAAACCGAAAACGCCACCCCTGCGAGTCACCACCACCACCGTGCCACCCGCCAGAACGGGCGCGCTAACCACAGCCGAACCGTCCGTTGGCATCCGCGTCAGCAAAGCACCGTCTTCACGGGATAACCAATGCACCCAGCCAGCACCGTCGCCCACCGCCACCGCTCGACCGACAGCCAAGGGTGCACTCAGGTCGCGGTAGCGCAGCTGGTCAGATGTCCATGCGGGCTGGCCGTCTGAGCGGCGCCAGGCAATGACACGCCCGTCACCCTCGACACCGAAGACCGACCGGCTATCCCCGTGCAGGCCGACCGCACCCGAGGCTGACCGGGTCCACATCAGACTGCCGCGCGCCGCATTCACACAACCGACTGCCGCCTGGAAGGCGCGGGCACAGACGACATCGCCGTCACGGCTGACCGGGCCAACGAGATCGACCAGACGCTCCACGTCGTTGGTCCCGCGGGGAGATGCAAGCGGGGCTTCCCACCGGATGCTGCCGTTAGCAGGGTTCAGGCCCGTCAGGCGCCCGCCAAGTCCCACCACCAAGGTGTCGTTCACCGCCAGCAAGACACCCGACTGGCGCAACACCAGCGCATCACCGGGCCGCTGCTGGCTCCATAACTTTCGGCCTGTTGCAGCATCGAATGCCGAAACACCTCGATCGGCTGTGAGCAAAAACACCCGCCCGCCAGCCACCAGCGGCGCTGTAAAACCCTGCGCAGACACCTGTTGCCGCCAAAGCTCGCGACCCGACGCCATGGCCACCAGCTCATTGCCACGCGTGAGCACAGCGACCAGCCGCCCATCGTTGCCAACACCAGCGCCGACAGGGCTCTGGACGTTGCCACGCCAGATCGCTGCACCAGTGCGTGCATCCAGATGTGCCACGGCCCCGTCGCCATCGGCGAGGGTGATTTGCTCGCCATTAACCTTGATGTCCAAAGGAAAATCAACCGTCCCGATTTGGGCCGACCAGGCCAGCCGCACCCCCAGCAGCCCCGGATTGGGGCCAAGCTCAGTTGGCTTGATTTTTTGCGGTGTGCCCGAGCAGCCCGTGAGCGCCAGCGCCACCACCAACAGGGAGAGCCAACGACCCTTCAGGACGCGACGGCAAAACATGGTCACGGTGTGCCTTTGGCAGTGGCGCCGTCCGTGACAGGTTGGGGATCAACCCCCAGTGCATTCAATTTGAACTCGACCAGTCTGCGGTATTCGGTGCGTTGTTCAAAACCACGGTAAGCCTTCTCGTACTCTGACCGCGCCTGCTCTTTTTTGCCCTGCAAGATCAAAATATCCGCCTTGCGGTCCGCCACCAAAGGCGTGAATGCGGCTGGAAACTCGCCGCCCAACTGTTTGAGCGCATCGTCATAGGCCTTGCCATCAGCCAACAATGCCGCCAGCCGCAAACGGGCAATGGCCTGATAGCCGGCGTCGCCGGACTTGTCGACCACCCAGGTCAGGGCAGCCTTGGCCGGATCGGCCTGACCTGCCTCAACGTATTGGCGAGCCACCAGCAAAGCCGCCTGCTGGCCATAAGCCGTTGACCCATACTTGTCTTTCATATCGGCAAAGGCACGGTCGATTTTCTTCAAATCACCCGTCTTCACCATCCGATCGACTTCGTCGAACATGGCTGCCGCCTGCGCGGCCTGGTTTCGTTGCCAGTATTGGTAACCGTTCCAGCTCGCAAAGCCGCCCAAGACCACAATAAGCACCCAAGTGATCGCATTGCCGTACTGCTTCCAGAAATGCTTGAGCTGGTCGAGCTGTTCTTGTTCTTCAAGGTCGAGTTGGTTGGCCATGGGCGAGTCCGGTTAGAGGGGCGATTGTAGGGTGGACGCCCAGTTCGCCAGGTCAGCCAATGCCCGGCTGACCTGCACGCCAGCCGCGTCACGCAGTGGTTTGACGGCAACGAGCCCCTGGGCCACCTCTTCGGCGCCGAACACCAGCGCAAACCTCGCACCGCTGCTGTCGGCCCGTTTGAACTGCGACTTCAAGCTGCCCATGCTGCCGTCTGAGCTGGCATGCATCATCACGCTGACCCCGGCAGCCCGAAGCGCTTGCAGCGACTGCAACACCAGCGGCATCGTCGTCACGTCAGCAACGATGGCGTAAGCGTCCAAGGGGACCTCCACCCTGGCATCGTCCTGCGCCCGGACCAGGTCCAAAACGCGATCCACCCCAAGCGCCCAACCCACCGCCGGGGAGGGTTTGCCGCCCAGTTGTTCGAACAGGTAGTCGTAGCGTCCACCCGCACACACCGTGCCCTGAGCGCCCAGGCGATCGGTGATGAACTCAAACACCGTGAGGTTGTAGTAATCCATGCCCCGGACCAACCGTGGGTTGACGGTGTAGGTGATGCCGTTGGCGTCGAGGATCGCGCGCAAGCCGTTGAAATGAGCCAGAGAATCCGGGCCCAGCCCATCGAGCAGTCGAGGCGCCCCCGCAACCATGGCCTGCATGGCCGGGTTTTTGGTGTCCAGGATTCGCAGCGGGTTGCTGTAGAGGCGACGGCGGGCATCATCATCCAGCAGGTCGGCATGCTGTTCGAAATAGGCAATCAGGGCCTGCCGGTGCTGCAAGCGTTCCGGGGGCTGGCCCAGGCTGTTGATTTCAAGCCGCACATCACTCAGTCCCAGGTCTCGCCACAGGGCCACCGCCAACAAAATCAGCTCCGCATCAAGCTCGGCGCCACCAAAACCCAGGGCCTCGGCGCCGATCTGGTCAAACTGCCGGTAGCGTCCTCGTTGCGGCCGCTCGTGCCGGAACATGGGCCCGATGTAATACAGGCGTTTGCCACCGTCGTACAGCAGCGAATGCTCGACCGCCGCGCGCACCACACCGGCCGTACATTCTGGGCGCAGGGTCAGCGAATCGCCGTTGAGGCGGTCCTCAAAGGTGTACATCTCTTTTTCGACGATGTCGGTGACCTCGCCCAGCCCGCGCGTGTAGAGGGGTGTGCGCTCGACGATAGGGGTGCGGATGTTGCGGTAGGCGTAACGCGCCATCAAGGCTCGGACCTTGGCCTCGAGCCATTCGACGGCCGCAGAATCCGGCGGCAGGACATCGTTCATGCCCTTGACGCCTGTCAATCTGGCCGCCTTGTTGGCGGGCTCCTTGTCTTTCATTGAGGGACTCATGCGGCAGTTGCAGGCACTGTTTTGCCAAACCTTTGCTCGATATAGTCCTCTACGATTTTCTGGAACTCCTGGGCAATATCGGCCCCTCTGAGCGTCATGCGCTTTTCACCATCGATAAATACCGGGGCAGCGGGCGCCTCGCCAGTGCCGGGGAGGCTGATACCGATGTCGGCATGCTTGCTCTCCCCCGGACCATTGACGATGCAGCCCATGACGGCGACCCTGAGATTTTCCACGCCAGGGTATTGTTCTCGCCATACCGGCATCTGTGATCGCAAAAAACCCTCGATCTGCTGGGTCAGTTCCTGAAAGGTGGTGCTCGTGGTTCGGCCGCACCCCGGACAGGCGGTCACACTCGGAACAAAGGAGCGGAGTTCAAGTGCCTGAAGAATGTCGGAAGCAATCACCACTTCCTGAGTGCGTGCTTCGCCAGGCTGGGGCGTCAAAGACACCCGTATGGTGTCCCCAATACCCTCTTGCAGCAGGATACCCAATGCTACGCTGGATGCCACCACGCCTTTGCTACCCATCCCGGCTTCGGTAAGGCCAAGGTGCAAGGCGTGATCACACCGACGCGCCAACTCACGGTAAACGGAGACCAGATCCTGAACGCCGCTCACTTTGCAAGACAGAATGATCTGGTTCGGACTCATGCCCAAACCGACCGCTTGGCGAGCCGACTCGGTCGCAGAGGTGATCAAAGCCTCGTACATCACCGACTTGGCGCTCCAGGGGTTTGCGCGCCGGCTGTTGTCGTCCATCAGTTGGGCAAGCAACTCCTGATCCAGACTGCCCCAGTTGACACCGATGCGCACGCACTTGTCCCAGCGTATCGCCGCTTCGATCATGAGGCCGAACTGCTTGTCACGCTTGTCCCCCTTGCCCACGTTACCGGGATTGATCCGGTATTTCGAGAGGGCCTGTGCACAGTCGGGAAAATCGGTCAGCAACCGGTGACCGTTGTAATGAAAATCACCCACCAAGGGCACATCAATGCCCATCCGGTCGAGTTGTTCACGCACATAGGGCACGGCTTGCGCAGCTTCCGGCGTATTCACCGTGATCCGCACCATTTCAGAGCCTGCCAAAGCCAATTCCTTGACTTGGATCGCGGTGCCAATGGCGTCGGCGGTATCGGTGTTGGTCATCGACTGCACGCGCACGGGCGCATCGCCGCCCACCGTCACGACGCGCGAGTTCCAGCGAACTTGCGCCTGGAGCGACCGCCGAGCCGCCGGGGCCGCAATTTCAATAGCTTTGCAGGGTTCCATCACTTCACCTCAAAACGAGCCACTTTGTCTTTGGTCATACCTTGAATCTCGAACGGGGCACCACGGACTGATACCGCCACCACCTCTGCATGCCCCAGCACGACGGACAGTGGCAGTGGTGCGGTCACACCCCGAACCTCACCCTCGCTCATGATCTTCCTCAATTGAACCATACCCGTGGCGTCAATGACCTCCACCCAGGACGCCCCGCGCGCCTGTAACACCAGAACCCCGGTACGGGAACCAGAACCGGCAACCACGGCTTTGACCGAGACATCGGAAGGCGAATCGGACGGCACCACGACGGGTGCCGGCTCAGCAAGCGCCTCCCGCTGTTGAGCAGAAGCACTTTGCACCGTCGGGGCAGACGGGAGTGACGATGGCGGGGGCGTGGCCGCCACATCGACTGACGGACTCACCGTGGCCTCACGATGGGCCTTGAGCGGCAGGACAGCCATCGCAACCGCGCCAAGAACGAGCGCAAGAATCGCTACGGCATAGGGGCGGGACAGCCGCTCCAAGCCGGGCCAAACAGATCGATCACCGCTGACACGGTAACTCGCATTCAGCCCGGTCGCATCTGGGCCGAGACTGGGTTGAGCACTGGCCGGAAGACGCTCCAGCACAGGGCCAGGTGCGATCCTCAGCACCCGACAAATGCTTGATGCCAACCCCCGGACGAACACAAGATCAGGCAACTCACTAAGCCGATCCGCTTCCAAAGCTTCAATCTTCTTGACCGGGACTTTCAAACTCACGGCCAGTGCAGCGATATGCAAGCCCTGAGCCATGCGGGCCTCACGCAGCAGGGCCCCGGCGGTCACAACCGGCGCCTTGGGCGTTGATGCCTCAGGGACAGATGGGTTTTGATCTTGAACGCCAGGCTCATTCATCAAAATCACCCCTTTGATAAGACGCGGTTTCCCGCGACTGCGGAAAACGTTTGATCAGTTGCGAGCCCAATTGAACCACTGCATCCGGGTTGTCCAAAGCCCGCTCCACCTTGATGCCCAGCCATAAAGTCTCGGCGTTGGCCAGCTCACCATTGTTCAGGCGACGAAGGTAAAACCGGGCACGCGTCGGTTCCCGGCGTTGGTAAAGAAGCAAGGCCAGATTGAAGCTGGTCACCGGGTTGCCCGCATCAGACTCAAACGACTGCATCAGGCTGCGTTCTGCCTCAGGCAACAGGCCCGCACGTGCCTGACAAAGTCCAAGCGCGCGAAAGGTCTTGGCCCGCTCGGCATATTGAGGATCAGCCAGGGCCTGCTCAAACCGCTGAAAGGATTCCGGCCAACGCAACTGCTGGCAGAGCAGCCAGCCCAGGTTGTGCATGACAGCAGGGTCGCGCGGACTCAGCTGCAGAGCCCTGCGAAAGCCCTCCTCGGCCGTACGCAAATCGTTCAGTCGCAGGTAGATCAGGCCCCGCAGATTGTGCGCAGGCGCGAATCCTGGGTCGATCGCGAGGGATTGTTTGAGCTCGTCGAGCGCGACCGTGGTCTGACCCTGCTCGAAATACCCCAAGGCCAATTCGAGGCGGATGCGGGCGCGTTTGCGCGCTTCGGGCTCGTCCGACGCGGTCATGATGTCCCCACCAGCACCCGTTGTGCCCGCCCAAGCTCCGTCACCCCGAGCGGCACAACCGGTCACCGCTGCGCAAGTCAGCACAAGGGCAAGCAGGAGCGCTGAGTTCATCCAGATCACCATTCGACGTGCAACGATGTCAGGCATGGTCAGGTCTCGACCACAGCCCGCACCCTGGACGTCGCGGGGTGCAAGACGATGCGCCTTTGCTCGACGATGCGCTTGTCGACACCGGTTCTGTCCACCACGTCGCCGGCAAGCTGACCGCAAGCCGCATCGATATCATCGCCACGCGTTTTCCGGACGGTCGTGACGATGCCGGCGTCAGTCAACACCTGCGCAAACGCCTGCACCTGAGCGTCCGCTGATCGCAAAAGACCGGAGGCCGGGAATGGATTGAACGGGATGAGGTTGAACTTGCAGTTCAGTCCCGCTTGGGCATGGGCCTGCACGAGGCGGACCAAAGCCTGGGCATGGGAGACTTGATCATTGACACCTTGCAGCATGCAGTACTCAAAGGTGATGAAGTCGCGCGGCGCGTGCTGCAAGTATCGGACACAGGCCGCCAGCAATTCGGCGATCGGGTACTTCCGGTTCAAAGGCACGAGTTGGCTGCGCAAGACGTCGTCCGGTGCATGCAGAGACACAGCCAGCGCCACCGGGCAGTCGGACGCCAGTCGGTCCATCATGGGAACAACCCCCGAGGTCGACACGGTCAGGCGCCGACGGGACAGTCCGTAACCATGGTCGTCCAGCATCACACGCAACGCCGGTACCAGGGCTGTGTAATTCTGAAGCGGCTCGCCCATTCCCATCATGACCACATTGGAGATGACCCGTTCGGACCGCTGGAGGTGTACCCGAAGAAAATGCTCGGCAAACCAGAGCTGAGCCACGATTTCAGCCGTCGTCAGGTTCCGACTGAATCCCTGGTGGCCGGTCGAACAAAAGCGGCAACCCACAGCGCAGCCTGCTTGCGAAGAAATACACAGCGTGCCGCGATCATCCTCGGGAATGAACACCGTCTCGACCGCATCACCGTCACCCACGTCGAACAACCACTTGATGGTGCCGTCCGCCGAGAGGTGTTGCGAAAGAACGGGCAATGCCGCCACATGCGCTGTTGTAGACAGCTTGTGCCGAAGCGACTTGGCGAGGTCTGTCATGTCATCAAAACGGGCAGCCCCCTTTTGATGAATCCAGCGAAAAAGTTGAACCGCACGGAAACGTTTTTCGCCGAGCCGTTCGCAAAAAACGGCCAAGCCCTCGAGATCGAAATCGAGCAGATTAGCCGTCATTGCATCGCTTAACGCGTGTAAATATTCATGCCGGGAAAGAAGAACGCAATTTCCGCCGCAGCCGTCTCGGGGGCATCTGAGCCATGAACAGCATTGGCATCAATGCTGTCGGCGAAATCGGCACGGATGGTGCCAGCCGCAGCCTTCTTGGGGTCTGTGGCGCCCA
This sequence comes from Betaproteobacteria bacterium, assembly GCA_037134215.1. Taxonomy (GTDB): domain Bacteria; phylum Pseudomonadota; class Gammaproteobacteria; order Burkholderiales; family Burkholderiaceae_C; genus Rhodoferax. The sequence continues at coordinate 16,828 of JBAXMQ010000038.1, forward strand.
TCAAGTCGCGGTTCTTCAGAATGGCGTTGTCGCCTTCGAGCGCCTGAATCATGACCGGGCCAGAAATCATGAACTCAACCAAGTCATTGAAAAATGGCCGTGCTTTGTGAACGGCATAAAAAGCCTCCGCTTCACGGCGGGACAAGTGAGCCATGCGAGCTGCAACCACGCGCAGGCCCGCTGCTTCAAAACGCGCATAAATTTGGCCGATGACGTTTTTGGCGACGGCGTCAGGCTTAATGATGGAAAGGGTACGTTCGATAGTCATGAGGTGTCCTGAACTGGTGAAAAATTTTGCAAACAGAGCAAAGCAAGCCATTTTAGCTGAGAGGGATGAACTCAGCGTCCCCGTCCGCCGCGGCGAGATCCTGTTCCGGGTCCGCCAGATGCCTGCCGTCTTTGCCCCTGCCCTTGTCCCTGCCTTTGGCGCGTGAAACTGTCAGCGCCGATATAACCAAATGCCGTCTTCATCGGATCGGGCTGACCGCCGCCCACTGACCGGTCGCCGCCATCGCCACGGTTTTTACGCTCCGAGGACGCCCCGCCCGGCCCGCCTTGCGGCCGACCCGCCTGCGTCGTGCGCAAAGACCCGCTGACACCGCGTGAAGGACGGCCGCGCATGCCACGGTTACCCCTTCGCCCAGCGCCTTCGCCGGCATCGCCCTGTGCGGCTGGCTGTCCATCGCCACCGGCAGACCGTCGACCCACCGTCGCCGCCTGCATCAGGCCTTTGATGTCCGCATCGTCAAGCTCCATCCAGGCCCCGCGCTTGAGGCCGCGCGGCAGCAGCATGGCACCGTAACGAATGCGGATGAGCCGGCTGACCGCATGACCCACAGCCTCGAACATACGACGCACTTCACGATTTCGCCCCTCTGAAATCGTGACCCTGTACCATGTGTTTGAACCCTCCCCACCGCCTTCATCAATGGTGCCGAACTGGGCCATGCCATCGTCCAGTTTGACCCCCTCGGTCAGCCGCTGCTTCTCTTCCTTGCTCAGAGCGCCCAGGACCCGCACAGCGTACTCGCGTTCAAGTCCAAATCGCGGGTGCATCAGATTGTTGGCCAGTTCCCCAGAGCTCGTGAACAGCAGCAAGCCCTCAGTGTTGATGTCCAGACGTCCAACCGACTGCCACTTGCCTTGAAACAGTTTGGGCAGCCGCCGGAAAACGGTGGGCCGGTTCTGCGGGTCATCGTGCGTCACAACTTCGCCCACTGGTTTGTGGTACGCGATGACCCGTGCCGGTGGCGCATCGATGCGAATCCGGATCGGTTTGCCATTGACCTTGACATGGTCACCAAACTGGATGCGCTGACCGATATGGGCCGGTTCGTTGTTCACTGTAATCCGACCCTCCATGATCAGCTGCTCCATCTCCAGCCGGGAGCCCATGCCACTTTGGGCCAGCACCTTGTGCAATTTGGGGGATTCAGCTTGTGGCGCCAGGACGCGCTTGGGCGGTACGAGATCAGGCACCGCCTCGTCTGCGTCAAACTGACCCGACACCACATCGCTGAAGCGGACGATGGCAGCGTCGTCATAAGGTGCCAGCCTGTCCGGGACAGGTCGCGGCTCAGGCACCGCCACCGCCGGGACGTCCTCAGGTGAATCGGCATTGTTTTCAATCATCATGGCATCCCGTCAAAAAAGGAATTGCGGCCCGGGTGGGGACTCGTCATCGGTCTGGTTTGCCGGTTCCCCCGGCGCACCGGCAGCCAGCACCTGAGCCTGCTGCGCTGGCGTGTCCAGCAAGGGCAACTGCTCCAGAGATCCCAGCCCGAGGTCGTCAAGAAATTGCCGGGTGGTGGCCAACAGGGCCGGCCGACCCACGGTCTCCCGGTGTCCGATGACCTCCACCCAGCCCCGGTCTTCCAGCTGCTTGATGATCAAGGAGTTGACCGTGACACCCCGGATGTCTTCAATATCGCCGCGGGTGACCGGTTGCCGGTAGGCGATGATGGCCAGCGTCTCCAATGTGGCGCGGCTGTAGCGCGGAGGTTTTTCAGGGTGTAGCCGGTCCAGGTAAAGGCGCATTTCGGGACGGCTTTGGAATCGCCACCCAGTTGCCACAGCCACCAATTCCACACCGCGCCCCGACCATTCCAGTTGCAGTTCAAGCAGCAACTGCTTGAGGGTATCTGCGCCCAATTCATCATCAAAAAGCGTGCGCAAATCCCGCAACTGCAGAGGCTGCTGGGCGCAAATCAAGGCGGTTTCCAATACACGCTTGGCGGTTGCCGTGTTCATGTGTCAGACAGTTCCGGAACAGGCACTGTGAGTGTGCCGCATCATGTCGGTTCAAGGCAGCGCATCAGGCAAGTCGAAGAGACTGCGGCGCGGACGATGTCGCCGGGGGTCACTGTGTTGACCAAAATCCGACGATCAATTTAATTGTAGCGCAGGCGCCACTGGCTCAACGCGTCCTGAAAATCATGCGGAACGTCGGACTCGAACACCATAGCCTGTCCCGTCACGGGATGCGTAAAGGCCAGTCGGCGGGCGTGGAGGGCCTGACGCGTCATCCCGGCCGCGGGGGCACCGCCATAAACCTGATCTCCCACCAGCGGGTGACCAAGCCAGGCCATGTGGACCCGGATTTGGTGGGTTCGACCTGTCTGCAGCGCGCATCGAACCAAGCACCCAGCTTGGACTGCGGCATTCTGCAGCAGTGTGATGTCAGTTCTGGCCTCTTTGCCCGACTGCGTGCCAAGGTCGACCACAGCCATGCGCAAGCGGTGTCGTTGATCACGACCAATTGCACAAGCCACTTCACGCTGTTCTGCCCCGGACCAGTGACCATGGGCCAGGGCCAGGTAGTGCCGCTGAACCTCTCGTGCAGCGATGGCGCGAACCAGCGCATCCATTGTCGAGCGCGTCCGGGCCACCACCATCAACCCGCTGGTGTCTTTGTCAAGGCGATGAACGATGCCAGCCCGAGGCAATGCCGTGAAAGCCGAGTCAAACCCGAGCAGTCCATTCATCAGGGTGCCCGTCCAGTTGCCGGGAGCCGGGTGGACCACCAGCCCAGCCGGCTTGTTGATGACCATCAGGTGAGGGTCTATATGCACCACGTCTAGCGCCATGACCTCGGGCTTGAAGGCCTGGCTTTGCAAGGTGGGGCGCATTTCAAGGGTGCCGGCATCGCTGGCCTTCAGCCGCATCGAAGATTTGCTCACCCTTCCGCCATTGACGCAGACTGCGCCAGCAAGAATCAATTGCTGCAGGTAGCTGCGGGAAAATTCAGGCACCACGATGGCAAGGGCTTGGTCTAGGCGCATGCCGTGCTCAGCCGTGCCGACCTGCCACGGTCGTAACTCCAATGTGGCCTCGGCCAGATCTTCAGTATCGTCCTCGGACGACCCGACCGATATAATGCCTTTGGTGTTGTTCAAGAAGGCTGTCCTCAATGCTTAGTGGCAAATTATCGGTGGTCTGTTCGGGCGCGGTCATGGGCCTGGCACTCCTCCTCAACGCCTGCTCGACGGTCAGCACCGATACAACGGCGGGTTGGAGCACGGACAAGCTGTACGCAGAGGCTAAGGACGAGATGAATGCCGGCGCCTTTGACAAGGCCATCGTCCTTTTCGACAAACTCGAAGGCCGGGCTGCCGGAACACCGCTGGCCCAGCAGGCACAATTAGACAAGGCCTACGCTCACTACAAGGGAGCCGAGGCGCCACAGGCGATTGCCACCCTTGACCGATTTCTGAAACTGCATCCTGCCAGTCCGGCCCTTGACTACGCGCTCTACCTCAAGGGATTGGTGAATTTCAACGACGACCTGGGCCTTTTTTCTTCTGTAACGCGACAGGACCTTTCCGAGCGAGACCAGAAAGCTGCCAAGGAATCGTTCGAGTCATTCAAGGAGTTGGTCTCCCGATTCCCAGATTCGCGGTACAGCCCGGACGCACGCCAACGCATGGCCTACATTGTCAATTCGCTGGCCGATTACGAGGTGCATGTGGCCCGCCATTACCTGAGTAAGGGCGCTTATGTGGCCGCCATCAACCGGGCTCAGTTGGCTGTGGCCGACCATCAAGGCACGCCGGCGGTTGAAGAGGCGCTGTATATCTTGGTCAAGTCCTACGACGCGCTCGGCATGTCTCAGCTGCGCGATGATGCGCAACGCATCTTGGTCAGCAACTTTCCCCAAAGCAGCCTGACGTCGGCTGGGCTCAGAAAGAGGGATGAGCCATGGTGGAAATTTTGGTGAGGTCCTCCAAGTAGGCCAAAAATCCTGCCTCGCTGTCGATCCGGCGCATGGTCGGCAGTGACGCCAAGAGACGTCGCCCGTAGCCCATCTGCGTCAGACGGGTATCGCAAACCACCAGCACCCCGCGGTCTGACTCATGGCGTATGAGGCGGCCCGCACCCTGCTTGAGCACGACCGAGGTTTCGGGCAAGGCGTAGTCCCTGAACACGTTGCGGCCAGCCTGCTCCAGGCGAAGCGAACGCGCCTCGACCAGCGGATCGCCCGGCGACGGAAATGGCAGTTTGTCGATGACCACCATCTGTAGGGCTGACCCTGGAATGTCGACGCCTTCCCAAAATGAGGCAGACGCGATCAGCACGCAGCCCGCCTGTCCCCCCCGATTGCCATCAAGGAAACGCTGCGTCAGTTGGCGTTTTGACCCCTGCCCCTGCACCAGCACTGTGAGGCCATCAGCATTGGCCAACCGGGCTTGCAAAGCCTCGCTGATCACTTGCAGGGCGCGCAAACTGGTGGTCAACACCAGCGTTCGTCCCCCCAGAATACGGGCAGCGTCCACCACAACATCGGCCACCGCCAGACCATGACCCGGATCACTGGGCCTGGGCAGGTGCGCCGGCACGTAAAGCCCCGCCTGCGACGCATAGTCAAACGGACTGTCGATTTTCAGAATCCGGGCACCGACCAGGCCGCAGGGTTCGGTAAACCACGTCAGCCCGTCGTCGTTGCCCAGAGTTGCCGACGTGAAAATCCAGGAGCGCGGGTTGGCCGGGTCGCTCAGGGGCTGAATGAGCCTGGCTTGGACCGTTTCAGCGATGTCGAGGGGCGTTTCGACCAGCTTCAGATGGGTACCAACTTCCAGCCACCGCACTGAGTTGGCCTGGCAAGGCCCACGAAATGCAGCCAGACGCGCCATCAGCACACCCAGGCGTTCGGCCAGGCGCAGCAGTTCAGGACCGGTCTCCTGCACAGCCTGCAGCGCGTCGTCTGCAGCCTGGCAAGCTAAGGCCATCCCATCCATCGCCGCCTGCCACGCTTGATCATCCAGTGTCTCAGGCGATAGCCCCAACCAGCGCAACCTCGCTCCTGGTACTTGTCTGCCGGCAAGCAGCCGCCAGTCCCGGGCAGCGCCTTCGATGTCGGCGGCCAGTTGCGGCCAATCGCTCCAGCCCCGCGCGTGTCGCGCGCCGATGATCAGGAGGTCGCGTGCCACATCCATCCATTGGCCGGTGCTGAGCTGCTGACCAAGGAATTGCGCACCGGTGTCATTGAGCCCATGGGCTTCGTCGAAGATCACCGTTTGTACCGTTGGCAACAGCTCGGCCAGCCCGGACTCGCGCACCGCCAGATCCGCAAAAAACAGGTGATGGTTGACCACCACGATGTCAGCTGCCAAGGCATCCCGGCGGGCCTGGTTGACATGGCAGGCCCGGAAACTGGGGCACTGTGACCCGAGACAATTGTCACGGGTCGAGGTGATGGCTGGGTTGAGGGGCGAGCGTTCGTCCAGCCCGGGCAACTCGGCCAAGTCGCCGGTCCGGGTGCCCTGGGACCAAACCTCGACACGAGCCAGGTCGGACAAGAGGGCGTGATCTGATGCGTCGAACTGCTCACGCGCAAGGCTCAGACGGTGTTGACACAGATAACTGGCACGACCCTTGAGCAGCGCGGTACGGACCGACAGGCCCAGCGCCTGCACCAGGCCTGGCAGGTCGCGCTCGAACAATTGGTCCTGCAAGGTCTTGGTGGCCGTGGACACCAGCAGACGGTTGCCACTGAGCAAAGCGGGCACAAGGTACGCGTAAGTCTTGCCAATGCCAGTTCCGGCCTCAATCACTAGTGCTCCGCCCTCGACCAAGGTCAAGGCAATCGCCTCCGCCATTTCGGATTGACCCGGGCGTGGCCGAAATGAATTCACCATCCTGGACAGCACGCCACCCGCTGAAAAAGCGTTGCGGACCGCCGACAGCAATTCCGGGGGTGTTGCCAAGGGGCGGACGGTCATGGGCCGTCCGGCCGGCCGCCCTGCGTCGCCATTTTGTCGCGAATGCGTTCGATCTGGTCCAAGGCCTTGTTTTTGCGCTCAAAACCGTCCAGAGACAACTCTTGCCGCCGCAGATCGTCCATCGCGGCACGCCGAAACCGCCGGTTGGCCGCCAGGCAATCGCTGACCGCAAAGCGGGCGTAGCAGTGGCGTTCCTCATTTTCATAGCGCGACGTCTCGCTGGCGCGCTCGGCAGCAATGCGGCTGCGCTCAGCTTGCCAGTCCATCGGGGGCTGCGACGGCGAGACCGCCTGTGCCAGGGCCTGTGCTTGCAGGGCCAGTTGCAACAGGGCGAGGCACCACGTCAAGGGCGTTCGCATCATGTCAAGCTCGTGTCCACCTGCCGCCGCTCCAGCGCCAAGTACGCGGTGGACTGCATTTCATTGAGACGCGACACGGTGCGAGGAAACTCGTGGACCAGCGGGCCTTCGGTGTAGAGCGCCTCGGGTGCCACTTCTGCTGACATGATCAGTTTGACCCTGCGGTCATACAAAACATCCACCAACCAGGTGAAGCGGCGCGCCTCGGATGCCATGCGCACCGGCATCAGCGGCACATCACTCAAAAATACGGTGTGAAACTGGGCGGCGATTTCAAGGTAATCGTTCTGCGACCGGGGACCACCGCACAGGGTCTTGAAATCAAACCAGACCAGACCACCTGCCCGCCGTAGCGCGCGAATCTGTCGCGACTCGATGGACAGCACCGGGTTTTCGTCCTGGGACTCGGCCAGTCGGTTGAAGGCATCTTCCAGGCCCTGCGTCGATGATGGCCCCCAAGGCGTGAGGTAGAGCTTGAGCTGTTCGAGGGTCAGCCGACGGTAGTCGGTGCCGTTGTCCACATTCACCACCTCGAGCTTCTCATTGAGCAAGGCGATGGCCGGGAGCAGACGGCTGCGGTGCAGGCCGTTCGGGTACAAATCATCGGGCCTGAAGTTGGACGTCGTGACGAAGCCGACCCCGTGGTCAAACAGTGCCTTCAACAGGCGATGCAAAATCATGGCGTCTGTGATGTCGGCGATGTGGAACTCATCAAAGCAGATCAAGCGGTATTTGTCGGCGATGCGCCTGCCCAGGGCATCCAGGGGATTGACCGTGCCTTGCAGTTGCGCCAATTCGCGGTGCACCTCCCGCATGAATTCATGAAAATGCAGGCGGGTCTTGCGGCGGATCGGGACGGCAGCAAAAAAACAATCCATCAGGAAGCTTTTTCCACGGCCGACACCGCCATGAAGGTACACGCCACGGGGAATTTCCGGGCGGTTGATGAGCTTTTTGAGCGCATTGGACCGCTGGTCCCTGTAGTGTTGCCAAGCTACAGCGCATCGCTCTAACGCGTCAACGCCGCGCAATTGCGCGGGGTCGCTGGCGTATCCGCACTCTTGCAGCTCGCGGTGGTAGGCCTCTGTCACCCGCACCACGAACTGCCCTTGCGCAAAAGTCGGGCCAAAGAATTTACTGGGGACAAAACGCCTGCACTTAAAAGTTGAGCGTTCTCTTGTCCACCGCCAGGGCTGCCTCCTTGGTGGCCTCGCTGAGTGAGGGGTGCGCGTGGCAAATCCGCGCCAAGTCTTCACTGCTGGCCCGGAACGCCATCGCCACGACGCACTCGGCAATCAGTTCACTGGCCATTGGACCCACAATGTGGACGCCGAGAATTTCGTCTGTTGCTGCATCCGCCAGCATCTTGACCATGCCGGTGGTGTCGCCCAGCGCACGTGCGCGGCCATTGGCCAAAAACGGAAACGTACCCGCCTTGTAAGCGTGGCCACTGGCCTTGAGCTGCTGTTCGGTTTGCCCGACCCAGGCGATTTCGGGGCTGGTGTAAATCACCCAGGGGATGAGGTTGAAGTCGACATGGCCGTGCTGCCCGGCGATGCGTTCAGCCAC
>JBAXMQ010000039.1:0-24932 GCA_037134215.1 Betaproteobacteria bacterium
CACACCGCCCAGCAACCCAAAGTGTTGGAAATTTAAGGAGCCATGACATGATTGGTGATTGGAACAATGGCACCGGCCGTCGCAAATCCAGCGTCGCCCGCGTCTTCCTGAAAAAAGGCTCCGGCCAGATCGTGGTGAACGGCAAAGACATCGAAAAATTCTTCGGGCGTCAAACCTCCATCATGATTTGCAAGCAGCCCCTGATGCTGACCAACCACGCCCAGACCTTTGACATCATGGTCAATGTGGCAGGCGGCGGCGAGTCGGGCCAGGCTGGCGCCGTGCGCCACGGCATCACACGCGCCCTGATCGACTACGACGCGACGCTCAAACCCGAACTCAGCAAAGCCGGTTTCGTGACCCGCGATGCCCGCGAGGTCGAGCGCAAGAAGGTGGGCTTCCATGGTGCCCGCCGCCGTAAACAGTTCAGCAAACGCTGATCTTCTCTTGCGTTGCGCTGCTTGAGCGCTACCAAGGTACAGCCGTTGCGGCAGCGATGCCGCAGCGGCTGTTTGTTTTAGCGACAGTATTCGGCCTGCTAGACTGATTGTCCGATGCGGACCCGTCTATTCCTTCGCCGCTTGACGGTCAGCGCCCCGCGCATGGCCATCCGCAGTGCCTTACCCTGGCCGCTGCGCTGGGTTGTTCTGGCAGTGGCGCTCGGCTTCTGCGCGGCCATCTCGCTCTGGGCTTTCGAGTTTGGCAAGAACATTGCCGGGCTGGACTCCGCCAGCCGCGAGCGCATGCAGCAGCTCCGCGCTGAGGCGGCTGCGCTGCGGGTTGAACTCGATACTGTCAAGGATGCGCTGGACAAGGCGCAATCTGTGGCCAACACCGCCAGCACCCTGCTCACCTCCGAAAAGGTGGCGCAAGAAAAGCTGCTGCAGCAAAGCCGGCAACTGGAGGCCGACAACCTCCGGCTGCGGGATGACCTCGGGTTTTTTGAAAAACTCATTCCCACCGTCGGTGCCGCCGGTATCGCCATTCGCGGGCTGCAGGCCGAGGTGGCCAATGGCCGTGAACTCAAGTGGCAGGTGCTGGTGATCCAGCCGATCAAGAATCCCGGCGAGTTCAGCGGCCGCCTAGAGGTCAGTTTTTCCGGGCTTCAGAATGGCAAGGCATGGACCGCGACCCTGCCGGAGGGTGGGCAGCTTCTCAAATTCCGGCAATATGGTCGGGCCGAGGGCGTTCTGGCGTTGCCGCCCCAAACCACCGTCAAGGCCGTGACTGCCCGGGTTTTGGATGGGGCGCAGGTCAAGGCGACGCAGACCATCAAGTTATAGTCGGGCTCCCCAAGGTAGCACCGACAGGCCTGCACATGTTCAACAAGAAAAAGCAACCACCCATCAAAAGCCTGATTGCCGAAGGCACACAGATTGACGGCCACATCCAGTTCTCTGAAGGCCTGCGCGTCGATGGCATTATCCTGGGCAGTGTGCTGGCGCGGGGAGACGGCGCCTCTATCCTCGTCATCTCTGAAACCGGGGCTGTGACCGGCGACATTCGCGCCGATCACATCATCATCAACGGGAGCGTCACCGGACCGGTGCACGCGGCGCATCTGCTTGAATTACAGCCCAAGGCCAGAATTCAGGGCGACGTTCAGTATGCCGCGCTGGAAATGCACCAGGGTGCCTTGATCGATGGCCAGATGCGCCCGTTGCTCGGCGGCACGGAGGAAAAGCCCACACTGGTGTTAGCGGCAAACAACCAGTAGCCGAGTTCCCGAGCAAATTGCTGTACTATTTGGCAGATAACCTTTGGAGCAAGCCATGAGCGCCGTTGCAGAAAATATTCAGACCGAGATGCCCAGTCCCATCCTGTTCACCGACAGCGCTGCGGCCAAGGTGGCCGACCTGATCGCCGAAGAGGGAAACCCCGAGCTCAAGCTGCGTGTGTTTGTGCAGGGCGGGGGATGTTCTGGCTTCCAGTATGGTTTCACATTTGATGAAATCACCAACGAAGACGACACCACCATGACCAAGAACGGCGTGTCCTTGTTGATCGATGCCATGAGTTACCAGTACCTCGTTGGGGCTGAGATCGACTACAAGGAAGACCTGCAGGGCGCCCAGTTCGTGATCAAGAACCCCAACGCCACCACCACCTGCGGTTGCGGGTCAAGCTTCTCGACCTGAGTACAGCACCCGGTTCAGGCCGGGTAGACGGCACCCAGCACCCGGGCACCGGCGGCGCCCGTCACCCGACCCAGGTTACCCGGAAATCGGTTGATCGTTTGGCGGGCCAGCCAAGCGAAGGCGGCTGCCTCCACCTGCAGGGGTGGCAGGCCTCGTGCTTCGGAATCCATCACCATCACTCTTGGCAAAGCCGCTTGCAGCCTCGCCATCAGGTGCATGTTGTGAGCGCCGCCGCCGCACACCAGCAATTCCCGACTCGCAGCACCCCAAGTCAGCAAGGCATCGGCGCAGCTGAGCGCGGTCAGTTCGGCCAGCGTTGCCTGTACATCCGTCGGATGAATGTCGGGAAAAGGGGCTAATGCAGTGGCCAGCCAAGACGGGTTGAACAGGTCCCGCCCCGTGCTTTTCGGTGGCGCCAGCTTGAAAAAAGGCTCGGTGCGCAGTTTGGCCAGCAGCCCGGCGTGGACCTGACCACTGCGCGCCCATGCGCCGTCCTGGTCAAAGGACGCTCCCCGGTGGCTCAGGCACCAGGCGTCCATCAAGACGTTGCCAGGCCCGCTGTCAAAGCCGAGCACCACATCCCCGGTCTGCGCGCCGAGTACCGTCAAATTGGCCATGCCGCCCAGATTCAGAACGGCGATCGGCACGCCGCTGCCGCCGAAGACCGAGTGATGGAATGCGGGCACCAGCGGCGCCCCCTGCCCGCCCGCGGCCACGTCACGGCTGCGGAAGTCAGCGACCACGTCAATGCTGCACAACTCGGCGAGCAGTGCCGGATTGTTCAATTGCAAGGTGTAGCCGGTGCCGTCAAATGCCCGGGGTTGGTGCCGAACGGTCTGGCCATGGGCACCAATGGCCAGCACCTGCCGGGCGTCTGTCTGGCTGTCGGCCAGCAGCGACTGCACCACCCTGGCGTAGACCCGCACCAGCGCGTTGCCGGCCAGCGCGGCGCGGTGCAGTTCATCGGAGCCGGACGTGTTCAGCGCCAGCAACTCGGCGCGCAAGCCCGCAGGCAGGGGTGTGCTGGCATGAGCCAGCACCGACAGCGTCGGCCCAGAAAAATCAATGAGAACGCCATCGACGCCGTCGAGTGAGGTGCCGGACATCAGCCCCAGGTAGAGCTCTGCCACCTTGTGCCCCGGCGTGAGCGCTATTCGGCGTTGGCGCGCTGCAAGGATGCGGCGCCCGCCAGTGCGACCTGCGCCATGTCTGCGGCGCGCTTGAACAGGGGCCGAGCCTGCGCACTGACCGGCACCGCCTCGCTCTGGCGCGCGATCGTCAATGGGTCCTGATGCCGACCGTTGACGCGGAACTCGAAGTGCAAGTGGGGGCCGGTGGCCCAGCCTGTGGCACCTACCGCACCAACAGTATCGGCCTGGCTCACGGCTTGCCCCTTGCGTACCAGGATGCGGCTCAGGTGAGCATAGACGGTGCTGTGCTGGTTGCGGTGGTTGATGATCACCACATTGCCAAACCCGTTTTGTACGCCCGCGAATTCGACAGTGCCGTCGCCCACGCTGCGCACTGGCGTCCCGGTCGGGGCAGCGTAATCGACGCCCAAGTGCGCCGCCCATTTTTGCAAAATGGGATGGAAACGCATCTTGAAACCGCTGGTGACCCGCGAAAACTCCATGGGCGAGGCCAGATAAGCCCGGCGCAAGCTCTGGCCAGCCATCGTGTAATAGCCCCCCTTGCCGCTGGAGACTGGGTCGCGGAACCACAGTGCCTGGTGGGTCTTGCCGCCATTGACAAACTCTGCGCTCAACACCCTGCCGTTGCGCAGGGGTTCGCCGTCGCCCTCCAGCGTCTCGTAAACAATGGAAAAACGGTCGCCTTTGCGCAGAGCGCGGTGGAAGTCGATATCGCCGGCAAAAATCTCTGCGACCTGGGTCGCCACGGCGTCAGGGATGCGCGCCTCGTCGGTGGCGGCGAACAGAGAGCTCTGAATCGTGCCGCTGGCCATGCGGGTCGATGCCGTGAGCGCCGCCGTTTCAAGCCGGGAAGACAAGGCTCCATCCGGCATTCTCTCGATCACCAGTCTTTTGAACTGGCCGTCGTCCTCCGGGCTCCAGCGCGCGACGAGTTTTTGCAGGGCGTTGGTGTCGGTCGTTTCGACGTTGACGCTTCGGCCGTTGCGTCCGACCAGCAGTCGGGCCGTCGGATCGGCATGCAGAAAGGCCGCCGCAGCCGGGTCATTCACGCCCAGCCGCCTGAGCAGGGTGCTGGCGGTATCGCTGGCGCGGGTGATGTCGGAGCGGAACAGGGTCAAAGCGGGGGCGGCTGCAGGCGCAGGGTCAGAGCCGGTCAGGGCGACAGGCTCGAGAACCTGGCGCACACTCAGCGCAGATGGGTCGGGTGCCAGTGTGGCAACAGCGTAGGTTGCGCCGCCGCCGCCCAACAGCAATGCGGCGAACAAGGCCAGCACGTGCTGGGGATGCGCTTGCAGCCAGTGGCCGAGCGCCTTCAGGCGCATCTCGGTGGTGGTGACGAGGCTATGGATCAAGACAGGTGTTCGGGTGATGGCGCTGGCCATGAGGCCTGCACCGCGGTTTGAGGGGCAACCGAGCCTCGGGACTTAAAATGGATCGCTTGACTAAACGCAAAGTATAGCCGCGCCCTTTTGCCCGACATGATTGAACCTTGTTATGAATCTAGCCCCCAGCCCAGCTTTGCCCCTGTCTGACCGTGTTCAGGAGGCGCTGGCCGTGTCCTTGCGCGGCTGCGAGGAACTGATTCCACAGGATGACTGGGTCAAAAAATTGGCCCGATCCGAGGCCACCGGCACGCCGCTGCGCATCAAACTGGGGCTGGACCCGACAGCCCCCGACATCCATGTCGGCCACACCGTGGTGCTCAACAAGATGCGCCAATTGCAGGACCTGGGCCACACAGTCATTTTTTTGATTGGCGATTTCACCACCCTGATAGGCGACCCCTCGGGGCGTAACAGCACGCGCCCGCCGCTGACGCGTGAGCAGATCGAGACCAACGCGCAGACCTATTACCGGCAGGCCGCCATGGTGCTGGACCCGGCGCGCACCGAGATCCGTTACAACAGCGAATGGGGCGACGCGCTCGGTTCGCGCGGCATGATTCAGCTCGCCGCTCGCTACACCGTGGCGCGCATGATGGAGCGCAACGACTTCCATGAGCGTTTCAAGTCGGGCACGCCGATCAGCGTGCATGAGTTTCTCTACCCCTTGATGCAGGGCTACGACAGCGTGGCGCTCAAGAGTGACCTGGAGCTGGGCGGCACTGACCAGAAGTTCAACCTGCTGGTTGGGCGTCACCTCCAGGCCGAGTACGGCCAGGAGCCCCAATGCATCCTGACCATGCCGCTGCTCGAAGGCCTGGACGGCATCGAGAAGATGTCCAAAAGCAAGAACAATTACATCGGCATTTCGGAAGACGCCAACACCATGTTCGCCAAAGTGCTGAGCATTTCCGATACCCTGATGTGGCGCTGGTACACGCTGCTGAGCTTTCGCAGCCTCGCCGACATCGATGCGCTCAAGGCCGAGGTGCAGGCCGGGCGCAATCCCAAAGACGCCAAGGTGGCGCTGGCGCGCGAGATCACGGCGCGGTTCCACTCTTTGTCGGCGGCCGACGCGGCCGAACAGGACTTTATCAACCGCAGCCAGGGCGGTGTGCCCGAAGATATTCCGGCCCTGGCGCTGCCGCTGGGCGAGGCTGGCGCGCCGCTGGGTATCGCGACAGTGCTGCGACTGGCCGGGCTGGCAGCCTCCAGCAGCGAGGGCAACCGCCTCATTGATGGCCATGGCGTGCGGATCGACTCTGTGCTTGTCAGCGACAAGGGCCTGCGGCTTGGCGCTGGCACTTATGTGTTGCAAGTCGGCAAGCGCAAGTTTGCCCGCGTCACTCTGGGCTGAGCGGTCATGAGCCGCAGTCAAGCCAGCCACCGCGTCGGCCCACCATGATCGCCTTGCTGCAGCGGGTGAGCGAAGCGCGGGTGCTGGTGCAGCAGGAACTGGTGGGCGAGATCGGCCCGGGGCTGCTGGTGCTGCTGTGTGCCGAACATGCCGATACCGAAGCGTTGGCCGAGCGCATGCTGGCCAAGATGCTCAAGCTGCGTATTTTTGGCGACCGAGACGGCAAGATGAACCACAGCCTGCAGGACATGGACGGCCAGGGCACCGCAGGCGGCCTGCTGCTGGTGAGCCAATTCACGCTGGCGGCCGAACTTGGCGGTGGCAACCGGCCTGGCTTCACGGCCGCAGCCAGGCCCGAGCAGGGCCGACGCCTCTTCGACCATGTGGTGGCCCAGGCCAGGCTGTCTCATGGCCTGGTGCAGACCGGCCGCTTTGCCACCGAAATGCGGGTCGAGCTGGTGAATGATGGACCGGTGACGATCCCTATGCGTATGACGTCGGCCGACCTGCCCAACTAGCCTGTAACAGGCTGGGCCGGCGGTATGATCAAGTCCCGGCGTTTTGCTGTGGCTAGTCCCTCTTGAACAGGAGTCTGATGATGGATGTCTTTTCAGCGCTACGCCGATGGGTCCTGATGTTGCCGCTCCTGTTCGCCGCCCTGGCCCCGCTGGCGACGGTGTCGGCCCAGTCTGCGGCCACGCCCTTCACCATTGGTGTGCTGCCCAACCTGAGCGCGCGCGTCATCCTGGCCAATTACCAGCCGATGCGCGACTACATGGAGCGCGAGCTCAAGCGCCCAGTCGAGATTTACACCGCCGGCGATTTCCGCAGCTTCAACCAGCAGACGCAGCGTGGCGAGTTTGCCTTGGTCGTGACTGCCGCCAACCTGGGGCGTGTGGCGCAAATCGATGCCAAGTGGGAGCCGCTGGCGTGCTACGAGCCCAAGGTGCCTGGTGTGATCGTGGCACTGGCCAGCAACCTTGATTCGTCCATGACACAGCTGCGCGGGAAGGCTTTGGCGGTGGCCAACCCACCTTCGGCGGTGGCGGTGGCGGGACTTCAATGGTTGGCTGCGCAGGGTTTGCAGGCGGGCGCTGACTTCAAATCGGTCGTCACGCCCAACGACGACAGCCTGGGCGCCGTCCTGATGTCGGGTGAGGCGCCGCTCGCCGTCATGAGTTTGGGAGAGTTCCGGGCCAAGCCCGAGGCCCTGCGCAACGCGCTGCGTATCGTGACCGAGTTTGCCAAGGTGCCCGGTTTTCTGGTGATGGCCAATCCGACATTGCCCAGCGCGGAACGGCAGCGCCTGAAAGCCCTGCTGCTGGCTTTTGCGCGAAGCGAGGAAGGCCGAAAATTTCAGGGCTTGGCCGGTGTCAGCCAGATCCGTGAGGTGGGAGAGGCTGAACTCAAGACACTCGACGCCTTCAATGACGCCACGCGCAAAGCGCTTGGCGGGTAAGCTGGATGTGGGGTGAGCTCAGTCTCAGGAGTAAATTCCTCCTGACGGGGTTCGCCCTGCAGTTGGGCGTGTTGGGATTGCTCAGCGCCGGAGTTCACCTTTTGGTCGGTCGTTTTCTCGATGCCGATCAGCAGGAGCACGCTGGCCAACTCAAGCCCTTGTTGAATGCCGCATTGGCTGCGCCGATGGCACAGCGCGACTACGCGTCGGTCGCGGCTATCCTGAGCGAGAGTCTGGCAAGCCGGGGGCTGGTCTACCTGGTCGTCTGCGACCGCCAGGGGCGCCCAATTGCCAGCGCCGGGACGGCATCCTGGCTGCTGCCCAGCGTTGAACCTTGCAGCGATGGGGTCATTGCCAGGGACGGGGCGAACGCCTACAGCAGCATACTGAGGTTGGGCAGTCAGGCCTTGGGCGAGTTCAAATTCGGCATCTCACGTGCGGGTTCGGACCAGACGCGCAACATGATCATGGCCTGTGTGTTTCTGATTGGCAGCGGCGCGCTGCTGGTTTTCTCCATGCTGATGTGGCTGGCCAGCGCTCGGCTGACCCGTCCCCTGAAAGCCCTGGTCGACGCGACCCGTGAAATTCGGGAAGGGCGTTACGCACTGGCCCTCGATGCGGACGGTCAGGATGAAATCAGCGCACTCATGCGGGCTTTCTTGGACATGAGCGCAGAACTCGAACGGAAGCTGTCGGACTTGACCCAGAGCGAGGCGCTGCAGCGCCGCTACCTGGCGGAGTCGCTCGAGAAGCAGGGGCAGGTGGCGCAAGCCTTGCGCCTGGCCGAGGATGCCACCAGCGCCAAAGCCGAGTTTCTGGCCAACATCAGCCACGAAATTCGCACCCCGCTGAACGCGGTGCTTGGGTTTTCACAATTGCTGCAGTCGGCCGCACTCGAAGGCGTCCATCTCGACTATCTGCGAAACCTGCAGGTCGCCGGGCAGTCGCTGCTGCGCATTCTGAATGATGTGCTGGACTACTCGAAGATCGAAGCCGGCAAACTGGAGATCGTGAGAGAGCCCTTTGACCTGACTGATCTGCTGGACAGCATCAGCGGCCTGTTTTCGTTCCAACTCATGGAAAAAAGTCTGTCGCTGAAGACCCAGGTCGGTGACGACGTGCCGCGTCACCTTGTGGGTGATGCGCTGCGTTTGCGTCAGGTGTTGATCAACCTGGTGGGCAACGCGCTGAAGTTCACCGAGCGGGGCGAGATCAGCTTACAGGTTGAATGCCTGGCGCAGTCGGGTCAGACCCTGACCCTGCGCATGCTGGTCGCTGATACCGGCATTGGCATGAGTCAGGCGCAGGTGGATCGAATCTTCGCCGCCTTCACCCAGGCAGACAGCTCGATCACCCGCCGCTTTGGTGGGACCGGGCTGGGCCTGTCGATTTGCCGGCGCCTGGTCGGACTCATGGGTGGGGAAATTTCGGTGGAAAGCACGCCGGGGCGGGGCTCGCGCTTCAGTTTCACAGTGCTGGTGGAGCCTGCCGGTGCATTGGCCGAGAAATCGCTGCCGGCCGCACCAGCCGTTGTGCCGGATTTGACCGCGCTGCGTGGGGCCCATGTGCTGCTGGTTGAAGACAACCCGGTCAACGAGATTGTCGCCCGTGCTTTTCTGCAGGCCATGGGCGTCATTGTGACGTCGGCGGGCGACGGGCTGGAGGCGGTGGCCGAGGCTGGCCGGCATGACTTTGATGCGATCCTGATGGACTTGCAACTCCCGGGGATCGACGGCTTGGAGGCCACGCGGCGGATTCGGGCCCAACTCGGCGACAAGGCGCCGCCCATCATTGCGCTGACCGCCGCCGGCATGGCCGAGCAACTGGAGGCGGTGCGCCTGGCCGGCATGGTCGACCATGTGGCCAAACCCATCATACGGGACCAGCTCGAGGCGACCTTGGCCAATTGGTTGCGTCGGCCCGCTTCAACGGTGGGCACGGCTGCGGCGGACGCACCGAGGTCGGATGTCCGTGCGGCAGACCGGATTGCACTGGGTGCCATGCTGGAGGAACTCGAACATCAGCTCTCCCGCAACATGCTCAGCGCCCGCAGCCAAGCGGCAGCGATTGAGCAGCTGCTGGCGAATACCGAACTGCAAGGTGCCTTCGAGCCGGTCGCCCAGACCACGCGCAAACTCCGATTTAAAGCGGCCTTGAGTGCATTGGCGGCATTCTCGGCTATGCTGGCCAGCACCACAGCCTGACTGTAGCCATGCCGACCCTACCCCGCATCCTGATCATCGACGACATTGTCGAAAACGTCGAAGTCCTCGGCGCCGTGCTGGCGGCTGATTACGAGGTGCAATTTGCCACATCCGGTGCCGAGGGCTTGGCCCTGGTCGCCCAAGACCCGCCCGATTTGATTCTGCTTGATGTGATGATGCCCGAGATGGACGGCTACGCCGTGTGCGCCGCTCTCAAGGATCCGCCTGATACCCGTGACATCCCGGTGATCTTTGTCACAGCCAAGAACGACGCCGAAAGTGAGTCTCGCGCCCTCGGCGCAGGAGCGGTGGACTTCATCCACAAGCCCATCAACCAGACAGTGGTACGGGCGCGGGTGAACCTGCACCTGGCCCTGCAGAACCGCGAGGCAGAACTGCTCAAGCTCAACGAGCAACTCGAGCAGAAGGTGATGCAACGCACCCTGGCCCTGCGGGATGCCCTGACGCAGGCCGAGGATGCCACCCGGATGAAGTCGGATTTTCTGGCCAATATGAGCCACGAGATTCGCACGCCCATGAACGCCATCATCGGCATGACCCACTTGATTCTCGGGACCGAACTCACCGCCCGGCAGCGCAATTACCTGAGCAAGATCGAGGCCTCCAGCCACCATTTGCTGGGCATCATCAACGATGTGCTGGACCTGTCCAAGATTCAGGCCGGCAAGATGCAGACCGAATTTATCGATTTCAGGCTGGAGCAGGTGATCGACAACGTGGTGGGCCTGGTGGCGGAAAAAGCCGTCCAGAAGGCGCTGGAGCTGCTCGTCAATATTGCCCCTGACGTGCCCGAGCAGCTGCAGGGTGACCCCTTGCGATTGGGTCAGGTGCTGGTCAATTACGCCAACAATGCGGTCAAGTTCACCGAGCAGGGCGAGGTCGAGATCTCGGTGGCCGTGCAGCGGTTCACTGAGCAGGAGGTGCTGCTGCGATTCGCGGTGCGGGACACGGGTATCGGTATTGACGAGGAGCAGCGCAAGCTGCTGTTCAAGGATTTTGAACAGGCCGACAACTCCACGACGCGTAAATATGGCGGCACGGGGCTGGGCCTGGCCATTGTTGGCCGGCTGGTGAAGCTGATGGGCGGTGAGTTCGGATTGGACAGCACGCCGGGCCAGGGCTCGACATTCTGGTTCACAGCCCAACTGGGCTGCCAGGCGCGGTCGCAGCCCAAGCTGCTTGTATCCGGGCCGAAGTCGGCGGCCCGGGTGCTGGTGGTGGATGACAATGCCAGCACGCGCCAGCACATGGGCGAGATGCTCAGCCGGATGAACTTCAGCGTGGCTTTGGCCGATGGTGGCAAAGCTGCCTTGCAGGCCGTGCAGGCAGCCCAGGCCTGCGATGAGCCGCACGACGTGATTCTGCTGGACTGGCAGATGCCGGACATGGGTGGTGTCGAGGTGGCCCACGCCATCCGCGCACTCGGACTGCCACGTCAACCCCACCTGTGCCTGCTGACGGCATTCGGGCGCGAGCATCTGTTTGCCGAAGCCAAAGCGCAGGGCATCGAGAGTTTGTTGGTCAAACCGGTCAGCGCGTCGGTGATGTTCGATCACCTGATGCGGGTGCTCGGGCGACCGACCGCGCAGGACTCAGCGGCTGACCTGCCGGTGCGCCAGAGCATCGATGTGAAACCACTGTGGGGCGCGCGCATGCTGTTGGTGGAGGACAACGAGATCAACCGGGAAGTCGCCACAGAAATGCTGGAGGACATCGGCGTGGTGGTGACCGTTGCCGAGAACGGGCGACGCGCACTCGATTTGCTCGGCGCCCGCAGCTTTGACCTGGTGCTGATGGATGTGCAGATGCCGGTGCTCGATGGCATTGCCGCGACCGTGGCGATTCGGGCCATGCCGGCCCTGCACGCTTTGCCGGTGATCGCCATGACCGCCAATGCGATGGCCGAGGACCGTCAGCGCTGCCTCGATGCGGGCATGAACGACTTTGTGGCCAAGCCGATTGACCCTGACCAGCTCTGGCGTGCCTTGCTGCGATGGACGCCGAGGCGGCCCGAGGCCAGCGGTGACGAGGTCGCGGACGCGGTCCGAGATGCCGCTGAAAGGGTAACGGGTGCGACCGCATTGGTACTGCCTTGGCCCGTCGATGGCCTGGATACCGTGGCTGGTCTGCACCGGTGTCTGGGCAAGCCGGATTTTTACCGCTCACTCCTGCAGCAGTTTGTGGACCGGCAAGCGCACATCTGCTACCAGATTGAACAGGCGCTGCACGCCGCGCAGTGGGAGCGGGCGGAGCGGCTGGCCCACACGCTCAAGGGCGTGGCCGGAACCCTGGGCGCGGTGCAGTTGCAGGCATTGGCTGAGGCTCTGGAAGCGGCCATCGTCGCGGCCCGTGTCGGCAGCGTGGACCCGGCGTCGCTGCGGCCCCAGGTGCGGGCGCTGGACGAGTGTCTGCTGCTGTTGATCCAGCAGTTGAGCCTTGCGCTCGGGCCGACGCGTTCATTGGTCTCCCGGGCTGCCCCTGGTGCCGACCCGCTGGAGGCCGATGCAGACGACGTCCCGCTGGTGGACATCGCCCGGGATCTGTCGCAATTGTTCGCCCAAGGCGAGTTCGGCGCCGTGGCGCTGCTCACCCGTCATAATCGGCAACTGCGGCTGGCCATGGGCAACGACTTTGACCGCCTTGAGCGCGCCGTTCAGGAGTTTGACTTCGGCCGTGCCCTGATAATTTTGGGAGACAGCATAAAAATAACGCCACCTACTTCCTGAAACAACCATGCCAAACCGCCCAGATACCTCCAAACCCACTGTCATGGTGGTCGATGACACCGCTCAAAACCTGGTCCTGATGACCGAATTGCTGCGCGATGATTACCGAATCATTGTCGCCAACAGCGGCGAGCGGGCCTTGTCTCTGCTGGACAGCGACATGCTGCCCGACTTGATCCTGCTCGACATCATGATGCCCGACCTCGATGGCTACGAGGTCTTGAGGCGCATCAAGGCCAACCCGGTCACCAGCAATATTCCGGTGGTATTCCTGACCGCCAAGTCGGAAGCGGCAGACGAAATCCGTGGCCTGGAGCTCGGCGCGGTGGACTATGTCACCAAGCCGATCAGCCCGCCCATCGTGCGGGCCCGTGTGCACACCCACCTCATGCTCAAGGCATCGGCTGATTTCCTGCGCGACAAGAGCGACTACCTGCAGCAGGAAGTGGCCCGGCGGACGACCCAGATCAGCACCATCCAGGACGTGACCGTGCTGGCGATGTCTTCGATGGCCGAAACCCGGGACAACGAGACCGGCAACCACATTCTGCGCACGCAGCGGTACGTGAAACGGATGGCCCTGCAGCTGCAGGACCATCCCCGGTTCAGGGCCGTGCTCAATTCAGCGTACATCGACCTGTTGTTCAAATCAGCCCCCTTGCACGACATCGGCAAGGTCGGTATTCCGGACCACATCCTGCTCAAGCCCGGCCCGCTGACCGCGGCCGAGTTCGAGATCATGAAAACCCACACCACCATCGGCTATAACTCGATCGCGCGAGCAGAACAAACGCTGGGTGTTCAGGTGGACTTTCTGGTGTTGGCCAAGGAAATTGCCTTGTCCCACCAGGAAAAATGGGACGGCTCTGGTTACCCTGAGGCGCTGGCGGGTGATGCGATTCCGGTGTCAGCGCGCCTGATGGCTGTGGCCGACGTGTATGACGCGCTGATCAGCAAACGGGTGTACAAGGCGGCCATGTCGCATGAGCAGGCATTGGCGATCATGGCCAAGGGGCGGGGTGCGCATTTTGACCCCGACATCCTGGACGCTTTCCTGCAGTGTCACGAGGATTTCCGGGCCATTGCCCGCCAGTACTCTGACGAGGAAGCGTAAACGCCGCGTGATCCCAGTCAACAGGCCGGGTTAGTAGGGGTTGGCAAAGCCCAGCCGGGCCAGAATTCCTGTTTCCTGCGCCTCCATGGCCTGTGCGTCGGCCTCGCTACCCTCGTGGTCCCAGCCCTGCGCATGCAGGGCGCCATGCACCAGCAAGTGGGCATAGTGCGCTTGCAATGTCTTGCCCTGATCGGCCGCCTCTTGTGCCACCACGGGCGCACACAGCACCAGGTCGGCCATGACCTGCGGCGTCTGGGCGTAGTCGAAGGTCAGCACATTGGTGGCATGGTCTTTTTGCCGGTAGTCGCGGTTTAGCCGCTGGCCTTCTTCGGTGTCCACCAGGCGCACCGTGATGTCGGCGTCGCTGTCGAGTGCATGGCGCAGCCAGCGGGTGACCGCATGGCGTGGCAGCGCCGCGCGGTGTAGCGGCAGGTCGGGCAACCGTGCGAATTGCAGTGAGAGGGTCAGGAGCTTGCGCATGCGTTTAGATCAAATATGGCCCTAAGCCACGCCAATAATGGGTTTATTGCTATAAAAAATGTAGCTATACGGATTTCTGCCGGCTTATCCGGCTGGGCGCGTCATAGGCGTCGACGATGCGCGCCACCAGCGGATGGCGCACCACGTCGGCGCTGGTGAAGCGGCAAATCGCCACCCCCTGCACCCGCTTGAGCACGCGCTCGGCATCAATCAGGCCGCTGAGCTGCGTCTTGGGCAGGTCGATCTGGCTCACGTCGCCAGTGACCACGGCCTTGGCGCCAAAGCCGATGCGGGTCAGGAACATTTTCATCTGCTCCGGTGTGGTGTTCTGGGCCTCATCCAGAATCACAAAGGCGTTGTTCAAGGTGCGCCCGCGCATGAAGGCCAGCGGTGCCACTTCCAGGGCATTGCGCTCAAACGCCTTTTGCACCGCCTCAAAGCCCATCAGCTCGTAAAGCGCGTCGTACAGCGGGCGCAGGTAGGGGTCGACCTTTTGCGTCATGTCGCCCGGCAGAAAGCCCAGGCGCTCGCCCGCCTCCACCGCCGGGCGGGTGAGCACGATGCGTTGTACGGTGCTGCGCTGCAAGGCGTCCACCGCCATAGCCACCGCCAGGTAGGTTTTGCCCGTGCCGGCCGGGCCAATGCCCAGTGTGATGTCCTGGCTGGCGATGTTGTCCAGGTAAAGCGCCTGGTTGGGCGTGCGTGCGCGCAGGTCACTGCGCCGGGTCTGCAGCATCGGGCCGTCGCCGGGCGCCAGGCTGCCGTCGCCCGCCAGCATCAGCTGCACGGTGCGCGGCTCGATCGGGCGGGCGGCCAATTCGTACAGGGCCTGCAGCACCTCCATGCCGCGGCGGGCCTGCAGCTTGGCCCCGTCGACCTTGAATTGCTCGTGCCGGTGTGCGATCTTGACCTGCAGCTCGTTTTCGATGCTGCGCAGATGCGCGTCCATCGGACCACACAGGTGGGACAGGCGGGTGTTGTTCAGGGGGGAAAACAGGTGGCGCAGGATCAAGCTGATAATTCCTTCAAAAGGCTTCCATGATAGGCAACAAATGATCGGCAAACTCAGCGGCACGCTGGAAGACAAGAATCCGCCCCAGATCCTGCTGGCGTGTCATGGCGTGGGCTATGAGGTGCATGTGCCGATGAGCACGTATTACAACCTGCCCGAACGCGGCCAGCCGGTCAGTCTGCTGACACACTTCATCGTCCGCGAAGACGCCCAGCTGTTGTACGGCTTTGCCACAGCCGGGGAGCGCGAGGCTTTTCGCCAACTGATCAAGATCGCCGGCGTCGGCCCGCGCACGGCCCTGTCGGTGCTGTCAGGCATGAGCGTGGCCGAACTGTCGCAGGCTGTGACCTTGCAAGAGGCCGGGCGGCTGGTGAAAGTTCCCGGCATTGGCAAAAAGACCGCTGAGCGCTTGCTGCTGGAGCTCAAGGGCAAGCTCGGCCCCGACATTGGCCTGAACGCCGGCCCCAGCAGCGACGCCCAGTCAGACATCCTGCAGGCTCTGCTGGCGCTGGGCTACAACGACCGCGAAGCCGCCGCCGCGCTCAAAGCGCTGCCCCCCGACGTCGGCGTCAGCGACGGCATCAAACTCGCCCTCAAGGCCCTGGCCAAATAGATCAGCGATTTCCTATTTGGCGCTACGCACTGGCCGAGCGTTGACGGGCTGCACCGGTCGGGCATTGTTGGGGAAGAGCTGGGTAAACAGGCGAATCTGATCACGGCTCACCGGCGTCGGTTGCTTGAGCACCATCCAGAGCACGCCCTCGGTGCAGGGTGGCGTGGTCAGGGACCCAAAGAACTGGTAGTAGCGCTGGTCTTTGGGCAGCAGGGCATTGAGGTCGATCAAGCCAGAAGGTAGTCGCACCCGGTCGCCGCCATCGAGCGGCAGGTGGGTCCAGACCCGGTGAATCAGCTCATTGGCCACACCGGCCTCCAGCAGCACGGCGACGACGGCCAGTTGTCCCTCGTTGTTGCGGTGCACCAGGTGGGCCACCATGGCGAAACCCCGGTAATTGATGCGCTCCTCGGAAGGCGTGTGGAAGTGGAACTGCAGCAGCTTGTACACCGAGCCCCGCACGCTGAGCGTGTTGTCGCCGGCCACATCGACCTGAATGGTGTGCCCGTTGTTCACCACCGAGCCATCGCTGGGCTGGTAATTGAACAGCAAGGGCTCGGCCGGCCCCTGCAGGGTGTCGCCGTCGTCAATGTTGATGGGGGACTGGCGCTTGCCCAGCCGGCACAGGCTGAACTCGGGTTTGAGGCTGCCCCAGGCCTGCGGCCCGGTGTCGCCTTCGTAGCTCCAGTGGACATCGCCACCGGCATGGCCCGCGGTGGCCAGTTCTGCCGTGGCCTGGCCCGCCAGGGCGGCGGCTTTGGCGCGGATGTACTGCCGGCTGGCCTGCGGATTGACTGCAGCAGCAGGTGCTGGCCGGGCCGCTGCAGAGGCCTTGGTCTCCGCTGGGGTCTCTTCTGCCGCCTGGACCGTGATGAATTTCTTTTCCTTGCCGTTGACCACCAGGGTCAGGCGCTTTTTGGGCAGGCCACCGGCCTCGACTGCTGCCAGTACCTTTTCACCCGTGTTTTTGGTGTCGGCGGCCTTCGTCGAGGCGGCTGCGGCTGGTGCGGCGGGTTTTTTGGCGGCTGCCGGCTTGGCCTCAGCGTCTGTCGCGTGCCCGGTGGCAGGGTCTGATGCCCAGACCGGCAGACACAGGGCCATGGCCAAGGCCAAAGTCAGGGCCGCGCTCAGGCAGGTCGGCAATGGCGTGGCGCGAAATGTCATGGCAACGGGGCCTCTTGATCGTGTGGGCGGCGCGTGCCCTGGTTACAAAACGGTGGTGTCGTGCCATCTTATCGGCAGCCGGGCCAAAAAACTTGAATCGCGGGCCAGCACGGCCGGCTATAGTGGGGCCAGTTTTACCAAAGCGGCCGTCCTCAGTGAGCATCCAGACCGACGATTTTGCCGCCCCCTCCCGGCGCATGGTGGCGGCGGCCCCAGCCTCACCCCAGGAGGAAGCGGTCGAGCGGGCGTTGCGACCCAAGCTGCTCGACGAGTACGTGGGCCAGGCCAAGGTGCGCGAGCAGTTGGAGATCTTCATCGGCGCGGCGCGCAAACGCGACGAGGCACTGGACCATGTGCTGCTGTTTGGTCCGCCGGGGCTGGGCAAGACCACGCTGTCCCACATCATTGCGCACGAACTCGGTGTCAATTTGCGGCAAACCAGCGGTCCGGTGCTGGAAAAACCCAAGGACCTGGCCGCGCTGCTGACCAACCTGGAAAAAAACGACGTCCTGTTCATCGACGAAATCCACCGCTTGTCGCCCGTGGTGGAAGAAATCCTGTACCCCGCGCTGGAAGACTACAAAATTGACATCATGATCGGCGAGGGTCCGGCGGCCCGCTCCATCAAGCTTGACTTGCAGCCCTTCACGCTGGTGGGTGCCACCACCCGCGCCGGCATGCTGACCAACCCGCTGCGCGACCGGTTTGGTATCGTGGCCCGGTTGGAGTTTTACAGCGCCGAAGAACTGGCGCGCATCGTGCGCCGCAGCGCCGGTCTGCTCAATGTGCCCACCGATGACGCGGGTGGTTTTGAGATTGCACGGCGCGCCCGTGGCACGCCGCGGATTGCCAACCGGCTGCTGCGCCGGGTGCGTGACTACGCTGACGTCAAGGGCGCCGGCGTGATCACGCTTGACATCGCCAACCGCGCGCTGGCCATGCTCGACGTTGATCCGCAGGGGTTTGATTTGATGGACCGCAAGCTGCTCGAAGCAGTGATCCACCGCTTTGACGGCGGCCCCGTTGGGCTGGACAACATTGCCGCCAGCATTGGCGAAGAGCGCGAAACCATTGAGGACGTGATCGAACCCTACCTGATCCAGCAGGGCTACCTGCAGCGCACCCCGCGCGGGCGCATTGCCACCCTGGCCGCCTACCGCCACCTTGGGGTGGCGCCGCCCAGCCGCGATGGCGACATGTTCGGGGTGTAAGGGCTACAGCCCTGGCCAGCCCAGCGCCGCTGCTGCGGTTGCCAGAGCCGCCGCTTGCACCAGCAGCACCACAGGCTTGGACAGCCGACCCTGCAGCAGCGCCCCCAGGGCCCAATAACTCACCAACAGCGCCAGGCTGCACAGGGCCACCTCGGTCGCCGGCCAAAGCGCAGCGTGCCACAGCACCGCCGCCACGCCCAGCAGCAGCACCGCGAACTGCAGGCCGGCGAACCAGGCCACGCCGCGCGACAGCGGCGGGTCGAAGGTCTGCACCCGCGCCAGGTTAAAAGTGGGTTGGGGCCAGCGCGCAGCCACATCGGCCGGGCGCCAGCCGGGTGGCATCAGCCAGACGCGCAGCTTGTCAGGCCAGTGCCGGGCGCGCCAGCTGTCGGTGAGCAGTGCCCAGTAGACCTGGCCATTGGCCCACAGCGGGTCCCAGCTGTTGAGCGGGGTGCGTGTGCCGTAGACGCAGCGCTCACCCTCGGTCTCAGCCTGAAAGGTGCCAAACAGCCGGTCCCACAGCACCAGCATGCCGCCGTAGTTCTTGTCCAGGTAGCGGTCATTGACGGCGTGGTGCACCCGGTGGTTGGACGGTGAGCAGAAGACCCGGTCAAACCAGCCGAGTTTGCCGATCTGCTCGGTGTGCACCCAGAACTGGTAGAGCAGGTCGATCAGGGCCACGATGCCAAAAATCAGCGGCGGCACCCCGGCCACGGCCATCGGCAGGTAAAACAGCCAGCCCAACAGGGCGCCGCTGCTGGTCTGGCGCAGCGCGGTGGACAGGTTGTACTGCTGGCTCTGGTGGTGCACGCTGTGCGCGGCCCACAACACCGCCACCCGGTGCCCGCCGCGGTGCAGCCAGTAGTAGCAAAAATCGTAGAACAGCAGCGCCAACAGCACGCCGGGGATGCTGTGCCAGAACGCCTGGTCCGGAAACAGCGCGACCGAGGCGAACACGGCACTGTAAAGGCCAAGGGTCAGCAGTTTGCTGAAAACGCCGCTGAGCTGGCTCAGCACGCCCAGGCTGATGCTGTTGAGGGCGTCGTTGAGCCGGTAATTGTTGCGCCCGGTGCCACGCCGCTCCCGCACCAGGCCCACGGCGAACTCCAGCCCAATCAGCAGCAGAAACACTGGCGTGGCCAGCACAATCACTTGAAAAGGGCTCATGCGCGCATTGTGCCGCAGAGCGCATCGTGCGGCGAGGCTCAAACCGGCCGTTCATCCTTGGGTGCCATGCCGTCGCCAAACAGCGTTCTGATGCACTGGCGCAACCACTGATGCCCGGGGTCACGGTGCAAACGGCCATGCCAGAACTGGTGGATCGCGCTGTCGGCGACCACCATGGGCAGATCACGCTTGACCAAGCCAAACGGCAGCAGCGTTCGGTCCGCGAACCGTTCCGGCACGGTGGCGATCAAGTTGGAGTGACTCAAAACATCGCCCAATGCCACGTAGTGCGGGACTGTCAAACGAAAATGCCGGCGCAACTTGGCCTTCTCCAGGGCAATATCCACCCGGCCGTGGCCAGTGCCAGCGGCGATGATGCGGACGTGCTCGGCCTGGGTGAAACTGGCCAAATTCAGTTGGCCCTTGCCGGCCAAGGGGTGGCCCTGGCGCATCAGGCAGATGTATTTTTGGCTGAACAAGGCTTGCTGGAAAAAGCCGGCTTGGAGTTGCGGCAACAGGCCCATGGCCAGATCGATGCGCCCGGTGGCCATGTCTTCTTTGAGGGAGGCCTGCGTCACACTGACCACCGCCAGGGTCACCCCGGGTGCCGATTGCGTCAGGGCATCGACCAGCACCGGCAGGAAGTACATCTCGCCGACATCGGTCATGGCCATCGTGAAGCTGCGCGCGCTGGTCGCCGGATCAAAGGCCGCCCGCACGTTGAGGGCCTGTTGCAGGCCGTCCAATGCCACGGCCACGGGTTCTGCCAGGTGCAAGGCATAGGGTGTAGGTGCCATGCCACCCTGTGTCCGCAGAAACAGCTCGTCGCCCAGGGCGCTGCGCAGACGGCCCAAGGCACTGCTGACGGCAGGTTGGCTCATGCCTAGCCGTTCGGCGACGGCCGACACCCGCTTCGTCAACAGCAGGTGGTGCAGCACCAGCAGCAGGTTAAGGTCAAGCTTGGCAATGTTCATATGTATTTGATATTCAAATATTGAATATAACCAAATTCTGATTTACTTCTGGGGTGCGCTTGCGCATGATCGCCGTCAAGTCGTCATCAGGAGCACCCGTGCAGGAACAGCCCATCCGCTGGGAAACGGCAGGCACCAGCCGCATTCCGTTTGCGGTTTACACCAGCCAGGACAGCCACGCCGAAGAGCTCAAGCGCTTTTTTTACCAAGGCCATTGGAGTTACGTCGGCCTCGAGGCCGAGATCCCCAAGCCGGGCGATTTCAAGCGCACCGTGGTCGGCGAACGCTCGGTGATCATGACGCGCAGCCAGGATGGGCAGGTCCATGTCGTGGAAAACGTCTGCGCCCACCGTGGCATGGCGTTTTGCCGGGAACGCCATGGCAACAAAAAAGAGCTGGTCTGCCCCTACCACCAATGGACCTATGCCCTCGACGGCCGGCTGCAAGGCGTGCCTTTCCGGCGCGGTGTGCGCCAGGAGGGCCGGGTCAATGGCGGCATGCCCGCCGACTTTGACCCGAAAGACCATGGCCTGACATCGCTCAAAGTGGCGGCGCGCGGCGGCGTGGTGTTCGCCTCGTTTGACCATGAGGTGCCCTCGCTCGAAAGTTACATGGGCCCGACCATCCTGAAGTACTTTGACCGCCTGTTCAACGGCCGTCGGCTCACGGTGCTGGGCTACAACCGCCAGCGTATTCCGGGCAACTGGAAGCTGATGCAGGAGAACATCAAAGACCCTTACCACCCCGGCTTGCTGCACACCTGGTTTGTGACCTTTGGTCTGTGGCGGGCCGACAACAAGTCCGAACTGCGCATGGACGAGCACCACCGCCATGCCGCGATGATTTCCACACGCGGTACGGCGGGCCAGGCCGCGGGGGACACGGCGCAGGTCACCCAGGTCAGCAGTTTCAAGGCGAACATGCAGGTCAACGACCCCAGCCTGCTCGACATCGTGCCAGAGGCCTGGTGGGACGGGCCCACTGCGGTGATGCTGACCCTGTTCCCCAGCGTGATCTTCCAGCAGCAGGTCAACAGCGTGTCCACCCGGCACATCCAGCCCGACGGGCATGGTGCCTTTGATTTTGTCTGGACCCACTTCGGCTTTGATGATGACACTCCCGAGATGACCGAGCGGCGCTTGCGCCAGGCCAATTTGTTTGGCCCCGCGGGCTTTGTGTCCGCAGACGACGGCGAAGTCATCGAGTTTTCACAGCAGGCCTATGACACCAAGCCAGACCACCGCGCCCTCGTCGAAATGGGTGGCCGCGATGTGGCCGAAGCCGATCACATGGTGACCGAGACGCTGATCCGCGGCATGTACCGCTATTGGCGCAAAGTGATGGAGGACTGATGATGGTCGATCTGCCCACCTGGCTGGCCATCCAGCAGCTCTATGCCGATTACGCCAGTGCCGTGGACGGCGGCCAGTGGGACCTGTGGCCCGAATTTTTCACCGAGAAGTGTGTGTACAAACTGCAACCGCGCGAAAACCATGAGCGCGGCTTGCCGCTGGCCACCCTGTTTTTGACCAGCAAAGGCATGCTCAAGGACCGGGTGTATGGCATCACCGAAACGATCTTCCACGACCCCTACTACCAGCGGCATGTGGTGGGCGCGCCCATGGTGCGCCAGGTGGCTGACGGCCGCATCCACAGCGAAGCCAACTACGCGGTGTTCCGCACCAAGCTTGACAAGGAAAGCACGGTGTTCAATGTGGGCCGCTACATTGACACCATCGTCCCAACGCCCGAGGGCCTCAAATTTGCCGAGCGCCTGTGCGTGTACGACAGCGAGATGATCCCCAACGCCCTGATTTACCCCATCTGAGATTGCCCTTATGAATGATTTAGGACGACTCGAAGACCTGCCGCCCGACTATGTGCAGGCGCTGCGCGATGTGAACCTGGTGCCTTTGTGGCCCAGCCTGCGCGGCGTGTTGCCGCCCAACATCCCGACGCGCCAGACCCGGGCGACCCACTGGCCCTACCAAACGCTCAGACCCCTGCTGCTCAAGGCGGGCGAACTCACCCCGATTGAAAAGGCCGAGCGCCGGGTGCTGGTGCTGGCGAACCCGGGCCACGGCCTGGAAAAAATGCAGGCCAGCGCTGCCATGTACTTGGGGATGCAGTTGCTCATGCCCGGCGAGTGGGCGCCCAGCCACCGCCACACGCCCAACGCGGTGCGCATGATCGTCGAAGGGGAGGGCGCTTACACCACGGTGGATGGCGAAAAATGCCCCATGCGCCGCGGCGACTTGATCCTCACGCCCACCGGCCTGTGGCATGAACACGGCCACGACGGCACCGATCCCGTGATCTGGCTGGATGTGCTGGACTTGCCGCTCGTCCATTACATGGAGGCCAGTTACCACGTCAACGGCGAGCGCCAGACCATCTTGCCAGGCCAAGGCAGCACGCGCTATGCCCGTTCTGGCCTGCTGCCCTCACCGGTGTTTCAGCGCAGCGCCAAGGCGTACCCGATGTTGCGCTACCCCTGGCATGACGCCAGGGCGGCCCTGGAAGCCATGGCGCGCGACGATGCCGGGCTGGCGCATCTGCAGGTCAGCTACATCAACCCGGAGACGGGTGGTGACGCCGAAAACATTCTGGGCTTTTATGCGCTGATGCTGCGCCCCGGTCAGACCCTGCGTCTGCCGGCCCGCTCCCCCGCCCAGGTGTTCCATGTGATCGAAGGCCAGGTGGCCGCGACCGGTGCGGGCAGCAGCTTCCACATGGCCGAAGCCGACACCTGCTGCACGCCGGGTTACGAGGCTGTGACGCTCACGAACCTGTGGGCCAGCCAGCCCTCATTCCTGTTCATGGCCGATGAATCGCCGCTGCACCGCAAGCTGGGTGTTTACGAAGATCGCGGCTGACAAATCACCCCCGATGCTGACCCCAAGCTTTGAGGTGCTGGACCCGCGCTTCGCCCGCTATGCCTCGGGCAATGTGCACCTGGAGGTTCACCGACCCGACGATGTGGACGGCACCCTGATCGGCAAGGTGCGCGTGCCCGAGGTGGTGGCCAAGGTCTGCTTTGGCGGCCCCAAGCGCAACCGCCTGTTCATCTGCGGCACCACCTCTGTGTACGCGGTGTACCTGAAGGCCACTGGCGTCAGCTGAGCCGCTAAACTGGCGCGGCTAAGCCGGCGCCTGCCGGCACTGGAGCTGATGACGCTATGACCGAACTCGCGCAATTCCTGTCCTGCCGCGACCTGCTGCTGACGCACCGCACCGACTACGCTGCCGCCGTGCAGGCCTTCAAATGGCCGGTGCTGGAGCACTTCAACTGGGCCCTGGACTACTTTGACAGCATCGCCCGAGACAACCCGGCGCCGGCGCTGCACATTGTGGAAGCCTCGGGCCAGCAGTTTCGCTTGAGCTATGCCGAGCTGTCGCAGCGCTCCAACCAGGTGGCCAACTGGCTGGTGGCGCAGGGCGCGCGCAAGGGCGACCGCATCCTGCTGATGATGGGCAACGAGGTGCCGCTGTGGGAAACCATGCTGGCCGCCATCAAGCTCGGCGCGGTGTTGATTCCGGCAACCACGCTCTTGTCGGGCGACGACCTGGCTGACCGACTGGAACGGGGCCGGGTGCGCCATGTGATCACCAACGCCGCTGGCATGGCCAAGATCATCGACTTGCCGCACGCAGTGACGGCCGGCCTGTCGCTGGTGAGCGTCTCCAGCGGGCCGGCTGGGCTGCCCACCGGCTGGACCGATTACTGGGACTCCAAGCAGGCCAGTACTGTGTTCAGCCCGCCTGAGCCGACCCGCGTCACCGACCCGCTGCTCGAATACTTCACCTCGGGCACCACGGCCAAGCCCAAGCTGGTGCAGCACACGCAGCAGAGCTACCCGGTGGGCCATTTGTCCACCCTGTATTGGTTGGGTCTGAAAAAGGGCGATGTCCACTGGACCATCAGCTCGCCCGGCTGGGCCAAGCACGCCTGGAGCTGCTTTTTTGCCCCGCTCAATGCCCAGGCTTGCGTGTTTATCTACAACTACCCGCGCTTCAACGGGCCGGACATTTTGGCCACGCTGGTTGAGCACCGCGTCAACACCCTGTGCGCACCGCCCACGGTGTGGCGTATGCTGATTCAGGAGGACCTGAAGGCCTGGCCGGTGCAGCTGCGTGAGTTGATCTCGGCCGGTGAGCCGCTCAACCCCGAGGTGATCGAGCAGGTGCGCGCGGCCTGGCAGCTCACCATTCGCGACGGCTACGGCCAGACCGAAACCACCGCCCAGATTGGCAACCCGCCCGGGGCGGCGCTCAAGCCCGGTTCGATGGGGCGCCCGCTGCCAGGCTACCAGATCGTGCTGCTTGACCCAGACGGCCAACCGGCCGACGAGGGTGAGATTTGTATCGACCTGGCGCACCGGCCCACCGCACTGATGAACGGCTACGCCGACGACACTGACAAAACCGCCGAGGCCATGCGTGATGGGTATTACCACACCGGTGATGTTGGCCAGCGTGACGCACAGGGCTACATCACCTACGTGGGCCGGGCTGATGATGTGTTCAAAGCCTCGGGCTACCGCATCAGCCCCTTCGAGCTGGAAAGCGCGCTGATCGAACACCCTGCCGTGGCCGAGGCGGCTGTGGTGCCCTCGCCCGACCCGGTGCGCGGCTTTGTGCCCAAGGCCTATGTGATCCTGGCGCCTGGCCATGCCCCCGACGCCGCCACGGCCGCGGCCATCTTCCGCTTTTTGCGCGAGCGCGTGTCGGCGTACAAGCTGGTGCGCCGCATCGAGTT
>JBAXMQ010000040.1:0-24646 GCA_037134215.1 Betaproteobacteria bacterium
CGCAAGGCTGCGTACACGGTGGAATTTGAAACCCCGGAGCTGGTGGCCAAGTGCGTGAAGGCCCTGGAAGCTGAGCTAAAAGTCAGCCCCATGCAGTACACCGTGGTGGCCGGTGAGCAGGCTGATGCCGCCACCTATGACGGCATCCGGCAGGGCCAATCGTTCAAAGTGACCCAGTCCACGACAGATTTGCACCGTGCATCAGCTCACTCCGCCGTCAAGTACGACCTGATTGGCCGACTGGCCGGAGAGACACAACTGACCCGCGCGACAGTGGCCAGTGTCTTGCAAGGCATCAACAAAGCCGTGTTCGGTCAGTACCGCACCAACCCGGAAGACTTCATGCAGAAGACTGCGCGCCTGATGAATGAGCAGAAGGCGACCGTGATCGTGGAGCACATTGCCTACGACCCGACGGGTGACACGCACACCATGGACATCTTCACCCAGGACAAGCCCAAAGTTGATTTCAGCAAGGCGGTGAAGGCCGATCACCACATTTACGACTATGTGTTCACCGACTCCAAGAACGAGCGCGACTTTGTACGCGAGCTGGACACCAGCACCGCCGTGGTTGTGTACGCCAAGCTACCGCGTGGCTTTTTCATACCCACCCCAGTGGGCAACTACAACCCCGACTGGGCCATTGCGTTCCAGGAAGGCAAGGTCAAGCACGTGTACTTTGTCGCCGAAACCAAGGGCTCCATGTCCAGCATGGACCTGCGGAAAATCGAGGAAAGCAAGATCGAGTGCGCCCGTAAGTTCTTTTCCAAAATCACATCCGACCAGGTCAAGTACGACGTGGTGGATGGGTATGGGAAGCTGATGGAGCTGGTGGCGTAGCCCAGCGCAGCCCCGGCCGTCTGCTGCGGCCTGGTGGGGGCCTGGTTTACGCCGTGGCGGTGCTGCCGCTCAGCCTGTGCACCAGCTTGTCCATGAACTGTTCGCACTGCTGCAGTTGCGACAGGTCCACGTACTCGTCGGCCTTGTGGGCCTGCTCAATGCTGCCGGGGCCGCAGATGATGGTGGGCGTGCCCGAGCGCTGAAAAAAGCCGCCCTCGGTGCCGTACGACACCTTGGCCGAGGCGTGCGGGCGCAGCAGTGATTTGGCCAGCACAGTGATGCTATCCTGCTCTTTGGCGTCCAGCGCGGGCACATCGCTCATGCGCTCCAGCGTCACGCTGGCATCCGGAAAGCGGGCCTTCATGCGGGGTTCGACGTGCTCGGCCACGTAGGCGCGTATGGTGTTGATGAAGCTGTCAGCCTCCACGCCGGGCACGTAGCGGTAGTCAAAGAAAAACTCGCACTCGGCCGGGATGATGTTGCGGCCGTTGCCGCCGTTGATGATGTTGGTGGAGATGGTGGTGTAGGGCACGCCAAAACCGTCCACGCGCAGGCCCTGCGCCTCTTCGCGCCAGCCCAGGTCCTGGATGAAGGTGATCACCCGCGCCGCGTATTCGATGGCGTTCAGGCCCTGTGGCGTCAGCGACGAGTGGGCTGCGCGGCCGTGTACCTTGCAGCGGTAGACGCGGCCACCCTTGTGGGCCGTGACCACCTGCATGTCAGTGGGTTCGCCCACCACGCAGCCGTCCGGCTTGATGCCGGCAATGGCCAGCTCGTCCAGCAGCACCGGGATGCCCAGGCAGCCCACCTCTTCGTCATAGCTCAGCGCAATGTGGATGGGGGTGCGCAGCGGTGCTGCGGCAAACTGCGCGGCATGGCCCAGCACCACGCCAATAAAGCCTTTCATGTCGCAGGCACCGCGGCCGTACAGGCGGCCGTCGCGCACCTCGGCCTTGAAGGGGTCGGACGTCCAGGGCTGGCCGTTGGTGGGCACCACGTCGCTGTGGCCTGACAGCACGATGCCGCCCGGTCCCTCGCCAAAGGTGGCGAACAGGTTGGCCTTGGTGCGGTCGGCGTTGTAGGCCCGGCGCAGCTTGGCGCCATGGCCTTCCAGCAAGGCACCGGCCCAATCGATCAGAGCCAGGTTGGAGTTGCGGCTGGTGGTGTCAAAACCGATCAGCTGGCGCAGGCAGTCCAGGGTGGCGGTGCTGGGGGTATCGCTGTGCATGAGGGGGCTCCGTGGGTTGTTTGTGGGGGTGAGGATGGGGTGGGGTGGGGCTGGCCAGACGGCAAGCCTCGATTCAATCACATCTCGGGCCCTGCCGGCCTCAGGGTATGCTCTCAGGTCTCCTCCGTCACAGCCATCTGCACAGCCCCCATCATGCCCATCGCCTACAACCGCTATTACCGCTACGACGAGTTCTCGGCCATCCTGCACCAACTGGTGCACGACCACCCCCAGCTGCTGTCCATCCAGAGCGCCGGCAAGAGCCACGAGGGGCGCGACATCTGGGTGCTGACCGTCACCAACCAGGCCAGCGGCCCGGCCGCCGACAAGCCGGCCTACTGGGTGGACGCCAACATCCACGCGAGTGAGCTGGCCGGTGGCGCTGCCGCCCTGTACCTGATCGACACCCTGACCCGCGACTACGGCCAGCGCGAAACAGTCACCCGCTGCCTGGACACCCGGGCCTTTTACATCTGCCCGCGCATGAACCCGGACGGCGCCGAGTTCGCTATGCAAGACCCGCCCAAAATCATCCGCTCATCGACCCGGCCCTACCCCTACGACGAGGAGCCTGTGGAGGGCCTGGACACAGGCGATGTGGATGGCGACGGGCGCATTTTGTCAATGCGCATCCCGGACGCCAACGGCAACTGGAAGTGCCACCCCGAGCAGCCGCGCCTGATGGTGGCGCGCGAGCCGACCGAGGTGAGGGGAACCTATTACCGCATCCTGCCCGAGGGCCTGCTGCGCGATGATGACGCCTTCAACCCCAAGGTCAACCGCGACATTGAGGGGCTGGACCTGAACCGCAATTTTCCGGCGCAGTGGCGCCAGGAGTTTGAGCAGCTGGGCGCCGGCCCGTACCCCACCTCGGAGCCCGAGGTGCGCACGGTGGTG
This sequence comes from Betaproteobacteria bacterium, assembly GCA_037134215.1. Taxonomy (GTDB): domain Bacteria; phylum Pseudomonadota; class Gammaproteobacteria; order Burkholderiales; family Burkholderiaceae_C; genus Rhodoferax. The sequence continues at coordinate 2,969 of JBAXMQ010000040.1, forward strand.
GACTTCATCACCCGGCACACCAACATCACAGGGGGCGTGACCTTCCACACCTGGAGCGGCGTGTTGCTGCGGCCGTTTTCCGGGCACCCGGACACCGACATGGCGGCCGAAGACCTGTGGGTGTTCAAGGCGCAGGGCGCCAAGGGCACCGAGCTGACCGGCTACCCGGCCATCAGCACCTATGAAGAGTTTCGCTACCACCCCAAAGAGGTCACCACCGGCGGCTTTGACTGGATTTATGACCACCTGGGCCTGTACAAATGGACGGTGGAGATCTGGTGCCCGATGCGCGAGGCCGGCATCACCGACTACAAATACATCGACTGGTTCCGCGAACACCCGGTGGCGGACGACCTCAAGTTGCTGGCCTGGTCTGACACCGCGCTGGAGGGCAAGGGCTTTGTGGATTGGTACCCCTATCAGCACCCGCAGCTCGGGCCGGTGGAGATCGGTGGCTGGGACAAGATCTACGCCTTCCGCAACCCGCCGCCGCACCTGCTGGAAAAAGAGATTGCCCGCTTCCCCGACTGGCTGATCTGGAACGCGCTCACATCCCCCCGGCTGGAGCTGGTGCATGCGGTGTGCGAAAAGCTGGGGCCGGACACGTACCGCATCGAGGTAGGGGTGCAGAACACCGGGCATTTGCCGTCTTACGTGTCCAAGCGGGCGCTGCAGCGCAAGCAGAGCCGTGGGCTGATTGGCGAGATCACCCTGCCGGCCGGCGCCGAGCTGGTGTCGGGCAGCCTGCGCACCCAGGCCGGCGAGCTGAAAGGCCGGGCCTACAAGCACACGCTGGTGAGCTTTTGGACCGACCACACCCCCATGGGCGACCGCGCCAAGCTGAACTGGGTGGTGCGCGCCCCGGCAGGCGGCAGTGTGGATGTGGTGGTGCGCCACGACAAGGCTGGCACGGTGCGTACCAGCCTGGCCCTGACCTAGGGTTGTAGCGAGGCGCGGGCCTTACCTGCCGCGAATGCGGGGGTCGAGCGCGTCGCGCAGGCCGTCGCCGATGTAATTGACCGACAACACAGTGAGCGAGATGGCAATGCCGGGCAGCATCACGCGGTTGGGGTACAACTGCAGTTGGTCCACCGCGTCATACAACAAGCGGCCCCAGGTGGGAAAGTCCGGCGGGAAACCCAGGCCCAGGAAGGAGAGTGCGCTTTCGATGATGATGGCGCCGGCAATGCCCAACGCTGCGGCCACCGTGATCGGGCTCAGGGTGTTGGGCAGGATGTGGCGCAGGATCATGCGGTAGGGCGGGGCGCCGATGGAGCGCGCAGCCAGCACAAACTCACGCTCTTTCAAGGCCAGTACCTCGCCGCGCACGATTCGCGCGGTCTGCATCCAGGAGGTGCCGCCGATAGAGATCACCATCAAAATAAAAATGCCGCTCTCCGGCCCCAGCCGTGATGACAGGGCCTCGCGAAACAGCATCACCATCACCAGCAGCAGCGGCAGCAGGGGCAGTGCCAGAAACAGGTCCGTCATTCGCATCAGGGGGCCGTCCATCTTGCGAAAAAAACCGGCGGTGACGCCAATCAGCGTGCCCAGCATCACAGCGATGGACATGGCGGTCATGCCGACCGCAATCGACACCTTGCCACCGGCCATCATGCGCGCAAACAGGTCGCGGCCAAGCTCGTCGGTACCAAACGGAAACTGCAGGCTGGGGTCCTTGTTGCGCATCAGCAGGTTGGCGTAACCGGGGTCCACCTTCCAGAGCAGGGGGCCGACCAGCACAAACAACAGGATGCACGCGAACACCGTGGCCCCGACCAGGGCGCCCTTGTGGGTCTTGAACTGGTCCCACACGTCCAGCCACTGGCTGCGTTGGGGGCGCTCGGCCTGTTCGACCGCTGCAGGTTTGACGGCGATCTCAGTCATAGCGGATCCTCGGGTCCAGGATGCCGTAGAGCACGTCGGCAATCAGGTTGAAGGTCACGATCAGGGTGGCAAAGATGAAGGTGAGGGTTTGCACCAGAGGCAGGTCATTGGACTGGATGGCGTTGATCAGCAACTGCCCCAGGCCGTTCACCTTGAACACCTGCTCGGTGATGATGGCGCCCGCAAAGATGGAGGGCACGCCCAGGGCGATCACGGTCACCACCGGGATCATGGAGTTGCGCAGCACGTGCACCAGCACCACCACTTTTTCGCTCATGCCTTTGGCGCGCGCGGTGCGCACATAGTCGTGGCCCAGGTTGTCGAGCATGGAGGCACGCATGTAGCGGCTGATTTGTGCTGCGTTGTACAGGGCCAGCACGGCAATGGGCATGATCATCTGCTTGACCTGCTGCACAAAGCTGGGCCAGGAGTTCACCACCAGGGTGGTGTCGTAAATGGAGGGCAGCCAGTTGAGATGGACTGAAAACACCACGATCAACAGCACGCCGGTAAAAAATGTGGGTACCGAAAAGCCGATCATCGACACAAAGGTGCCGAGCTGGTCAAACCAGCTGTACTGGCGGTACGCCGAAATCACGCCGATGGGCACCGCCAGCGAGACGCCCACCAGATAACCCATGCCCACCACCCATAGGGTTTGCGGCAGGCGTTGCAGAATCAGCTCCGACACCGGGCTGCGGGTCTGCCACGACAAAATACGTTGCTGGTCGGCCGCATAGGCAGTGCCAAACCAGTGGTCAAACAGGTGTAAGGGCTCGACCCAGAAAAACTGCTTGAGCCACAGCAGGTAGCGCACCCAAGAGGGTTGATCCAGCCCCAGGGCTTCGCGCATCTTGGCCTTGACCTCGGGCGGAATGGTCAGCGGAACATTGGCCATGGGGTCACCCGGCGCCAGTTCCAGCAGCATGAAGATGGCCAGGCTGATGAGCAACACCGTCGGGACGGCGATCATCAAGCGGCGAAGGGTGTAGGTGAACATGCAGGTCGAAGTGATCAAGAAGCCGGCGCCAAGGTGGCGCCGGCCTCAGGGGCCCGTCGGGCGTTGCTTACTTGATGCGGTACCAGTCAGCCGCGTTCCAGATCTCGCTGTCCCAGGTGTTGAGCAACACACCGCCGAGCGAGTTGGCGTGGGCCGAGATACGGCCACGGTCCACCAGCGGAATCATGGAGTAGCTGTCTTTGGTCAGCATCTCGTTGAGGCGCTTGGCAATCGGACCGCGCTTTTCAATACCTGTGGCGGCGCTCAGTTCCTTGACCAGCTTGTCATAGACCGGGTCGCAGAAGCGGTTGACGTTGGTGCCCTGCCACTGGGTCTCGGGGCGGGGTGCCTTATCGCAGACGCGTTCGCTCAGGTAGCTCTCAGGGTCAGTGCCGTCGAAATTGTTGGCGTACATCTCGACGTCGGCATAGAACTTCTGGAAGGTGTCGGGCGAGCCGGCATCACCACCAAAGAACACCGAAGCCGACACATTGCGCAGCTCAACCTTGACGCCGAGTTCGTTCCACCACTGCTTGATCAGCGACTGGAAGTTTTGACGCACGGCGTTGGTGGAGGTCTGGTACAGCATTTCCATTTTGACGCCGTCCTTGGCGCGAACGCCATCGGAGCCCATCCGCCAGCCGGCTTGGTCGAGCAGGGCCTTGGCACCAGCCATGTCTTGCTTGATGCAGTCGGTGTTGTTGGAGGCAAAGGCCGCCGGTGCCGGCACGATGTTGCAGGTGGGGCGACCGGCTGGGCCGTAACCGATTTCAACCAACAGGTTGCGATCGATCGCCATGGACAGCGCCTTGCGCACCCGGATGTCGCTCAGGTAGGGGTGCGGGTGCTTGGCCGTAGAGCGCGACTCGCCATGCTTGGGCGAGGGGTCTGTCAGGTTGAGCTCGATACGCTCGACCAGGGTGCCGAATGCGGACACGGTCTTGCCCTTGCCGCCCTTGACCATTTTGGCCAGCACGTCGGGCGCCAGCTGCAGGTTCCAGGCGTAGTCGAACTCGCCTGTTTCCAGTACCGAGCGGCCGGCAGCGGCGGCGTCACCACCGCCCTTGAGGGTCAGCGTGGCAAAAGCCGGCTTGGCCGGGTCACGGTAGTTGGGGTTGGCCACCATCTGGACCACGTCGTTGGGGCGGAAATCCTTCACCATGAAGGGCCCAGTGCCGATGGGGTTGAAGTTTTGCTTGGAGCAGGTCGGGGCCTTGTCGCCCAGGCAATCCTTGAACTGGGCCTTTTGCAGCACCGGGGTGGTGGCGCCGCCGAACACGTCGTAGGGGTAGGGCTTGGCCGTCTTGAAGCTGATGCGCACGGTGAGGTCGTTCACCGCCACCACTTTGTCCACCGGGTCAAAAGTGCTGGCCTTGGCGCAGCCCTTGATGCCGGTGCAGTACTCGTAAGTGAAGACCACGTCCTGGGCGGTGAGCGGTGAGCCGTCAGACCATTTCAGGCCACGCTTGATCTTGTAGGTGATGCTCTTGAAGTCGCTGGCAAAACCACCGTTGGCCACGGTTGGCACATCTTCTACGAGGGCCGGGACCATGTCGCCCCGTTCGTTGAACTTGATCAGCGGGTCCAGCACCAGCGAGGACGATTCGAGATCTTTGGTGCCGCCAGACAGGTAGGGGTTGAGCAAGGAGGGGGCCTGCCAATAAATGACATTGACGTGGCCGCTGGAGCCGCGTTGCGCCAGGGCCGCCTGGGACAGCGCCATCAGCGCGCCCAAGGCAATGAGGGAATAACGTGTTTTCAAGTGGTGACTCCTTTGAAAGAAACGAGGGTTGGCGAACGGGGAAAACTCAGTTTGTAGCCAGCGAAGCCACAGTGGCCGGTTGCTGGGATGCCGCTTGGGTGTACAGGTGACAGGCCACCAGGCGGCCGGGCTCGACCTCGGTCAGCGCCGGGGCCACGCTGCGGCAATGCGCGTTCGCCTGCGCGCAGCGGGTGCTGAACGCGCAGCCGGGCGGCGGGTTGGACGGCGAGGGCACGTCTCCGGTGAGTACGATGCGCTGGCGCTGCGACTCAAGGGCCGGGTCTGGCTCAGGCACGGCCGACAGCAGGGCCTGGGCATAGGGATGCATAGGGCGACTGTAGAGCGCATCGCGGTCAGCCAACTCCACAATGCGGCCCAGGTACATCACCGCCACGCGGTTGGCGATGTGGCGCACCATGGACAGGTCGTGGCTGATGAACAGGTAGGTCAGGCCCAGGCGTTGTTGCAGGCTTTCGAGCAGGTTGACCACCTGGGCCTGGATGGACACATCCAGCGCCGCAATGGGCTCGTCGCACACAATGAACTTGGGGTTGAGTGCCAGGGCCCGGGCAATGCCGATGCGCTGTCGTTGGCCGCCCGAGAACTCGTGCGGGTAACGGTTGGCAAAATTGCGGTTCAGGCCGACCTGGTCGAGCAGCTCATTGATGCGCTCGCGCTGCTCGGGCTTGCTCAGGGTGGTGTGCTCTACCAGTGGCTCGCCGATGATGGAGGCCACGGTCATGCGCGGGTTGAGGCTGGCCTGAGGGTCCTGAAACACCATCTGCATCGCCGGGCGCAATTGCCGCAGGGCCTCGGGCTGCACCGCTGTCACATCCTGCCCGTTGATGATGACCTGCCCTTCGGTGGGCTCGTACAGGCGCAGCAGGGCGCGCCCGCAGGTGGATTTGCCGCAGCCGGATTCACCGACCAAGCCCAGCGTTTCGCCCGCTGCGATGTCGAAGCTGACGCCGTCCACAGCCTTGACCTCGCCCGCACGACGCCGCAGCAGCCCGGCGTAGATGGGGAAGTGCATCTTGAGGCCGCGCACCTGCACCATGGGCGCCGCCGCAGAGGATGGGCGCGTGTCAAGCATGGCGGGCCTCACCGGTGTTGGCATCCCAGAAGCAGGCGACATCATGGCCGGGGCCGATGGTGAGGCGTTGCGGGTTCTCCAGGCCGCAGCGGGCCATGGCCACCGAGCAGCGGGCCCGGAAGGCGCAGGCCGCTGGCTCGGCGCGGATGATGGGCGGCTGGCCCTCGATGACTTCCAGCTTTGGCGCGCGGGCACCTTTGAGGCGTGGCACGGTTTTGAGCAGGGCGCGTGTGTAGGGGTGCATGGGGCGGGCAAACAGTTCTTGCACCGGCGCCATCTCGACGATCTGGCCACCGTAGAGCACCATGGCGCGGTCGGCAATGCCGGCAATGACGCCCAGATCGTGCGTGATCCAAACGATGGCCATGCCGAGCTTTTGCCGCAACTCGCGCACCAGCTCCAGAATCTGCGCCTGGATGGTCACATCCAGTGCGGTGGTGGGTTCATCGGCAATCAGCACCTTGGGGTCGCACGAGAGCGCAATGGCGATCATCACCCGCTGGCGCATGCCGCCCGAGAATTGGTGCGGAAAGTCGTCCAGCCGACGCCCGGCATCGGGGATGCCCACCAGGTCCAGCAGTTCCTGGGCACGCCGGCGGGCTGCCGCTTTATCCAGCCCCATATGCTTGCGCAAGGGCTCCATGATCTGGAAGCCGACTGTGAACACCGGGTTCAGCGAGGTCATGGGGTCTTGGAAGATGAAGCCGATGCCTGCGCCGCGCACGGCACGCAACTGGTCTTGCGAGCAGTGCAACAGGTCGATGCCATTGAACATCACCGAGCTGCCGCTGACCAAAGCCGGTGGGCTGGGCAACAGACCCAGCAGCGACATCATGGTGACTGATTTGCCCGAGCCACTCTCGCCCACCACGCCCAGCAATTCGCCGGGCTTGAGCTCAAAGCTGACTTTGTTGACGGCATGCACGTTGCCGGAGCGCGTCTTGAAACGCGTGCTCAATTCGTTCACCTGCAACACAGGCGCTAGGGTTTCCGGCATGGTTCTGTTCTGTCTTCGCGTTGACTCACGGCGTTATTTTTCGCTTGCAACATCCATGCCCACTCTGGACAAGGATCTGTCGGGTCGGCCATTATGAACGAGGTTAGAGGCCAGCCAACCTAGGGAATACGATGGTGCGGATGGACGCACCGAGGCACGCGACCGAGCGGTTTCAGGCCGCTTGTGGCATGGCGGCCTGGGGTTGCCCGAGGCTGCGCAGCACGTCCCGCACCAGCAGGGCACGGTCTTTGGATTCGGGCAGGGCACGCTCAATGCGCAGCTTTTCGTTACCCACCAGCTTGATGTGCCGGTTTTTCTGGATCAAGGCGATGATGCGGACCGGGTCAATCGGCGGGTTCTTCTTGAACGTGATGCTGATGCCGCTTGGCGCCGCATCGACCTTGAGCACACCATAGGGCTGGCTGGTGACGCGCAGCCGGTGCACGTCAATCAGGTTCTGCGCCTGGGGGGGGAGTTTGCCGAAGCGGTCAACCAGCTCTTCGAGCAAGGCATCGATCTGCTCGGCAGTCTTGGCGGTGGCCAGTTTTTTGTAAAAGCTCAGGCGCAGGTGCACGTCACCGCAAAAGTCATCCGGCAGCAGGGCCGGGGCATGCAGGTTGATGTCGGTGGTGACATTGAGCGGGCTCAGGAGATCGGGCTCGATGCCGGCCTTGAGGCAGCGTACCGCTTCAGCCAGCATCTCGTTGTAGAGCTGAAAGCCCACTTCGAGCATGTTGCCGCTCTGGTTTTCGCCCAGCACCTCGCCGGCGCCACGGATCTCCAGGTCGTGCATGGCCAGATAGAAGCCGCTGCCCAGCTCCTCCATTTGCTGGATGGCGTCCAGGCGCTGGCTGGCCTGCTTGGTCAGGCCCTCCAGGTCGGGCACCATCAGGTAGGCATAAGCCTGGTGGTGGCTACGGCCCACACGGCCGCGCAGCTGGTGCAGCTGCGCCAGGCCAAATTTGTCCGCCCGGCTCATCACGATGGTGTTGGCTGTGGGCACGTCGATGCCGGTCTCGATGATGGTGGAGCACAGCAGCAGGTTGTAGCGTTGGGCCACGAAGTCGCGCATCACGCTCTCGAGCTGGCGCTCGGGCATCTGGCCGTGGGCCACGGCGATGCGGGCCTCGGGCAGCAGCTCTTCGAGCTTGGCGCGGCGGTTTTCGATGGTCTCCACCTCGTTGTGCAAAAAGTACACCTGGCCGCCACGCTTGAGCTCGCGCAGAACCGCCTCGCGGATCACGCCTGCGCCTTCGGTGCGCACAAAGGTTTTGATGGCCAGCCGGCGTTGCGGCGCGGTGGCGATCACACTGAGGTCGCGCAGGCCCTCAAGGGCCATGCCCAGGGTGCGCGGGATCGGGGTGGCGGTGAGGGTGAGCACATCGACCTCAGCGCGCAAGGCTTTCATGGCCTCCTTGTGGCGCACGCCAAAGCGGTGCTCCTCGTCGATGATCAGCAGGCCAAGGTTCTTGAAGTGGGTGTCCTGGCTGAGCAGCTTGTGGGTGCCGACCACGATGTCAATGCTGCCGTCTGCCACGCCCTTGAGCGCGGCGGTGATTTCCTTGCCCGAGCGAAAGCGGCTCATCTCGGCCACCTTGACCGGCCACTTGCCAAAGCGATCCACCAGGGTTTGGTAGTGCTGCTCGGCCAGCAGCGTGGTGGGGGCTAAAAACGCCACCTGCCGCCCGCCAGTGATGGCAATAAAGGCGGCGCGCAGCGCGACCTCGGTCTTGCCAAAGCCGACATCGCCGCAGATCAACCGGTCCATCGGGCGCGGGCTGATCATGTCCTGAATCACAGCGTGGATGGCGGCCTTTTGGTCGGCGGTTTCCTCAAAACCGAAGTCGTTGGCAAAGGTTTCGTAGTCGCCGGGTGAGTAGCGAAAGGCGTGCCCCTCGCGCGCCGCACGCCGGGCGTAGATGTTGAGCAGCTCGGCCGCAGAGTCGCGCACTTGCTCGGCCGCTTTGCGTTTGGCTTTGTCCCATTGGCCGCTGCCGAGCTTGTGCAGTGGCGCCTCGTCGGCGCTGACGCCGGTGTAGCGGCTGATCAGCTGCAGCTGGCTTACCGGCACATACAGCGTGGCCTGGTCGGCGTACTCCAGGTGCAAAAACTCCTGGATTTCCGGCTCACCATTGGCTTGCAACTGACCCAGGTCCAAATTGACCAGGCCGCGGTAGCGACCGATGCCGTGGGCCGAGTGCACCACCGGGTCGCCCACATTGAGTTCGCTCAGGTCCTTGATCAGGGCCTCGACATCGCTGACCTGCTCCTGCTTCTTGCGCCGGCGCACGGTGGGGCCGGCGGCAAACAGCTCAGTCTCGGTGACGAAATCGACGCCAGCATCGAGCCAAGCGAAGCCGGTGGCCAGGCGTGAGGTCGCCAGACCCAGCGGTTCGTCACTGGCCAGAAACTCGGCCAGCGAGTCAAAGCCCGGGGGGTTGAGTGCGCTGGCGTGCAAAAAATCGAGCAGGCTGGTTTTTCGGCCTTCGCTCTCGGCCAGCACCAGCACGCGGTGTGCCGTGTTGCGCAAATGGGTTTTGAGGCGCGCGAGCGGGTCTTCGGCGCCACGCACCACACTCAGTTCACCCAGCCGCTGGAAATGGGCGTTGTCGGCCACGTCACTCACCGTGGGGCGCAGCGACAGCTGGGCGTGGCTGTTGACGCGGCCGTAAAACTGCTCGGCGCTTAGAAACAGCGCCTCGGGCGCCAGGGTCGGGCGTTCCGGGTCGCCCTGGACCAGGCGGTAGCGTTCACGCGTGTCCTGCCAGAAGTGGGCAAAGGCGGGCTCCAGGTCGCCATGCAGCACCACGGTGGCGTCGGCGCCCAGGTAATCGAACACGGTGGCGGTGTCGTCAAAGAACAGCGGCAGGTAGTACTCGATCCCGGCCGTGGCCACGCCGTTACCCATGTCCTTGTAGATGCGGCTGCGGGTTGGGTCGCCTTCGAGCAACTCGCGCCAACGGCTGCGAAAACGCCCGCGCGCCGCCTCGTCCATCGGGAACTCACGCCCGGGCAGCAGGCGTACTTCGGGCACCGGGTACAGGCTGCGCTGGCTGTCCGGGTCAAAGGTGCGGATGCTGTCAATTTCGTTGTCAAACAGGTCCACCCGAAAGGGCACCGGGCTGCCCATGGGGAACAAGTCGATCAGCCCGCCGCGCACCGCGTATTCACCCGGGCTGACCACCTGGGTCACATGGCTGTAACCCGCCAGCGTGAGCTGGGCCTTGAGTTTGCCTTCGTCGAGCTGCTGTTTGACCTTGAACTGAAAGGTGTAACCCGCCAAAAAGGCGGGCGGCGCCAACCGGTACAAGGCGGTGGTGGCTGGCAGCAGCACCAGGTCTGCGCCGGCCTCACGGTCGCGCTGGCTGATGCGCCACAGCGTGGCCAGCCGCTCGCTGATCAGGTCCTGATGCGGCGAAAAGGTGTCGTAGGGCAGGGTTTCCCAGTCGGGAAACAGCACGCAGCGCAGCTCTGGCGCGAAGAAGGCGATCTCTTCAAGCAGTCGTTGCGCGTCGGCAGCATCGGCGGTGACGACGGCGGTCAGGCGGTGTTCGGCCTTGTCGCGCTGGGCCAGGCGGGCCAGTAAAAGGGCGTCGGCAGAGCCGGTCGGGCGGGGCAGCGAGTAGCGCTTGCCCGGGGTCAGTTTGGGTAAATCCATGAGGTGTGTGCGGGGATTTTAGAATGGGGACCCGCCTATGCCTCCCACCACGCCCGAATCCCCCTCCCAGCCCCGCCTTTGGGCACTGATCCCCTGCGCAGGCAGTGGCTCGCGCGCGGGCTCGGTTGGCCCCAAGCAGTACCAGAGCCTGGCCGGTCAGAGCTTGGTGATGCACACGCTGGCGGCGTTTGACCGGGTGGCACGGCTGCACCGGGTGGCGCTGGTACTGGCCGCAGGCGATGCCACGCTGGCCCACTTGTCCGCTCAGTATTTGATAGCAAACAATGGCGGTGCGACAAGGGCTGAGACTGTTTTCAATGGTTTAATTTTTTTGCTGGCGCAAGGCGCTCAATCACAAGACTGGGTGTTGGTGCATGACGCGGCCCGGTGTTTGATCACACCGGCCCAGATCAACGCCCTGATTGACGCCTGCCTGCCGGATGCGGTGGGTGGCCTGCTGGCGCAACGGCTGGCCGATACCTTGAAGGCCGAGCGGCAGGGCCGCGTGGCCGCCACCGTGGCGCGGGCCGACAAGTGGCTGGCACAAACGCCGCAGATGTTCCGAATCGGTCCACTGCGCCAAGCGCTGCAAGCGGCCGGTGAGCAGGTGACCGATGAATCCAGCGCCATGGAGGCCATGGGCTGGCAGCCCCTGCTGGTGCCGGGTAGCGCGCGCAACTTCAAAGTTACTTACCCCGAAGACTTTGCGGTGGCCGAGGCGCTGTTGCTGCCAGACACCCACAAGAAGGCGAACTCATGAACCTGCGCATTGGTGAAGGCTGGGACGTGCACGCACTGGTGGCAGGCCGCCCGCTGGTGCTGGGTGGCGTGACCGTGCCCTTTCATCTGGGCCTGTTGGGGCATTCAGACGCCGATGTGTTACTGCACGCCATCACCGACGCGCTGCTAGGGGCAGCCGCGCTGGGCGACATTGGCCGCCATTTCCCCGATACCGACGCCGCCTTCAAGGGTGCCGATTCCATGGTGCTGCTGGTGGAAGCCGCGCGGCGGGTGAGCGCCGCTGGCTGGGCCATTGGCAACATCGACAGCACCGTGATCGCGCAAGCGCCCAAGCTGATGCCGCACATCCCTGCCATGTGCGCCCGCATCGCCGACGGCCTGGGCCTGGCCTTGGATCAGGTCAACGTCAAGGCCAAGACGGCCGAAAAGCTGGGCCCGGTCGGGTTGGGGCAGGCGATGGAGGCGCGGGCGGTGGTCTTGCTGGTGCGCGCTGCACCTGTGTCACAGTAGCTCGGCCGGGGTCACGCCGAAGGGGCCGGCAGGGGGTCCGCTGGCCGCACCACCACATGGTGTTTTGCAATGAGGGTCTGGAACTCGGGGGATGTTGAGGCCCAATCTACCACGTCCACTTTGTAGGGCAAATCAGACTGGGTGAACGCATCGTGCAGTCGGGCTGATGCTTCGAGGCTCAGTGGCGCTGCACCCACCACGGCCAGGTCGAGGTCAGAGTAGGGTTTGGCTGCAAAACGGGCGCGGGAGCCAAAGGCCCAGACTGTTCGGTGCGGGACGATGTCTTCCAGGATGCGCTGAACAATCGCCCACTCCTGCGGTGCAACCGCGATGGGTAGCGCCATGTCAGCGGGTCCGCGCCTGAAGTTGAGCCAACAGGAACTGGGCTTCGTCCATGAAAGCGGGAATGTCTGCCACCACCGCCAGGGCCACGTTCTCATCGTAGGTATGGCTGGTTTTGCCGCGCATTTCACGAAACAAACGCCACCGGGGCCAGTCGCTGCGCAGTAGGCCCTGCTCGTTGGCCGTTCTGACCATGTCGGCGAAGGGCATGGCGTCAAAGGCGTCGGGTGTGGCCGAGGTGGCCTCCAGATAACGTTTGAGCATCTTGTGGCTGAGTTCATAGGTGAACTCAAAGCGCTGGATCAAGCCGTCGCGCAGCTGCGTGTCGCCCTGGTTCTGTTGGTAGCGAATCCAGCCCTCGGCCAGGCGCTGGCAGGCATTTGTGAGGCTGAGCAGTTCGAGTTGGGGCTTCGACATGGCCGGATTATCAGGCGGTGTCAATTCATTGCCTAAGCCGCACCCTTCAGCTCGGCAGGGTGAACAGCGGAATGTCTTTTGCCACTGCCAGCTGATCGAGCGCCTGGCGCGATTGGCCCAGCACAAAGGCAGCGATGGCGTCGTGGCTGCTGGGCTGCATCATGGTGGCCACGCCGGCAAAGGGCAGGCCGACGGCGTTGCACAGTGCGCGCGCAAAATGCGGCTCCAGCGCGGCCACGGCGACCCGGCCATCTTGGCACGGATAGACCCGGTAGCCGGCATGGCCGCCCCCAATGGCGGCACCGGGGCGGGTCAGGCCCCAGGCCCGCGGCAGGGCCAGGTAGGCAGCGGCGTCTGACAAGGCCATTTCCATGTATCGGCCCTTGCCGGTATTTTTTTGCAGCAACACGGCCTTGAGCACAGCCTCCGACGCCATCAGCGAGCCACCCATGTCGGCGTACAGGGTGGGCGGCAGGTTCAGGCCGCTGACCAGGTCATGCTCGGCGAGGTAGGTCAGGTCATGGCCGGGCTCTTCCGCGCGGACACCTGGGGCGCCCACAATGGCCACCTGGGACAGGGCCGGGTATTGGCGATGCAGCAGCTTCCAGTCCAGGCCGAGCTTGCTCAGCGCCGAGGGCCGAAACGAGGTCAGCAGCACGTCGGCCTTGGCCAATTCGCGGTGCAAGGCCGCCTGGCCCTGGGTGGTTTTCAGGTCGGCGACCCGCACCCGCACGCCCTGATGCATCAGGCGGTAGGCCACTGGGTTGTACAGACCCATCGGGTCGCCGCTGCTGCCAGCCGGTGCCCCGATCGGCGCAGGTGGTTCCAGTTTGGCGCAGCGCGCGCCCATCTGGCGGCACCGCATCAGGGCGGCCGGGCCGGGCAGATTCAGGCACAGGCTCAGGATACGCACGCCCTTGAGCGCGGGCAGGGGGCGGACGGCGGGCAACATGGTGACCTACTGGATGGGAAGTCCGACGTAGTTTTCAGCCAGGGCGGTGGCGGCGGCATGGGAATGGACCAGGTAGTCCAGCTCGGCTTCTTGCACCTTTTGGCCAAAGGCGCCGGTGTCCGGGAACTGGTGCATCAGCGAGGTGAACCACCAGGAAAAGCGCTCGGCCCGCCAGACGCGGCGCAGGCAGCGCTCGGAATAGCTGTCGATGCCGGCGGCGCTGTGGTCGTGATACTGCTCTATGAGGGCGGCCGACAGGTACTTGACATCGCTGGCGGCCAGATTGAGCCCCTTGGCGCCCGTGGGCGGCACGATGTGCGCCGCGTCGCCAGCCAGAAAAAGCCGGCCAAAGCGCATGGGTTCGGCCACAAAGCTGCGCAACGGTGCGATGCTTTTCTCGATGGACGGGCCAGTGACCAGCTGCTCGCGCGCCTGTGGGTCAAGCCGCAGTCGCAGCTCAGCCCAAAAGGCGTCGTCCGACCAGTGGCTGAGCGAGTCGCTGACCGGGCATTGCAGGTAGTAGCGGCTGCGCGTGGCGCTGCGCATCGAGCACAGGGCAAAGCCGCGCTCCGTGTTGGCGTAGATCAGCTCGTGCGAGACGGGTGGCACGTCGGCCAGCACGCCAAGCCAGCCGAAGGGGTAGACCTTTTCATATTCTTTGACGGCGCCGGGCGGCACGCTGGCGCGGCAGACCCCATGAAAGCCATCGCAGCCGGCAATGAAGTCGCAGCTCAGTTCATGCTGCTGGCCCTGGCTGACATAGCGCACCCGCGGCCGCTCGCCATCAAAGTCAAGCACGGCGACCTCGCTGGCCTCATAAACCGTGGTCAGACCCGCGGCGGTGCGTGCGTCCATCAGGTCGCGGGTGACCTCGGTCTGGCCGTACACCATCACTTGGCGCCCACCGGTCAGCGCCTGCATATCGATGCGGTGGCGTGCGCCCTTGAACAACAGGTCAAAGCCACCGTGGACCAGGCCCTCACGGTGCATGCGCTGGCCGACCCCGGCTTCGTTGAGGAGGTCGATGGTGACCTGTTCCAGCACGCCGGCCCGGATACGGCCCAGCACGTAGTCGGCACTCTGGCGCTCGATGATGACGGCGTCAATGCCAGCCTTGTGCAACAGCTGTCCCAGCAACAGGCCCGAAGGGCCGGCGCCAATGATGGCCACTTGGGTCCGCATGCATGGTTCTCCTATGAAAAAGGGTACGAGCTTAACGCAGGCGTTGCTCTGGCCGGACGGCGTCTTTCACACGCCAAGGTGCTGTTCCAGCAGAGCCGGCTGCGCACGCAGTTGGTCCGAACTACCCTCAAACACCACCTGGCCCTTGACCAGAATGACGTTACGGTCGGTGATTTGGGTGACGTGTTTCCAGTTTTTGTCAACGATCACACTGCTGATGCCGGTCTCGCGGATCAGCCCGCAGATGCGCCAGATGTCGCGCGCGATCAACGGCGCCAGGCCTTCGGTGGCCTCGTCCAGAATCAGCACGTCGGGGTTGGTCATCAGCGCGCGGCCAATGGTCAGCATCTGCTGCTCGCCGCCTGACAGCTGTTGCCCGCCATGACCCAGTCGTTCGGTGAGTCTCGGAAAGGTCTCCAGCACCCGCTCATAAGTCCAGTCCCGTTGGCCGCGGGTGCCCGGGCGGGCTGCCATCTTGAGGTTTTCCACCACGCTGAGGTTGGCGAAAATGCCGCGCCCCTCTGGCACATAGGCGATGCCCTGGCGGGCAATGTCATAGGGGGCGGCGCCCGTCAGGTCCTGGCCCTTGATCGAGACCGATCCCGAGCGTGGTTTGACCAGGCCCATGATGCTTTTGAGCAAGGTACTTTTGCCCATGCCGTTGCGCCCCATCAGCCCGATGGTCTCGCCGACACCGACCCGGAAATCAAGGTCGTGCAGGATATGGCTGGCCCCGTAGTAGGTGTTGAGGCCGCGCGCGTCGATCAGGGCCTGTGTCATGCGTGCTCCTCACCCAGGTAGGCCGCCTGCACCTCGGCGTTGCTGCGGATGGCCGCGGGCGTGCCGCTGGCGATGGCCTGGCCATTGACCATCACGGTCAGGTGATCGGCCAGCGCGAACACCGCGTCCATGTCGTGTTCGACCAGCAGCATGGCATGGTGGGGCTTGAGTTTGAGCAGCAACTCCACCATGCGCTGGGCTTCCGCCACGCCCATACCTGCCAGCGGCTCGTCGAGCAGCAGCACCTGCGGTGCGGTGGCCAGCGTCATGGCGATTTCGAGCTGGCGTTGCTCGCCGTGGCTGATGGCACCGGCGATGGCGTTGCGTCGATCTTGCAGGCCAGAAAGCTCGATAGCCCTTGTCGCACGGTCATTTATAGCTATTGATTTGCTAGCAGACTGCCACCATGTCCATGGGTTCCAGGGCTGCTGGGGCTGGCGAGACTGGGCCGCCAGGCGGACGTTATCCCACACCGTGAAGGGTGGGAAGATGTTGGTTTTCTGGTAGCTGCGGCCCAGGCCCTGGCGAGAAATGCGTTCCGGCGACCAGCCGGTGATGTCAACGCCGCCCAAGCAGACTTCGCCGGACGTCGGCGGCAGATCGCCCGATAGCAAGTTGGCCAGGGTGGATTTGCCAGCGCCGTTAGGTCCGATCACCGCATGGATGCGGTCGCGCCAGAGTTCGAGCGACACGTTGTTGACAGCCGCCAGCCCGCCGAAGCGTTTGGTCAGGCCGCTGGCGGTGAGCAGGGTGTCAGACATCGCCGTCCTCCGGACGGCGACTGAACCAGCCCGCCAGCCCGAGCAGGCCTCGCGGCGCAAAAACCACCACCAGCACGATGAAGCTGCCCATCCACAACTGCCAGTGTTTGCCGAGCTGCACGCTGCCGACTTGCGGCAGGTCCTTGAACAGGTGCAGCACCAGCTCAAAGCCAAAGGCGCCCACGATGGCGCCGGCAAAGTTACCCATGCCGCCCAGAATCACCATCATGATGGCGTGCGCACTCATGTGAAAGCCCATGAGTTCCGGGTTGATGTAGCCAGTTTGAACGCCCCATAGGTAGCCGGCCAACCCGGCCAGCGCGCCTGCCAGCGTAAAGGCGGCCAGCTTGTAGCCAAAGGTGGCGAATCCGAGCGCCCGCATGCGGTGTTCGTTGACCCGGATCCCAGCCAGGGCCCGGCCAAAAGGGCTCCAAAGAAGTCGGCGCAAAAAACCATAGACCAGCAGCATGGCGCCCAGGGTCACGAGGTACAAGGTCTTCTTGTTGTCCAGATCCAGCAGCGCCCAAGTGCCCAGGTTCACCGTTGGCCTGAAATTGACGTAGAGACCGTCCGAGCCGCCCAGCACTTTGTTGTCAAAAAACAGAAAGAACACCATCTGCGCAAAAGCCATGGTGACCATGATGAAGTAGATGCCGTGGGTGCGAACCACAAAGAACCCAATGACCAGCGCCGCCAGCCCGGCCGCCAGCACCGACAGCGGCAGCGTGAGCCAGACTGAGGCTGCCTCGTTCTGCGGCATCAGGAAAGCCAGTGCGTAGCCCGCCAGCCCGAAATAGGCCGCATGGCCCAGTGACACCAGGCCGCTGACCCCCTGCAACAGGTCCAGGCTCATGGCGAAGATGGCCAGAATCATCATGCGCGTGACCATTTGCACATAAAAGTCACTGCCTACAAACGGAAATACCGCCAGGGCGGCCAGAGCCAGCACCAGCAGCAGCCGTACGCTGCGTGGCAATACCTCCATGTTGGCTCTGGGCGTGCTCATTGCTTGAACAGGCCTTCAGGCTTCCACAAGAGCACAGCGGCCATCAGCATATAGACCAGCATGCCAGACACAGCGGGCAGCAGCACCTTGCCAAAGGTGTCTACCAGTCCCACCAGCAGGGCCGCAACCAGGGCGCCGCGCACCGAGCCGATGCCACCAATGACCACCACCACAAAGCACATGATCAGCACCTGCGAGCCCATGTTGGGATAGACACTGGAGACTGGCGCCGCGATCATGCCGGCCACGGCGGCCAATCCCACGCCAATGGCAAACACGATGGCGTGGATCAGCTTGATGTTGATGCCAAGTGCCTCAGCCATCTCGCGGTTGGCGGCGCCGGCGCGGATTTTCATCCCCAGACGGGTCTTGGAGATCAGCAGGTAAAGGCCCAGCGCCAAGGCCACGCACACGGCCGACATGAAGAGGCGGTAGACGGGGTAGGAGAGGTTGTCGGTGAGCGGGATGGCGTCGCCGAGCAGGGCGGGGATGGCCACGCCGTGCACATCGTCGCCCCATAGCATCGAGCGAAGTTCTTCGAAAACGTAAATCAGGCCGAAGGTCAACAAGACCTGATCGAGATGGTCGCGCTGGTAGAAATGGCGAAACAGCAGCCACTCCAGCGCCAGCCCGAAAGCCACCGCCAGCAGCGTGCCAACCATCAGTGCCAAGGTCAGGCTGCCCAGCAGGCCGCTGAGCGAGTAAGCGAGGTAGGCGCCCAGCATGTAAAAACTGCCGTGCGCCAGGTTGACCACGCCCATGATGCCAAAAATCAGCGTCAAACCCGCGGCCAGCATGAACAGCAACAGCCCGTATTGCACGCTGTTGAGCAGTTGGATGAGAAAGGTTGGGAAGTCCATGGGCGCCGAGCGCTGGAAAAAGGGAGGCCCGCGCCTCCCTGTGCTGCGGAATCGGCTGGGGTCAGCCCATCTTGCAACCGGCGCCGCTGTCGGCAAGGGCCTTGGCGGCCACGCCGATCACCTTGTTTTCTTTCTTTTCTACCACGCGCAGGTACATATCCTGAACCGGGTTGTGGGACTTGCTCATGGCCCACTTGCCGCGAGGGCTGTCGATCGTCACGGTTTCCATCGCCTTGTACAGCGCAGGCTTGTTGTTGAGATCGCCCTTGACAGCATTGGCGCCATGCACCAGTAGCAGGCCAGTGTCATAGCCTTGGACCGCGTAAACATCGGGCTGCAGCTTGAAGGTTTTGGCATAGGCCAGGCGGAAGGCCTTGTTGCGCGGTGTTTCGATCGAGTCGCCGTAGTGCAGCGTGGTCATGATGCCGTCGGCTGCCGGGCCGGCAGCGTCCAGCATGCCCTCAGTGAGGAAGCCCGAGCCATACAACGGAATTTTGCCCTTGAGGCCCGCAGCCGCGTAGTCGGTGATGAACTTGGCGGCACCGCCACCGGCAAAGAAACAGGCGACCGCGTCGGGCTTGAGCGCCGCGATTTCCGTCAGCAGGGCCTGGAACTCCACGTTGGGGAAGGGCAGGCCAAGCTCCTTGATGATGGTGCCGCCAGCGGCCAGATAGCCTTCCTTGAACCCCTCAAACGCCTCGTCACCCGCGGCGTACTTCCAGGTGATCCAGACCGCGCGCTTGTGGCCGTTGGCCACCATGGCGGCGCCCAGCGCCCGCGTGGGCTGGGAATTGGAAAACGAGGTGCGGAACACATTGGGGGCACACTGGCCCCGGGTGGCGATGTGCACGCCGGCGTTGGGGATCAGGCTCAGCACGCCCGAATCACGCGCCACCTTGTGAATGCCCATCTGCACGCCGGAGTGCACGGTGCCAATGATCACATCGACCTTGTCGCGCTGCACCAGCTTGTTGGCGTTCTCGATGCCCTTGGCGGGCTCAGACTCATCGTCCACCTTGAAGTACTCGATCTCGCGGCCGCCGAGTTTGCCACCCTGCTCATCAATGGCCAGGCGAAAGCCGTTCTCGATGGCGACCCCCAACTGGGCGAAGGTGCCGGTGTAGGGCAGCATGAGCCCGACGCGGATTTTGCCGGTCTGGGCGCGTGCCCATTCAGGTAGCAGCAAGCCGGAGGTGGCGGCGCCGATCAGGGCGGCGCTGCGTGACAGGACCAGGCGGCGGGCGGTGTTATCGGGTTTCATGTCGACTCCTTGTTCGAGTTAAGTGCGGGCTCCGGACTCGGATCTTACTGTGATCGGACCCGCACGCAACCGGGCATAAACCCGGTGTGCCTGCGCTCGGTTCGGCGGTGGCCCGTCCATTACCATCACAACATTCGCCTGCAACCCCACGAAAGCAAAGCTTGTCATTGACCCAACTGTCACTGCCTCTGGAAGCAGACACCCCAAGTCTGCTGCCCAAGCCCTTACCGAAGGCTGCCTCCCCGGCACGTCAATCCGCACGTCAGTCGCGGCCCGCACTGGATGTGGCCGACATGGCAGGGCTGGTGGCGCAGCATCCGGATTACCGGGTGTTGCGCCGGCTGGCGGCCCAGGCGCATTTCACCGGCACCGGTACCGGGCCCCGCGCCACGGTGTTGATTCTGGACACTGAAACAACCGGGTTGGCGCACACCAAGGAGCAGATCATCGAACTGGCGCTGTTACGGGTGCAGGTGGACACCGACACCGGCTTGCCGGTGGGCGATGTCGTGACCTATGACGGCTTGGAAGACCCGGGCAAACCCATTCCTGAAGAGATTCGACAGATCACCGGCATTTCGGACGATATGGTGCGGGGCCAAAAACTGGACGAGGGCCGGATCGCGGCCATGCTGGCCGATGTGGACCTGGTGATTGCCCACAACGCCGCGTTTGACCGACCGTTCTGTGAAGCCCGCTATGCCGGTTTCGTTAACTTGCCTTGGGCCTGTTCGCTGGCCGACATTGACTGGAAGAAGGAGGGCCGTAACTCGGCCAAGCTTGAGCATTTGGCCCTGCATCAGGGTTGGTTTTACGAAGCCCACCGCGCTGAAATGGACTGTCACGCCCTGCTGGCCGTTCTGGTGCCCACATTGCCGACCGACGGCAAGACCGGCCTGCTGCGTCTGCTAGGGACGGGCTCGGCACCCAGCTACCGCCTGCAGGCCAGCCATGCGCCGTTTGAGGCCAAAACCGTGCTCAAGGCCAGAGGCTACCGCTGGGATGCCGAGCAACGGGTCTGGCATACCCGGCTGGCCGACGAGACCGCCCTGGCGGCCGAATGTTCCTGGCTGAAAACAGCGGTGTACGGCGGGCGCTCAGCCAGCGTCCAAGTCGAAACACGGGCTGCCACAGCCAAGTACTCGGCCCGGCCGGGGGCTTTGTCAGAGCGCCAACTGTAAGCAGGCCCACGGCTAGAATCCAAAGCACCGGCGGACCGTCCGTCAAGCGCCGGATTCCGGGACCCTTCATGAAATGTGTTGACGACTTCCGTCTCAAGTTCGGAAAAAAAGAATTGGTGCCGATCATGATCGGTGGGATGGGTGTCGACATCTCGACGGCAGAACTGGCCCTTGAGGCGGTGCGGCTGGGCGGTATCGGTCACATTTCGGATGCCATGGTGCCCGACGTTTCCGATCGTCGTTTTGACACCAGTTTTGTCAAAGAAAAGACCCGCTTTTACAAGCACAACATCGACAACTCCGACAAGTCCATCGTCAAATTCGATCTTGGCGTTTTGGCCGATGCGACGCGTCGGCATGTCGGCGCGACGATGGAGGCCAAACGCGGCGACGGACTGGTGTTTGTCAACTGCATGGAAAAGCTCACCATGAACGCGCCGCGCGACACCCTGCAGGTGCGCATGGCCTCGGCCCTCGATGCCGGCATCGATGGCATCACCCTCAGTGCGGGCCTGCACCTGGGCTCTTTTGGGCTGATTGCCGACCACCCACGTTTCCGGGATGCCAAATTGGGCATCATCGTGTCGTCGGTCCGTGCGCTGCAGCTGTTTTTGCGAAAAAACGCACGCTTGAACCGGCTGCCCGACTACATCATCGTCGAAGGTCCACTGGCCGGCGGCCACCTCGGTTTCGGCATGGACTGGGCCCAGTTTGACCTGGCCACCATCACAGGTGAAATCCTTCAGTACCTGCGGGATGAGCATCTCGATATCCCTTTGATTGCTGCCGGCGGCGTCTTCACCGGCACTGACGCCGTGTCATTTTTGGAGATGGGTGCCGCCGCGGTGCAGGTGGCGACCCGATTCACCGTGTCCAATGAGTGTGGGCTGCCAGCGGACGTGAAACAGGATTACTTTCGCGCCAACGAGTCGGACATTGAAGTCAACACCATCTCGCCCACTGGTTATCCCATGCGGATGCTCAAGAGCACGCCCGCCATCGGGTCCGGCATCCGTCCCAACTGCGAAGCCTATGGCTATCTGCTCG
This sequence comes from Betaproteobacteria bacterium, assembly GCA_037134215.1. Lineage (GTDB taxonomy): Bacteria > Pseudomonadota > Gammaproteobacteria > Burkholderiales > Burkholderiaceae_C > Rhodoferax. Next base: position 24,406 of record JBAXMQ010000040.1, read on the forward strand.
ATGGCAACGGGAGTTGTGCGTACATCACGGCTTACAACCGTGAAGTGGCGTTGCACCCCGATTCCAAGACGGTTTCGGTGATGGACAAGACCTGCCTGTGCACGCACATGCGCAACTTCAATTGTTGGACCTGCGGGCACTACACCTACCGGCTCAAGGACACCACGCGCCGCTTGCCCGACGGCAGCTACCAGACGCTGAGCGCCGAGCACATTTTCAAGGACTACCAGTTCAGCCGGGA
>JBAXMQ010000041.1:0-24452 GCA_037134215.1 Betaproteobacteria bacterium
CTGGGCTTCTACCTGCTGGTGCTCATGGGCCCCCAGGGCGCCGTGGGTCAGCTCACGCAGGCGCTGGGGCTGGGCACCCTGTCGTTCACGTTCACAGGCCTGCTGATCGGCTCGGTCTTTTTCTCGCTGCCCTTTGCGGTGCAACCCATGCAACACGCTTTCGAGGCCCTGGGCACCAGGCCGATGGAGGTGGCAGCCACCCTGCGGGCCAGCCCGATGGACGCATTTTTGACGGTGGCGTTGCCACTGGCCAAGCCCGGTGTGTTGACGGCAGCCATTTTGTCTTTTGCCCATACGGTGGGGGAATTTGGTGTCGTCCTGATGATTGGCGGTAATATTCCCGGCCAGACCCGGGTCGTCTCGACGCAAATCTACGGGCACGTTGAAGCCATGGAGTACAACCAGGCCCACTGGCTGGCTGGCACCATGGCGGTTTTTTCATTCGGGGTGCTGTTGTGCTTGGCCCGGCTCAACCGCAGGCGCAACCGGCTACCGCTGTGAACAGCCCTGACCATCGCATCCGTGTGCGACTGCAACGGGCAGAGTTTGACCTGTGGGTCGATCTGGACCTGCCCACTCAGGGCATTACCGCCCTTTTTGGCGCATCGGGCTCTGGCAAAACCAGCGTTCTGCGCTGCGTCGCGGGCCTGGACAAAGGTAATAACTGCCTGATCCGGATTGCTGGCCAAACCTGGCAAGACGATGCTGCAGGGGTGTTTTTGCCCACCTGGCGGCGATCACTGGGCTACGTGTTTCAGGAGGCCAGCCTGTTCGAACATTTGACCGTGGGCGCCAACCTGGCGTATGGCCTGCGCCGCACGGCCGCCGCCCAAGGGCGCAAAGCGCTGGATGAGGCGATTGACTTGTTGGGCATCGGCACGCTGTTGCAACGGCGACCACAGGCGCTCTCAGGCGGCGAGCGGCAGCGGGTGGCGATTGCCCGGGCCATCGCCACCCGTCCGCGCTTGCTACTGCTGGACGAGCCTCTGGCCTCGTTAGACCTGCCGCGCCGGCGCGACATCTTGCCCTGGCTGGAGCGCATCCGCAACGAACTCAAAACGCCGATGCTGTACGTCACCCACTCGGTGGAGGAGGTGGCGCGTCTGGCCGACCAGTTGGTGGTGCTCGAACGCGGCCGCATCAAGGTGTCAGGCCCGGTGGATGTGGTGCTGCCTGGGCTGACCGACCCAGCGCTGGGTGGCGAGGACATGGGCGCCCTGCTGAGCGGCCATGTGACGCAGGCCAAAACGCCATGGCACCTGGCGCAGGTGTCCTTCAACGGCGGCAGTGTGTGGATTCGTGATCCGGGTTTACCTTTGGGGCGGGCGGTGCGGCTGCGCATACTGGCTCGCGATGTCAGCATTGCCACGGCGGAGCCCCGCCAGACCAGCATACAAAACCAGTTGGTCTGCCAGATTGAATCGATTGGCACCGATGTCCACCCGTCGCAGGCCCTGGTCAAGCTGCGGTGCGGCGATGTGGTCCTGTTGGCGCGGATCACCCTAAAGGCAGTTGAGGCCTTGGCCCTGGCACCGTCCATGCCGGTGTGGGCGCAGGTGAAATCGGTTGCGCTGATTGACTGAATAGCTGTGCGCCACCCATCCCGCTGCCATCGGTCAGCCGCCGCCATGACGCCCACACGGGGGTCAGTTCTTAAGGACCTTGAGCCATGAACTTGCACAATATCGAAGCGTTTCTGGCGGTTGCCGAGACCAGCAGCTTCACGATGGCCGGCAAACGACTCGAGAAAACGCAGTCAGCCATTTCCCAGGCGATCCGCCAGCTTGAGGAAGAGCTTGGCGTGATTCTGATCGACCGCGCCTCTCGACATGTGACACTGACGCCCTCCGGCGAACTGATGCGACGCCTTGCAACGCAGTTGCTGGAGGACGTCAAGACCATGAGGTCACTGGTGCGAGAGCAGAGCATGACCAAGGTGAGCCATCTGCGCATCGGCATGGTCGACTCCTTTGCCTCCGCCGTCGGACCTTCTCTCATCGGCAGCATGATGTCTGAGGCGGTGAACCTCAACATCTCGTCGGACGTCACCCCGCGCTTGGGCGAAGGGCTGCTGGCCAAGCGCCTGGACATTGTGTTTGCCAACGATTCGTTCGACAAGGAGCCCCAGTTGATACGGTATGAGTTGCTTCGCGAGCCCTTTGTGCTCTTGCTCCCCAAAGATGTGCGCTGGGACGTCGAGACGTCAGATCTGGCAAGCCTGGCGCGGGCCTACCCGATGGTGCGGTACCACACACAGTCGTACATCGGTGCGCAGATTGAAGCCCATTGTCACCGGCTCAACGTCATACCCTCACGCCGGATATCGGTCGACACGACAGAAAAACTTATGGCCAGCGTTGCCGCCGGCGTTGGCTGGAGCATCGGTAACCCGCTGTCCGTGCTGGTCTCTGGTCGTCAGCGCCGCCTGATCCGTGTGGCGCCTTTTCCTGGTGAGACTCTGTACAGAAGACTGTGCATCGTCGCGCGCCGGGGCGAATTCGACAGCCTGGTACACAGGCTCGCGCGCCTATCGTCGGAGGTGTTGAGCGAGTGGATTGAAGGCGAACTCCAAGAGACCTTTCCCGAACTGTACCCTGCGATCCGAGTGGCCCGGTTCGACACCAAGCCGTCGTCAGATCAGGCCAGCGCCTGATCAGTCGCCCTAATGGATCGCCACCGGCTTTATTAATGCCGAAGGTGGCGCGATCGACAGGACTGAGGAATCTGATCAAAATCGAGCGGGACGAGGTTTCACCACATTGTGTGGTGCCTCCCAGAGACAAGGCACTGCCATGGACAAACCCAGCGATACGCTGCACGCGATGAAATTTGCGGGCTACCACCTGCCAAAGGACCGACCAGTGGAAGATCTCACCGCCAGGGTGGGCCCGGGAACACCCTGCGGCGAATACATGCGTCGCTACTGGCACCCATTTCTGCTGTCATCCCAGCTGGACCACCGCCCTAAAGTGGTTCGAGTGTTGGGCGAAGATCTGGTGCTCTACCGCGACCTGTCTGGAGACCTAGGCCTGGTGCACAAACATTGCGCCCACCGTGGTGCATCACTCGAATTCGGCATCATTGCCGAACACGGGATACGGTGCTGCTACCACGGCTGGCTGTTCGGCAATGATGGGACCATCCTTGAAACCCCGGGCGAACCCCCTGAGAGCCCCCATAGGCACAAATATTGCCAGGGCGCCTACCCCGTGGTGGAGTTCCAAGGGGTCATCTTCACCTACATGGGCCCACCCGCCATCAAACCAGCATTCCCCGTGATGGACGCCATGGTGATGCCAGACAACCAGATGAAGCCCTACCTGATCCATTCGCCCTGCAATTGGCAACAGGTCAGTGAAAACTCGATGGACCCCTTTCACGTGGCTTTTTTGCACACCCGCGTATCAGGCCCTCAGTTCAGCGAGGTGTTTGCAACCCTGCCGATCATTGAGTACTACGACACGCCAAACGGATTTTTCTACACCAATGCACGACGGGTGGGCGACTTCGTCTGGATCCGTATGCACGACCATCTGGTGCCCAATTTTTCTCAAAATGGCGCTATTTTCGAGAACGTGAGCCATGTGCGTTACTTCGGCCGTCCTGGCCTCACGCGCTGGGTTACCCCCATTGACGACACCAACACGGCGGTCATCGCTTGGCGGCATTTCAATGACCGTGACGACCCCCACCATCAAGGCCGCCCTGACGACGTCGGCGTGGGCAAAACAGATTTCTACGGCCAAAGCAATGAGGCACCCTATGAAGTACGGCAAGACTCTCCCGGGGATTGGGACGCCTGGTGCAGCCTGGGGCCGGTGACCAGCCATGCCAGTGAGCATCTGGGCAGCACCGATCGCGGGATTGCGCTCTTGCGCCGTCGGCTCAAGAAAGAAATCGATGATTTGGCCCAGGGTATCGAGCCGCAAGCGCTTGAGCCGCTGAGCAGCGGAACGATCCCCACCACCGGTGGCGACACGATTCTGCGCATCCCCGCCAATGGAGGCGACGACCGGCAACTGATCCGCGAGGTCTGTCAAAAAGTCGCGCAAGCCTACATGGACACCCAGCTACTGCCAGATGCTGAGCGGCGGGCAGCCATCACGGCCCTGCTGGCCCCGCTGAACACCGCCGACCCGAACGAAGTCAACCCAGACCACGGAAAGATTTTCGAGTTCAAAACCGTTGGTTAAGACCTTGGATCGCAGCGAGTCCATCCGATGGGGGCAACTGCTTGCTCTGCCCCTGCTGGTCAGCGGCCTGCTGCTGCTGGGCTCGCAGTTTGTGTTCTTGAAGCAAAGTATTTACATCGACCTGCCGTTTGGAAAGATCGCCAGCGACTGGAGTTTTGCCAATTTCCGTCGAATTGCCACCGATCCTTTTTATCTGCGAACGCTCTGGCTCACAACATGGATCTCGGCGGCCGTGGCCGGTCTGTGTGTGATCTTAGGCTTCCCGATTGCCAAGACCCTCGCACGGCTGCAGTCTCGATGGGCCACTTTGTTGCTCAGCCTCATTGTCCTGACCTCTTTCATCACCACGGTGATCCAGATCTTTGGTCTGTTGATACTTTTCCGTGGTGATGGCCTGATCAACCAAATGCTTTTAGGTCTGGGTCTGATTCAACAGCCGTTCACTTTGATTGGAACCTCGGCCGGTGTGGTGCTGGGCCTGGTGTACGCCTCCTTCGGTTTTTCGGTGATGCTGATGTATGGCATTGTGCGGACCATCCCGGTCTCGCTGGAGGAAGCCGCCGCCATCCATGGTGCCTCACGCCTGCGGGTTTTCAGAAAAGTTTTGCTGCCACTGTGCCTGCCGGGTCTGGTCGTGGGTTTCCTGACCATCTTCAACACCAGCATGGGCGCCTTCACCTCGGCGGCACTGCTGGGCGGCGGGCGCGTGATCACACTGCCGGTGCTGATCCAGCGCACCATGTTGTTGGACGTGAAATATGGCATGGCAGCGGCGTTGGCGGCACTGCTGCTGGCCTTTGTCGTCATCTTGAATCTGGCCTCGGTGATGGTGTTGCGGCGCTTGCGTCATGCACAGGGCGTGATGGCATGAGGTCCGCGGCATTTCGATCTGCACTCGGTGGCTGGCGACTGCTCACGGTCGCCTACTTTGTGTTTATCTTCACTGTCTTGCTGGCACCGCTGGTGGTGGTGATCGGGGGTTCTTTCAGCGCGCCAGCCAATGACACGGTCATCGTGTCCTACATCCAGTTTCCACCTGAGCGTCTAACACTGCAGTGGTATGCCCGCATACCAGCGTCTCAGCTGCATGCGCTGGGCGTCAGCTTTGGCCTGGGGCTGGCCGTCGCACTGGCGGCATCGCTGATCGGCGTGCCCGCTGCGCTGGGCTTGGTCCGCGGCCGTTTTCGGGGCAAGACACTGATGTCGATCATCCTCAAGGCACCGCTGCAGATACCGCACGTGGTTTGCGGCATTGCCTTTTTGCAGTTGTACTACCGCTTCGGCGATGCGACCAACTTCTACTTGCAAGGCACCAACCTGGGCCTTTTTCTTGGTCATTTGTTTTTGGCAACCCCATTTGTCATTGGCAGTGTGAGCACGGTACTGTTGCGGTTCAACCCCAGACTCGAAGAGGCCGCGCAAGCGCTCGGTGCCGGCCCGTGGCGAACGCTGTGGCGGGTCACGCTGCCCGTGATTGCGCCGGGCATCTTTACCGGCGCGCTCTATGCTTTCATCGTGTCATTTGTCGACGTGCCGGTGGCGGTTTTCCTGGCCTCCGCAGACACCACCACATTTCCGGTGGAACTGTTCCACGCCCTCGAGCAGGACTTCAACCCCAGCAGCTTGGCCAGTGCCTCGCTGGCGGCAGGGTTTGCCGTACTTCTGGTCATGGCAGCACAACGACTGGTCGGCATGGAAACACTGCTGCACTCCAAATGACTCACCTCACACCAACCCAAGCGTTACATGGCAGCGCCATCATCGAGGCACTCAAACAGGCGCGCGTCGAGTTCGTCCTGTCGGTACCCGACATCTGCACCAGCGAGGGCCTGCTTCGCCCAATTGCCAACGACCCCGACTTGCGCCTGGTCAGAGTCTGCAAGGAGGATGAGGGTGTGTCCGTCTGCGCGGCCTTGTCTTTTTGTGCCAAGCGATCGGTCTTGCTGATGCAGCAAACCGGTCTGATGGATTCGGCCAATGCCTTGCGTGCCATCGCCGTCGATTACCGCAACCCGGTCTGCATGATGATCGGCTTGCTTGGCAAAGAGCCCGATGTGCCGCCCCAGCAGTCGGCGCGCTACGGCGTGCGCATCATCACACCCATGCTGGACGTTTTAGGCATTCGTCATCTCGTGATGTCGTCCGACGCCGACATTCCAGCTTGCATGCAGGCCATCGACGAGGCCTACGAACGCAGTCAACCGCTGGCCATTCTTTTTGGAAGGAATCCACAATGAACGCCACCAGGCCACGGGATGAGTTCTTGCGTACGCTGGCGGGCCGCTATACAGGGCAATTGGTGGTGAGTGTCTACACCACTTGTTTTGAGTGGATGGCCATTCGACCCGATGCGTTGAACTATGTGGCAGTTGGTGCTATGGGTCAGGCTGGCTCACACGCACTCGGGCTGGCACTGGGCCAACCAGACCAAGAGGTCTGGGTGCTTGACGGTGACGGTAGCTTGCTGATGAACCTGGGTTCGCTGGTGACACTGGCCGGTGCCAAACCCAAAAACTTGACGCATTTTGTGTTTCAAAACGGCAGTTATGAGGCTAACGGCCGTGCGTCATTGCCGGTGGCTCATGCCATTGATTTTGCCGCCATGGCCAGGGCTGCGGGTATTGCCGACGCCCATCAGATTTCGGAGCCCGAGGCCCTGGACCACTGGCTGCTTCACCGGGGCCCCGCCACCGGCCCCGCACTGGTTGACCTGCGGGTACTCAGCAGCGCAACGAGCTACCCCCAGCGTTACGACTACATCCACAGTGCAGAAGCGCGTGACACGTTCAGGGCCGCGCTCAAGGCTCTGCCTCACACAGGGGCAAGGGCATGACTGCCGACGCCAGACTTGTGGACGGCATTGCCCACCACCAGACCTGGATCAACGGTCAATGGTGCGATGCCGTCAGTGGCCGCTACTTTGACTCTTGGGATCCATCCACCGGAAGGGTGTGGGCACGAATACCGCAGTGTGATGCCCAAGACGTGGCCCGGGCCACCCAGGCGGCCCACAAGGCTGCCTTTGAAGGACCCTGGTCCACGCTCCGACCCACTCAGCGCGGCATTTGGCTCCGAAAGCTCGGTCAGGCCATCGCCGCTGACGTTGAACGCCTGGCTTTGGCTGAGTGCCGCGACAACGGCAAGCGCTTGAGCGAAGTTCGGGCCCAAATCGAAGGGTTGCCTGAGTACTTTGACTACTTTGCGGGCCTTGCGGACAAGTTTGAGGGCAGCGTGATTCCGTTGAACAAACCCGATATGTTCAATTACACGGTTTGGGAACCCTATGGGGTGGTTGCTGCCATCACCGCCTGGAACTCGCCGCTGGCCCTTCTCACCTGGAAGATTGCACCGGCTCTTGCTGCCGGTAACACGGTGGTGATCAAGCCTTCTGAACACGCCTCTGTCTCAACCTTGGCCTTGATGCGCAGCTTCGAATCAGTTGGCCTGCCCGCTGGCGTGCTGAATGTGGTCACCGGCCTGGGGGCTGAGGTAGGGGACGCGCTGGTCAGCGACCCTTTGGTCTCGCGCATCAGCTTCACTGGCTCGGGTGCGGTGGGACGAAGGATCGCCGCACGGGCTGGCGAGCTGCTCAAGCGCGTCACCCTGGAGCTTGGGGGCAAATCGGCACAAGTCGTGTTTGCCGATGCCGACATTGAGCAGGCTCTTCGCGGCGTCATATCTGGCATTTTTGTCTCCAATGGTCAAAGCTGCGTCGCAGGCTCCCGGCTGCTGGTGCAGGATGAATTGCATGACGACTTTGTGGGACGCCTGCAATCCGCCATCGGAACGCTCAAATTTGGTGACCCGCTTGCGGCCACGACCCAGATTGGCCCGATTGCCAACGAACCCCATTTCCAACGCATTCAGCACGACGTGAGCGTCGCTCTGAGCGAGGGCGCCCGTTGTGTGGCCGGCGGGCAACCGGTACAGGTGCCCGGAGGCGGCTGGTACTTTGCACCCACGGTGCTGGTCGACGTCATGCCGTCCATGCTCATCGCCCGCCAAGAAGTGTTTGGCCCGGTCCTTGCTGTGATGCGGTTCAAGGACGAAGCTCATGCCATTCAACTTGCCAACGACAGTGATCTCGGGCTCGCAGCCGGTGTCTGGACACGTGACATGGGCCGCGCCTTTCGTTTGTCGCGCCAGATTCAGGCCGGCACCGTCTACGTCAACACCTACCGTGGCGTGGCGCCCCAGTCCCCCTGCGGCGGCTACAAGCAAAGCGGCTGGGGACGCGAGAACGGCATCGAAGCCCTACGCGAATTTTTGCAGCATAAAAGTGTCTGGATTGGCCTGGGCGACATGCCGGAACCTTTCCCCGCGACTTGAGTACCCTGTCCTTCTGCCAACACCATCCAACGACATCAACCTAGCGAGGAAGCCATGAGACTTTTTTTGAATTTTCTGCGTGTTTGCGCCTTGGCCCTGCTGGGCGCATCGTTTCAAAGCAGTGCCCAGACCGCTGATGAAGCCCGGTTCAAAGGTGTGACATTGCGCATCGGAACCTGGGGCAGTGCCACACGCGACTCGCTCAAGGATTACGTGGCTTCTGAAATCGAACGTCGCGGCGGCAAGGTCGAGTTTGTGATCGGCAGCCCCCAAGACAATCTGGCCAAACTCATCGCAGCACGAGGGCAGGTGCCGTTTGACCTGTATGAGTTTCTCGGCACAATGCGCCCCGAAATCGAAGGCCGCGGCCTGCTGACCAAATTGAACATGCAGGCCATGCCTAACGCGCGAGCCGTGGCCACGGCTCAGTCGGGCGACATGATGGTGCCGACCTGGATCACCCAGGAAATGATCATCTACAACCCGGATAAATTCAAGGAAAACGGCATACCGGTACCCCGTTCACTGGCTGACCTTCGCCACCCCAAGTTGGCCGGTCGGGTGATGATCCCGGACATTTCTTCTGGTGGCGGTATCGAGGCGGTGGGCGCCTTTGCCCTGACGGCGGGCGGTGACGAGGCCAATATTCAACCCGGCTTAAAAATGATCATGGAGATCCCAGGTGTGCGCTTCTGGAAAGCGGGGGGCGAAGTCATCACCCAATTCAAGTCAGGCGATATCTGGGCTGCCATGGCCCATGGCGGCTGGGCTGTCCGAACGGCTCAAGCCGGCGTCAAGGTAGCCACAGTGCCTCCAAAGATCGGTAACCGAGACGGTCTGATCAAGGATGGCTACATCGGGGTTGTGAAGGGATCGCGGAACCAGGAAGCGGCCGAGTTTTTCATCAATGCCTACCTGTCTAGCCAAGCGCAGTTTCAATTTGCGCTCAAGGTGGGTGCTATCCCAATGGTGGAAGAGGCGCGGACCAAAATGGCTGAGGCGCCCTTGCTGCGTGAACTGCTCGTTCTCGATGGCCGAAAAATTGACGCCATGATGCACTTGAACGCGGCCAAGATCGATCTGTCGCGCTGGAACGACGAATGGAACCGCGTTGTCTCGCGGTAAGGCCTGAAAGAAACCCCCTGACATGTCCACGACGCTCCAACCTGCTGTCCACCTGAGTGGGGTCGACAAGTACTACGGTGAAGCTCAGGTCGTCAGACAGCTTGACCTGAGTGTCCGCAAAGGCGAGTTTCTGACGCTGCTGGGACCTTCAGGTTGCGGCAAGACAACCACGCTGCGCATGGTCGCCGGCTTCGTCAAACCTACAGCGGGGCGAATTGAGATCGGCGGGGTGGATGTCACCCATACCGAACCCAGACACCGCCGGATTGGCATGGTGTTTCAGGACTATGCGCTGTTTCCACACTTGACAGTGTCCGAGAACATTGCCTTCGGTCTGGTAGAGCGCGGTGCCCGTGCACCACAAATCGCGGCCCGCGTCAGCGAGTTGCTGGACCTGATCCAACTCCCAGCATTGGGCGGGCGGTACCCGTCGCAGCTCAGTGGTGGCCAGCAACAGCGGGTGGCCTTGGCCCGCGCCATCGCCCATCCGCCAGAAGTGCTGTTGCTCGATGAACCTCTGGGCGCACTCGATCTGAAAATGCGTGAGCACATGCAGCTTGAAGTGCGCCGGATTCAGCAGCACTTGCAGCTGACTGCGATCTACGTCACCCACGACCAAACTGAGGCCATGACCATGTCGGACCGGGTGGCTGTGATGAATGCCGGCCAACTAGAGCAGATCGACACGCCAGAGGCCATATACAACCGGCCCTGTTCCCGCTACGTCGCCAACTTCATTGGCAAGGTGAACTTTCTGGACGGCAACGTGACATCAGTCCACGATGGCATCGCCCACATCGAAGGACTGGCAGGGCATTGCCTCTGCGTGGCCAATGGATGCCGACCCGGCGATCGAGTCACTGTTTGCGTGCGCCCGGAGCATCTCACCCTCCATGCCCTGACGAGCCCACCTGAGGCGGTGCACCATCATCCGGCGCAGGTCTTGTCGAGTGTCTTTTGCGGCAGCATCCGCGAGTACCAGTTGCGTCTGGCCAGTGGGCAGACCCTGCTCTCAGAGGTCCGCGCCGGTGACCGTGCCTGGCCCATCGGCGACACGGTACTGTTCAGCTGGGAGCCGCAGCACGCTGTGCTTGTACCTCACACGCCGATACCCATCAACCACGGAGAATCACCATGACATCCCCAGTGAACCCCGGCAAAGTCGTCTGGTCGGGCGACAACCCCGGCATCTACCTGAAAGACGCCAGCGGCGCTTGGCAAACCCTGTCTGTTTTTTTTCGGGTCGTCACCTCACCGCATGGGCCGGGTACCGGCGCCCTGGTCCTCGGAGACCCATTCAAGGCCGCGGGTTGGCCAGAGGCCAGGAACCTCTGTCTGTCCAACAACGAGCCCCTGATGCGCTGGCTGGTAGATAAATTTGTATCCCGTTTCGCATCCTTCCGTGGCGCCAGTGGGCTGCAGGCCATGACTTACCTCAAGGCCGACCACATGACGAGCCGGGCAGAAGGCACCAGCTTCCACGAAGAACAACTCGCGGGGGGCGGCGCGTCACTCGCGCTTCGCTGGGAAGATTTGGGAACGCCATTCGCTGTTGATGTCCCGCCCGCTATGTCGTCCACTGGCGCGCATCAGATGTACAGCGTCTTTGTAGAGGCGCAAAAAGGGTCCATCACACTCAATGGTCAGGCCTTGCCAGGCCAGGTCATCGTCCGTGATTTTCTGGGTGGTCGATTGAGCACGTCATTTCTGGCCTTCTGCGAAAGCTGGATTCTGCCCCCCACATGACACATGCCGCCACACCGCAACAGCAAGCCGCTGACACGCTGGCCGAACGACGCATAGGGGCCGTGCGGCCGCAATTGAGCGGCGTGGCGCTGGCCGGCGACCTGCTGGCGCTGGGCGACCTCGAACTGCTGCATGCCGGGCCATCCTTGGCGGACCCGCACCGGCCTTGCAGACCCATTCTCAACGCAGCAGTGGCTGCTGCATTGCTGGAAAACTGGGCGCAAACGCCTGAGCAAGCCCGTGAGATGCTGGGCAGCGGTGCCATCTCACTTCGACCAGCGCAAGACCTCAACTGTGTGCTGCCACTGGCAGACGTGCTCTCGCCATCGATGTGGGTTCAGGTCGTGCGTGACGCCCATGCCCCAGGACGCTGGTGCTGCAGCCCGTTCAATGGCGGCATGCTGCACCCGATGAGAGTCGGCGTGTTCAAGCCTGAAGTTGTCGACCACCTGCGCTGGCTCGACCACGTCTTTGCGCCGGCATTCTCTGCCGCCCTAACGGAGCCGATTGACCTCATCCCTCTGGCCGATCAAGGCCTGGCCGAGGGTGACGACGGCCACGGCAAAACCATTGCCATGACCCGCGCGCTCGCCGCCTGCCTGAAGCCTCGCCTCTTAGCGGCCGAGGCCAGCACCTGCCGCAGCTACCTGGAACAAAGCCCCGGCTTCTTCCTTAACCTGTGGATGGCCGCCTGCCGCTGCATGCTCTCTGCGGCTGCAGGCACAAAAGGCTCTGGTGTCGTCACCGCTGCCGGTGGCAATGGCGAAGCCTTTGGCATTCAGGTGGCCGGGCTGCCGGGCCGCTGGTTCACTGGCCTGGCGGTGGCGCCAGCCATTGCACAAGCCACCCCCGAACTGACGGCCTCCAGTCTGGGCGCCATCGGTGACAGTGCGCTGGTCGACTTGCTGGGCTTTGGCGCCATGACCACACTGGCGATTCCACGCGGTCCCGCCGCGTTTTTGGCAGCCTGGCCGCTGGATGCCGACACCCCCAATGTCCTGCTGGGCCATTCCCACCCGAGCTTTGTCCTGACCCGCCCCCGCCTCACCGTGAACACCCGCCGGGTCTTGAGCAGCGGGCGGCAACCCCTGATTAGCCTCGGTGTTTTGGACAAAGCCGGCCAGCGTGGCCGACTCGACGCGGGCTACTTCCGGGTCCCGCTTGAGCTTTTCAGCAACGCCGAAGAGAGTCTGACCCATGCACCATGATTTGAACCAACTCGGGCTGTTTGAGGCCGCACGGGCAATCCGTGCGGGCAAAATTTCATCCGTAGACTTGGTTCAGGCCTGCCTTGACCGCATTGCCCAGCGTGAGCCTGAACTTCACGCCTGGGCCTGGCTTGATCCTGACGCTGCGCTGGCCGCCGCACGGAAAGCCGATCAGCAAGCCGTGCGTGGTGCGCTGCACGGCATCCCCCTGGCGGTGAAGGACATCATCGACACGGCCGACATGCCCACCGAGTGCGGCTCGCCCATCTACCGGGGGCGTCGCCCTTCCAATGACGCGGCCTGCGTGGCCATGGCGCGTCGCAACGGCGCCGTGGTGCTGGGCAAAACAATCACCACCGAATTTGCTTACTTCGCACCCGGCCCAACCGCCAACCCGCGCAACCTCGCCCATACGCCAGGGGGTTCGTCCAGCGGGTCTGCGGCGGCAGTGGCCGACGCGCAGGTGCCTGCCGCCTTCGGCACCCAAACCGCAGCTTCGCTGATCCGTCCCGCATCTTTCTGCGGTGTGGTGGCTTACAAGGGCACCCTGGGCGAATTCAGTCTGGCGGGCATCAAGTCCTTTGCGGCGTCATTCGATACGCTGGGCGTGATCACCCGCTATGTGATCGACGCGCAATGGATGCGATGGGCGATGCTGGGCATCCAAGCCACAGAAGCCGATACCCAGCCATGGGAAGGCGCGCCACGCATCGGGGTGTGTCACACACCCTGGTGGCAGCAGGCCGATCCAGATTGCCAAGCGGTCATAGAAGCCGCAGCGCAGCAACTCGGACGCAAGGGCGCCAAGGTGTCGCAGGCCACGCTCCCCAGTCATTTCGCCCAATTGGCCGACACCCACAAATTGATCATGGCCTATGAAGCGGCCCAGAGTCTGAGCTTTGAGCATGACCGATTCCCGGAGAAGCTCAGTCCTCAATTGCTGAGTCTGCTTGAAGATGGCCTGAAAATCAGCCGCGCTCGGTACCTGGCGGCGCAGCAATTGGCAGCCGCCGCCAGGCATGAGTTCCAAGCCTGGAAAACCGATTGGGACATCTTGCTGACACCCAGTGCTGTGGGCACAGCCCCCCGAGGCCTGCACGCCACGGGTGACCCGCTGTTCAGCCGCATGTGGACGCTGTTGGGCGTGCCCTCGGTCACTTTGCCGGGCTCTACCGGCCAATTTGGTTTACCCATTGGGGTGCAATTGATCGGCGACTTCCGCGAAGACGACAAACTGCTGGCCATGGCCCGCTGGGTCGAAGCCAAACTCATTCACGATTGAAAGGGCCGTCATGGCAACGTTAATTCCCCGCACCGGGATCATGAACATCAAGCCACACATGCTGGCGGCACCGCTTCACAACGAGTCGCAGGCGCTGGTGAACCTGTCGTCCAACGAAAGCGCGCTCGGGCCCAGCCCCAGGGCTGCGGCGGCGGCGCAACAGGCCCTCAAGACGGTAGAGCGCTACCCGGATGACGGGCCTGGCGAACTGGCGGCAGCCATCGGCGCGGCTTTAGCACTTGACCCGTCCCGCATTGTCTGTGGCCATGGCTCGGACGAACTGCTCGGCCGCCTGGCGCGGGCCTACTTGAACCCTGGCGACGAGGTGATTCACAGCGTACACGGCTATCTGAAATTTCCAAACTATGCCCATGCCATGGGTGCTATTCCGGTGTCGGCGCCTGACATTGACTTCACGGCGTCAGTGGATGGCATCCTGTCCCGTGTGACGCCCAAAACCCGCATGATCTTGCTGGCCAACCCGGACAACCCAACCGGAACCTGCCTGAGCGGTGAAGAAGTTAGGCGCCTGCACAGGGGCTTGCCAGAGCAGGTGCTGCTGGTGCTGGACTCCGCCTACGCCGAATACGTGCATTCCCCCGATTACGAACTGCCCACCGCATTGATCGACCAGTCGCACAATGTGGTGATGACCCGCACCTTCTCCAAGGTCTACGGCATGGCCGGCATGCGCCTGGGCTGGTTGTACGGGCCAGCCAGTGTGGTCGATGTGCTGCAAAGGCTGGGGCTGACGTTCCCGATCAGCGCACCCGCTGTTGCAGCAGGCGTCGCCGCTGTGAGCGATCTGACCTACACTGCCCACGTCAAGGCCTACAACCACGCGCAGATGCTGGCCTTCAGCCATGAGTTGAAAGATATGGGGATCCGTTACCTTGAGAGCAACACCAATTTTCTGTTGCTGAACTTTGACGGGCAAACCAAAACAGCCAAGCAAGCCTTTGACGCGCTCTACAAAAACGGCATTGCGGGCCGCATGTTCAACTCAAACGACTACCGGAACATGCTCCGGATTACCATCGGGCTGGAAGACGAGATGCGCAAAACTGCGGCGGTCTTGCGTGCCTTTATCCGGGGCGACTGATGTGGCGCCAGATCGCGCGATGCGCCGCTGGGTAGCCACGACCCACCGGGATGTGGTCGCGCACCAGCCGGTTCAACTTGGGCAAGGCATGGTAGGGCATGGTGGGGGCAAGATGGTGTTCGCAGTGGTAGTTCATGTTCCAGGCGATGAACCGCCAGCCCCAGGCCACCTGCGTGCTGCGGGTGTTCTCCAAAAGGTTGAGCACGGTGGGTCGACCGACATGCTCCGTCATTCGAATAAAACGCATCACCGGCTGGCCTAACAGCATTGGCAGCAGCCAGTACCACACAGGCGCCGACCAGCCCCAAACCATCGCCAGGGCCAGCGACAGGTAAAGTACGGCGTGGGCCCGAGCTTCCCAGATCACGGTGCCACGTTCACCGACCGGTATAAAGTCACGCTCTTCTTCGGAGAGTCGACCCAGGGACCGTTTGGCGATACCGCTCAAACTGCCCCACCAGTACGGCAGGCCGCTCAGGTACCAGCCATAATGAACCAGCGACTTGGGCAGAGGTATGTACTGGGAGTCCTGACCAACAAGATTCGTGTAACTATGGTGCTTGGTGTGTTCATACCGAAAATGAATTTCAGGCACCAAGATGATGGCGCCGCAAATGCTGGCGACGATTTCGTTAACCCGACGCGTCTTGAAGGCAGAGAAATGGGCGCATTCATGCTGCGGTGCAAACAAATGGGTCAGGGCGACCCCCAAAACGAACATGGCCGGCCATACCAGCAAATGGCCCTGGGCAGAGCCAACCAAGTAGGCCAAGCCGCCGATCAGCAGCAGGTGGGCCAACAAATGCGCAGCAGCGGTGCCGTTGGACTTCACCATCAGAGGTTTCATGGTCTCACGCGGCACTATGGTGCTCACAATTTGTCGAGCAGCCATGGCGGTGTCGGCGTCAGCTTGGGTCATCGTCTGCATCCTGTGCTTATCAGTCCCGCTTATCTTCGCACAGCCCCTTCATTAATGGCCGATGGCCCAGCGCTCGACAGCCTTGGTTTACCGCCCCACAATGTGAATCGAGCATGAAACACCCTCGCCTTCTCAATCAACGACCCGTGAAATGGTACCGGTCGCCAGCATTCGAGCTTGTCCAGTTCCTGGTGCTGTTTGGCGCACTGCTCTGGATGGTGGTCCATGGTGCCCAAGGCATGGGTTACCAATGGAAATGGGAGAAGGTGCCCAAGTACATCTACCGCGTGATCGATGGCGAACTGATTTGGGGACCCCTGATGAAGGGCATGTTCGTGACCCTGGACATCGCCTGGAAAGCCGGACTGATCGGCATGCTGATGGGGCTGCTGGCAGCACTGCTGCGGCTCTCGCGCTCGGTGGTAGGGCGTGCTACGGCCTGGACTTACATTGAACTGGTGCGCAACACGCCGCTGTTGGTGCAGGTGCTAATTTTCTATTTCATCATTGCTGCGTCACTGGGGATCCCTCGGCTCTGGGCCGGCATTCTCTGCCTGGCCTTGTACGAAGGCTCCTTTGTGGCCGAAATTATCCGGGGCGCCATTGTGGCCGTGAAGAAGGGGCAACGGGAAGCCGGTCTGAGTCTGGGTTTTGGGCCGGCCGACCTCTACCGCGACATCATCCTGCCGCAAGCTGTCCCCCTGATGCTGCCGCCACTGGGCGGTATCCTGGTGAACTTGGTCAAACACTCGGCCATTGTCAGCGTGATCGCGGTGTTTGACCTCACCACGCAGGCGCGCACAGTCATATCCGACACCTTCATGGCCTTCGAGATCTGGCTATCGGTGGCCGCTATGTACCTGGCCATCACCGTGACTCTTTCGCTGGGCGTGCTTTGGCTAGAACGTCGTTACCGTCAGCGCTGATGCCATCGGCTCTGTGATGTCCCACGCACTCATGGCTAGAATGATGAATCACTTTTTAACAGGAGCTATCGATGACTAATTTCAGACGAATCTTCGCAGCGGGTGCAGTGTTGCTGGTGGCGATGCTGGCAGCGCAACCGGTATTTGCTCAACAGGAAAACCTGATTGACACCATCAAGAAGCGTGGCAAGCTGCAGGCTGGTTTCAGCAGCTTCGTGCCTTGGGCCATGCGCGACAAGCAGGGGCAGTGGGTCGGTTTTGAGATCGACGTCATGAACAAGCTTGCCAAAGACATGGGCGTGCAATTGGAACTGGTGCCGACCGCCTGGGACGGCATCATCCCATCGCTGATTGCCGGCAAGTTCGACGCCATCATTGGCAGCATGTCCATCACACCGGCACGCCAGGAACAAATCGACTTCACCGACCCCTACTCCACGTCCGGGCAAGGGGTCGCCGCCTCTAAGCAGCTTGCCGCCAAGTTCAAATGGCCGGACGACTACAACAACGCCAATGTCACCTTCACCTGCCGCCGTGGCGCTGCCCCTTGCAAGCTGATCGAGGAGAAATTCCCCAAGGCCACCATTCGTCAGTTTGACGACGATGCCATCGCCTTCCAAGAGGTGATCAACGGCAACGCCCACGCCACCGTATCGAGTGAACCCAAGCCCACCTTCTTTACCCTGAAAAACCCGGAGCGCTTGTTCAAACCCGTGGCTGACAACATCACCACCAATGTTGAGGGCTTTGGTGTCCGCAAGGGCAATGCTGCCGGCCTGGCCTACTTCAATGACTGGATCGGCAAGAACAAGGACTTCCTCAAGCAGCGCCACACCTACTGGTTCAAGACCCAGGACTGGGCGTCGATGGTGCCCTGACCCTGATCGAAACGCACTGCACCACGCATCAACGTCATGTCGGCCATCCGCCCGCGCCAGCCACGTTTTGTGGCCTGGGGCTGGCTAGACTGGGTTTTGCTGACTGCCCTGCTGGCGCTGGCGGCGCTGCTCTCATGGCGGGCCAGCTCTGTGTTTCAGTACCGCTGGGACTGGAGCACCATCTGGCCCTTCATCTTTCGCCTGGATGCAGCGACCGGGCGCTGGGTTCCCAACCTCCTGGTGGAAGGTTTCCTCACCACGATCCGGTTAGCCGTCTGGGGCATCCTGATCTCGGGCGTGATTGGCACGCTGATGGCCTTGGCGCGAAACAGCCAGCGTTTGTTCTTGCGTCTGCTCAGCGTCAGTTACGTGATGTTGATCCGCAACATCCCTCCTGTTGTTTTTGTTTTCGTGTTTGTGTTTTTCATAGCCGGCCAAGTCATGCCCAAGCTGGCATTGGCCGACAGCGTGGCCAAACTCTCCGCCACCGGACAGTGGTGGGTCAGCCTGTTTTTTGGCTCACCCAAGCTGATCGACAATTTTTTGCTGGGATTGATTTGCCTGTCTGTCTTCTCTGGCGCTTATGTCACCGAAATTGTGCGCGCCGGCCTGGAGTCAGTCCCCAAGTCGCAAATTGAAGCCGGTAACAGTCTGGGGATGTCACACTTTGACATCGCCCGTTTCGTGGTGCTGCCGCAGGCGCTGCGCAATGTGTTGCCGCCCATGGCGGGTCAGTTCATTCAGCTGATCAAGGACTCGTCGCTGGTCTCACTGGTGTCGATTCAGGAGCTGACCTTCATGGCGCAGGACGTGCAGGTGACCACCCAGCGCGTGTTTGAGGTTTTTGTCTTTGTGGCCGTGGTTTATTTCATCATCTGCTTCAGCCTGTCGCAGCTGTTTTCTGCCCTGGAGAAACGCTACTCCCGGGCCTTTAAATAGGACACGGTCCCTGCACCAAAGCCAAGCCATGAGCCAAGCCATCATTCAACTCAGCAGCGTTAACAAGTGGTTCGGCGACGTCCATGTATTGCGAGATATCGACCTGACCATCCAGCAGGGCGAGCGCATGGTGATCTGTGGCCCGTCAGGCTCAGGCAAATCCACCTTGATCCGCTGCATCAACCGGCTGGAGCAACATGATTCCGGCAGTATCACGGTGGATGGCATCGAACTCGACGAGGACACGGCGCATGTGGCCGCCATTCGACGCGAGGTGGGCATGGTGTTTCAAAGCTTCAACCTGTTTCCCCATCTGACAGTGCTCGAGAACTGCGCCCTGCCCCAGATCAGGGTCAGGGGCACCCCGCGAGCCCAGGCCGAAGCCAAGGCCATGGAGTACCTGCGCCGGGTGCAGATTCCGGAGCAATCCCACAAGTTTCCGGGCCAACTCTCGGGCGGCCAACAGCAGCGGGTCGCGATCGCGCGCTCGCTGTGCATGGAGCCCAAGGTGATGCTGTTTGACGAGCCCACCTCAGCGCTGGACCCGGAGATGATCAAGGAGGTGCTGGACGTGATCATCGACCTGGCCCAAAGCGGCATGACCATGGTCTGCGTGACCCATGAAATGGGGTTTGCCAAGAAGGTGGCTGACACGGTGGTGTTCATGGATGGCGGCCGGGTCGTCGAGAAAGCGCCGCCAGAACAGCTGTTCACGAACCCGCAATCTGAACGCACCAAGAAATTCCTCAGTCAGATTCTGTCGCACTGACTGAACTGCCACCCGGCCGCCCCATCGCCTGAACACTGTGCCGACACGCAGCACCCTTCGCGCAGACATTGATCTGCATGCCCCGGGCAAAGCCAGCGGCTTTGTGCGGATTCCGCACTCGGTGCAGCGTTCGGCCTATGGCTGGATTCCGGTACCGATCACGCGCATCCAAAATGGCGAAGGACCCAGCGTCCTGATGATGGCTGGTAACCATGGCGACGAGTGGGAGGGCCAGATTGGGCTCGGCAACTTGATCCGCAATCTGCAGCCAACGGACATCAAGGGCCGGCTGGTCATTCTGCCCTCGGTCAATTTCCCGGCGGCCATGGCCGGTCTGCGGACCTCGCCGATTGACCAGGGCAACCTCAACCGCGCTTTCCCGGGCGACCCCCAGGGCACGGTCACGGCGCAACTGGCTTACTGGATCGAGCATGTGTTGTTGCCCGGCTTCGACTACAGTTTTGATTTTCATTCGGGCGGCAGTTCGCTCACCTACCTGCCCAGTACGCTGGTGTACCGTGTGCCCGATGCTGCGCAGATGCGCCGGGCCCTGGATCTGGTGCGGGCTTTTGCCGCACCGATCGGCTACGTCATTCAGGCGCCGGCCAGTGGCGGGCGCTCTTTCACCGCAGCGTCGCTGAGGCAGGGCGTGCTGTCGCTGGCGACAGAGGTCGGTGGTGGCGGCCAGGTCACACCGGCGTCGCTGGCCTTGATGCAGCGGGGCATGCGCCGGCTGCTGGCCGCCACGGGTCTGGTAGATGAGCCCTTGGCGCCGCTGGCAGAAACCACCCGCCTGACCGAGGTCGGTGGCGACGATTTCTATGTTTACGCCAGCGAAGACGGCCTGTTCGAGCCCCTGGTCGACATCGGCGCCGAGGTCGAGCCGGGCCAGGCAGCAGCACGGGTTCACTTCCACCGAACGCCTTGGCGCGAGCCACTGACACTGCACTTCCAACGCGCCGGTATTGTGTTGTGCAAACGGGTGCCGACCCTGTGTGAGCGCGGTGACTGTCTGTTTCAGTTGGCCCAAGACATCGATGACCCCACCCCGGCTGACACGCCGATGAAGACCGCACCATGACCCACTTTTTGAAAAACACCTGGTATGTCGCGGCGCTGTCGCCCGAAGTCGGGCGCGAGCCCAAAGCCGTCCGGATGCTGGGCGAGGCCGTGGTGCTGTACCGCACTCAAAACGGCATGCCGGTGGCACTGGAGGACGCCTGCCCGCATCGCAAATTACCCCTGTCGATGGGGCGCATCAAGGGCGACGCCATCGAATGCGGCTACCACGGCCTGACCTTCGATTGCGCCGGCGCCTGCATTGACGCAGCCACCCAAACCCGGATTCCTCCGTTTGCCAAAGTGCGCAGCTACCCGGTGCAGGACAAGCATGGCCTGCTCTGGATCTGGATGGGCGACGCCTCTTTGGCAGCCGCTCACCCTGTGTTCGAGATGGCCAACCACGGCGACCCGGGCTGGAACCTGACGAAGGGCGACCAATTGCTGGTGGACTGCCATTACCTGTGGCTGGTGGACAACCTGCTCGACCCGTCCCATGTGGCCTGGGTGCACCGCACCTCGTTTGCGGGTGCCGGCACCGATGACACTCCCCTGCAGATTGCCGCTGACACCAAGGGCGTGATTTGCAGCCGCTGGCTGCTCGATCAGCCGCCCCCGCCCTTTTACGCGCCCTTGGTCAAGTTTGCCGGCAATGCCGACCGGCTGCAGCATTACGAGGTGCGCTACCCCTCGCTGGCTATCAACATGGGCATTTACACCCCGGCTGGCAAAGGCGGGCCGGCCATGGTGGACGGCCCCGAAACTTACCGCATGGTGTCCTACAACTTTTTGACACCCATCGACGAGGACCACACCCGCTATTTCTGGCTGCAGCACCGCAACACTGACGCCCACGATGACGTCCTGACCCAGCGCATTGCTGCAGGGGCCAAAGCCGCCTTCGAAGAAGACAAGGTGGTGCTGGAGGCTGTGCATCGCGGCATGAAAAACCGCTCCACCCAAACCACCGGTCTGTTGCTCGATGCTGCCGCCAACCGGTTCCGCGCCGGGCTGGCGGCGCTGATCGAGGCCGAAGCCCGGCCTCAGCTCGCGTCCGGCTCTTTGTAGTAGCCCACCACGTCACCCTGGGTGGTCACGCCCAGACCGTTGAGCAGCCGGTTAGAGTAATTGAAATAGGCGCAGACCTGGTTCACCTCCAGAATTTCGCCATCGTCACAGCCGCTGGCCTTGAGTGCCTCAAAGTCGCTTTTCTCCATGTGGGCCACATCGGCAGTCAGTTTTCTGGCGTAGCGCAGCAGCTCAAGCTCTTTGCCCGAAAAGGCCCGCTCTGGCTCTGCCGCTGACAGGGCATCCCACACCAGTTGGGAACGCACAGGGTCATGCATCAAACGGCGGGCATTGGCGAAGTGATGCGTCAGGCTGTAGTCACAGCGGTTGGTCATGCTCACATAAGAGGCCACGACCTCGAGAAACCAGAACGGCAAAGTGTTGTCGGGGTTGTGTAGCACACTGCGGTACAGCACCAGATGCCCTTCCATGCTGTGCGGTCGCAGGCTGTGCGCCCGCATCACGTTGTCCACCGTGCCGCTGGGCGTCAGCGCCAGTTGGTACATGTCCTTGAGTTTGCCGGTGGCCTCCTCCAGGGGAATCATCTTGATCCATGCGCTCATGGGTTTTCCTTGTTGATGGACCGTCGGTCCACGGGTTGACGTGAAAAGATGCGCTCGACCATGGGCACAAAGGTTTGCAGCGGCTCGCAGCGGTAGCCCGGGTCAGAGGCGGCCTGGTCATAACGCGCCACGAATTCGGCTGTCCAGTCAAAGTGCTCATGGCCACGCCAGCGCTCCCGCTCGTGTTGATTCACCCCCGGCAGATTAGGCGAGTGCAGGTTCTGGAACGTGGCATGGTGGCGCAGCATCCAGTGGTTGCGGTCTGACACGTAGGCACCCAGCAGGGTCGCCGCAAAGTCGCCATGCATGCTCGGGCAGGCAATAAAACCGACATCGTGCAGCAGGGCCACCACCACGTCCTCCTCCGGCAGGCCGTCGCGCAGCACCATGGTGGCCGATTGCAAACAATGCCGGTAGTTGTTGACCTGGTAGCCGAAGCACGGGTCATGCGCGCTGGCACTGAGCAGACGCAGCGCCTGCTCAGCCTGGTGGCGGGCCAGGTAAGCACTGCGCTGCCGCTCAAGCAGCGCCCAGTCGTCTCGCGACAGGTCTTCGAGCGCGATCTTGTCAAGGTAGCGCCAGGCCGGATCGGCCAGGGGGCTGCGTTGGATGACATCGTTCACGGTATCTCCTCAAATAGCCAACCAGGTCTGCGTTGCTGCGCGCCATGGCGCCAAGGCGCGTTCGACGTCGGGATGCGCCGATGCCGTCAGCAGCCAATCCTTTAGCACGGCAGGCAATTCCAGGGTTTGGCCGCAAGCCGCGAGCACCGCCGTGGCCAAGGGCAGGGTCACGAGTGGTCCGCAGTCGGCCAGGCTGATGGTCGGCGTCAGCAAGAAAGGCTGGGGCTGGACCCAGCTGGCCAGTTGCCGTAGCCGAGCATTGATGTCATCGCGCAGCGCCAGCACCGTTTGCGGGTTGCGCTGCGCTGGCTTGGCATGGGCAAATAGGGCCCGTACCTTGGGTTCCAGGTAGAGGTCATGAAAGCGGCACAGAAACCGCGCTTGCGCCCGCAGTTGCAGGTCCTGCGGCAGCATGGCTGGCGTCGGGTAGCGCTCTTCAAGGTATTCGTTGATCGCCTCGGATTCGGACAAGACCCAGTCGCCCTCCTGGATCGCCGGCAAGGTGCCCATGGGCACCAACGCGCGGTACTCGGCCGAACGGTAGCCCTGCGCCGGTGCGCATTCTTCAAAGTCAATGCCTTTCACGCACAGCACCAGACGCACCTTGGCGCTGTAGCTGGAAAGTGCAGTGGCATGGAATATCACAACTCAACCCCGGCCAAAAAAACGGCGTAGTCCCGGGCGGCGGCTTCGGCGGCGGCCGTCACCAGTTCTGCGCCATGTTCGGCCATGCCCAAGCCCGAGTGCGAGCCAACCCTGCCGTCGGGAAAGCAGGCGCGGTGGGCTGCGGCGTGCTCATGGTTATCGCCGCCATGGCGTTTCATGAAGTCGGCGCTTAGCAGGGGCGGCGCCGGCAAGTCATCCGGCCGGCTGAATTCGGGCAGCACATACCGGGTAATCGCCAGCTCGGAGGGCGTGGCGTGCATGCCTTCGGCGGCACCATACAGGCGCTGCCGGATCTCATTGACCTCCGCGAAATCCCACCAGCTCCGTAGTCGGCACTGAATCGACGCGCCCGGCTGCCGACCCAGGCTCTGGTCGGCATACAGTTCCTGAAACGCGCAATGGGCTGGCGAGATGTTGCCCCCATGGCCGTTGAGAAAATAAAAGCGCTCAAAACCATGGCGCGCCAGCGACTGCACATAGTCGATGATGACTTGGATCAGTGTCGTCGGTCGCAGGGACACGGTGCCGGGAAAGGCCAGGTTGAACTGCGCCTGGCTGAGGGTCAGGGTGGGCCCGACCAAAGCGCCGCAACGCTCAGCCATGGCATGGGCAATCGTCTCGGCCGTGATGCTGTCAGTGCCAATCAGGCCGGTGGGGCCATGCTGCTCGGTGGACCCGGTGGGGATGACCACGCCTTTGGAGCGGGCCAGGTAGGCTTCGATCTCGGGCCAGGTCGAATGCTGCAAGCGCATGGTCAGCCCGTGGCAGCCAGCCGGCGCTCCAGCCGGCGCACCAAGTAAGAGACAACCAGAATCAGCAGCAGATATTCCGCCACCAGCAGGGTGTAAATCTCGAGCGGCCGGTACTCACTGACGTTGAGTTCGTTGGCGCGACGCGTCAGCTCCTGCAGGCCGATCACGGACACCAGCGAAGACATTTTGAGCACATAGACAAACTGGTTGCCCAGCGCGGGCAAGATGACCTTGATCGCCTGCGGCATCAACATTATCTGGTCTAATAACACAATTAGACAGCGCATTACGTTCTGCATGAATCA
>JBAXMQ010000042.1:0-23703 GCA_037134215.1 Betaproteobacteria bacterium
AGATGGGTGCCCGCATCCTCGTCATTACCGATGATCGCCGGGCTGACGGAGACCGCTTGGCGATGGCTCTCGGCGAAGAATTTTTCGCCATGCGCGGCAAAACCCTGCCGCCGTACCACACCCCTGACGAAGTCATCGACCTGGCCCTGGCCGACCAAGGGCCGGTGGTGATTGCCGACCCGTCAGACAACCCGGGTGGCGGTGCCCCGGGCGACTCCACCGTGATCCTGCGCCGCCTGATCGAGCGCGGCATCAAAGGGGCTGCGCTTGGGCCGATGTGGGACCCAATGGCCGTGCGGCTGTGTTTCATGGCAGGGGTGGGCGGCCAATTGCGCCTGCGTTTTGGCGGCAAGACAGCCCCGACCTCGGGCCAGCCGATCGACGCGCTGGTGACCGTCAAATCACTGGTGCGCGAGGCCTACCAGACCTTTGTGGACGCTGCCATGCCCCTGGGCGACAGCGCCGCCATCGAGTTTGACGGCATTGAGGTCGTGCTGATCACCAAGCGCAATCAGGCCATGGGCGCTGACCTGTTTACTGGCATGGGCGTCACGCTGGCGGACAAGCGGCTGGTGGTGGTCAAGTCCACCAACCACTTCCATGCAGCGTTTGCGCCCTTGGCCAGCCGCGTGCTGTACTGCGACTCGGGCGGCCCGATCCCACGTGACCATCGCAAGGTGCCTTACACCCGGGTTCAGAGGCCGATCTGGCCGCTGGACGAAGCCGCGCGGCCCGTTTTGCTGGAATGCTGAGATTCACCATCACTTTTTGTTTCACCAGGAGAAACCATGACACCTTATGACCGCTTGAAGCAACTCGGCCTGGAGTTGCTCACCCCGGCTGTGCCGGTTGCCAATTACGTGCCTTTTGTTTTTGCTAACGGCTTTCTTTACCTGTCGGGTCAGGGTCCGCGCAAAGCCGACGGCTCGCAGCACACCGGCAAGGTGGGTGCCGATGTGACGGTGGAGCAGGCCTACCTGCATGCGCAACTCACGGGTTTGAACCTGCTCTCAGTGGCTCACCTGGCGCTGGGCGACTTGGGGCGGGTGCGCCGTGTGGTCAAGGTGCTGGGTATGGTGAACGGCATACCGACCTTTGCCGATCATCCCAAGGTCATCAACGGCTGCTCTGACCTGTTTGTCAATGTGTTTGGCGATGCCGGCAAACACGCCCGCTCTGCCGTGGGCATGGGCTCGTTGCCGGGCAATATCTCGGTCGAAATCGAGGTCATTTTGCAGGTGGACGGCTAGCCACGCTGGGGCAGATGAGCGATGGATAACACCATGGTCCATGCGATTGCACAGGAGGCGAAACGCGACATTCGACGCGAGCTTGGTCTGCGGCCCATCATCAATGCCTCCGGCACGATGACCGTGCTCGGCGCCTCGATCATGGTGCCCGAGGCCATCGCGGCGATGACCGCCATCGCCAGCGAATTTGTCGAGATGCAGCAGCTGCACCAACTGGCCTCCGAGGCTGTGGCTCAGGCCACCGGGGGCGAGGCTGGCTTCATCACCGCCAGTTGCGCCAGCGCCATCACCCTGGCAGTGGCTGCCACGCTCACGGGCGAGCGGCTGCTGGCCATCGAGCGCCTGCCCGACACCACCGGCCTGAAGCACGAGGTGCTGGTGCAAACCGGCCACATGGTCGGCTACGGTGCCTCACTGGAACAGACCATTGCCATGACCGGCGCACGTGTGGTGCCGATCGGCACCGTCAGCATGGCGCGCGACTACCA
Organism: Betaproteobacteria bacterium; assembly: GCA_037134215.1. Classification (GTDB taxonomy): domain Bacteria; phylum Pseudomonadota; class Gammaproteobacteria; order Burkholderiales; family Burkholderiaceae_C; genus Rhodoferax. The sequence goes on from JBAXMQ010000042.1 coordinate 1,739, forward strand.
ACTTGACGAGGCCATCACCGACCGCACCGCCTGCGCCGTGTTTGTCGTCTCGCACATGACGGTGCAATACGCCATGTTGAGCCTGGAGCAGGTCTGCCGCATCTGCCATGCCAAGGGCGTGCCGGTGATTGTGGATGCCGCCTCGGAGTACGACCTGCGCGGCTTTTTGGCCCGGGGCGCCGATCTGGTGGTCTACAGCGGCCACAAGTTTTTGGGCGGCCCGACCAGTGGCATCGTGGCGGGCAGCAGAGGGCTGGTCAACGCCGCCGCCTTGCAAAACCGTGGCATCGGCCGGGGCATGAAGGTCGGCAAGGAAAGCATTGCCGGCGTCATCGCCGCCCTTCAGGCCTGGGCGCGACGCGACCACGAGGGCATCCGGAACCGTGAACGGCAGGCGCTGGCGCTCTGGATGCAGGTCCTGGCGCCCAGCGCCGAGTTGCAGTGCCGCATCGTGCCCGACCCAACGGGCAATCCGTTGGACCGCCTGCGCGTCAGTGTGCCGCCAGGCCGACGCTGGACGGCCCGCCGGCTGGCCGATGCGCTGGCCGCAGCCAACCCGCCGGTGATGGTGCGCGACTACCAGACCGACCTGGGCTACTTCGACCTCGACCCCTGCAACCTGCACCCTGGCGAGGCGGAAAAAGTAGCCCAACAATTGGTCGCTGTCTTGGGGCTGTGATACTGCGATGCAAGATTGTTTGCCGCTTTTGAATGTGCTTAAATGAATTCGGGCTCAACAACACGGTCTCACGGGCAGCTGTCAACGAGTAGCTTCACCCCCCGGCCGATCAACAGGAGAACTCTTTATGACCAGCTCACGGCGTTCCATTTTGAAAGCGGGAGCGGCAGCCGCCGCCTTGACCGGCATCGGTGCACCCCACGTGGCACGTGCCCAGCAAAAGCCGCCACGGCAAGTGCGCATGGTGCCGCACGGTGACCTGAATGTGTTGGATCCGATCTGGACCACGCAAAACATGGCCGCCTACCACGGCGCCATGATGTACGACACGCTGTTCGGCATCGACGCCAACTTCAACCCGCAGCCGCAGATGGTTGGCAAAACCGACATCTCGGCAGACCGCAAGACCTACACCTTTGAGCTGCGCCCTGGCCTGAAGTGGCACGATGGCACCGATGTCACCGCCCGCGACTGCGTGGCCTCCATCCGGCGCTGGCAGGCCAAGGACGGCGCTGGCCAGCACCTGTTCGAGCGTGTGGCCGACACCCCGGTGGTGGACGCCAAGACCTTCCGCATCGTGCTCAAGGAGCCCTATGGCCTGTTGATCGATGCACTGGCCAAGACCAGCACCCCGCTGTGCGTGATGATGAAGGCCGAGATCGCCGCCACCGACCCCAACACCCAGATCACCAAGCACATTGGTTCTGGCCCGTTCAAATTCATCGAATCAGAGTACCGACCCGGCAGCCGCGTGGTGTACGAGCGAAATCCCGACTACGTGCCGCGCAGCGAGCCAGCCTCGGGCATTGCCGGCGGCAAGCGGGTACTGCTCGACAAGGTCATTTGGGACATCATCCCCGACGCGCAAACCGCGGCCTCGGCCCTCATGGCAGGCGAGGTCGATTTCTTCGAATTGCCGCCGATCGACATTCTGCCCACCCTCACAGCCACGCCCGGCATCAAGACCGAGGTGTTCAGCAAACTCGGCAATGTGGGTCAGGTGCGGCTTAACCACCTGCACCCGCCGTTCAACAACCTGGCGGCACGCAAGGCAGCGCAATTGGCCATCAGTCAGGAAGACATTCAGCGCGCCGCCATTGGCAATCCCCAGTATTACCAGACCTGTGGCTCGCACTTTGCCTGCGGCTCAGCCATGGGCGTCGAAGACGGCTCGGAAGCGCTGATGCTCAAGGCGCCAATGGCCGAGCGCCAGGCCAAGGCGCGTGAGTTGCTCAAGCAGTCGGGCTACGACGGCAAGCCGATCGTGCTGCTGCACGCCACCAACATCCACATCATGAACCAGACCATGCTGGTGGTGGCACAAAACCTGCGCCAGGTTGGCTTTAACGTGCAACTGGCGTCCACCGACTGGGGTGCCGTGGTGACCCGCCGCTCCAACCAGAACCCGCCCGAGCAGGGCGGCTGGAACGTGTTCTACACCTACAGCGGCGGCAATGCCACCTCCAGCCCGATCAGCCTGTTTGCGCATGCCGCCATCGGCAAAAAAGCCTGGTTTGGCTGGCCCGAGAACGCCGACATCGAAAAAATGCGGACCGAATGGGCCTACGCAGCCAACCTGGATGCGCGCAAAGGGGTGGCTCGGCGGCTGAACAAGACCATGATGGACTATGTGCACGATGTGAAAACCGGGCAGTGGGTGCAGCCTGCGGCCTACCGGGGCGACCGCCTGCGTGGCCTCATTCAGGTGCCCGAGGTGATTCCATGGTGGAACGTGGAGCGTTACGCCTGAGCTTAGGCTTTTCCCAAAGCCGTCACCGCCAGCATGGGGTGACGGCGTCGCCGGATGCTGTCCTACATTCTCCGCCGCCTGCTTGGTGTGATCCCCGTCATGGTGGTGGTGGGGGTGTTCGTGTTTTCCCTGTTGCACCTGGCCCCGGGGGACCCGGCCGCAATCATCGCAGGTGACAACGCCACCGAGGCCAATATCGCCCGCATTCGCGCCAGTCTGGGGCTGGATCGGCCGCTGCTGGAGCAGTTTGGTAAATGGGCCTGGGCCACCGTGCACGGTGACTTGGGCGTCTCGATGTTTTCCAATGTCCCAGTCACCGAGCTGGTCCAACAGCGCATGGGCCCCACGTTTTCCTTGGCCTTCACCACCATGGCCGTGGCGGTGGTGTTGGCCGTCACCCTGGGTGTGCTGGCAGCATGGAAGGCCGGCTCCCTGCTCGATCGCGCGGTGATGGGCCTGGCAGTGACCGGTTTTTCGGTACCCGTCTTCGTCGTGGGCTACATCATGGTTTATTTCATCGCCTTGAAGTGGCGCTGGTTACCGGTGCAGGGCTACACCCCGATGTCAGAGGGGCTGTGGCCTTGGTTGCGGCACTTGATCCTGCCCTCCTTCGCTCTGGGGCTAGCCTATGTGGCGCTGATTGCGCGCATCACCCGCGCCAGCATGCTCGAAGTGCTGGCGGAAGACTACATCCGTACCGCCAGCGCCAAGGGCGTGGCGACCATGGCCATGCTGTTGCGCCACGCGCTCAAAAATGCGGCCGTGCCCATCATCACCGTGGTCGGCATTGGCGTGGCGCTGCTGATTTCTGGCGTGGTGATCACCGAGAGCGTGTTCAATATTCCGGGCATTGGCCGCTTGGTGGTGGATGCGATCTCACGGCGTGATTACCCCATCATCCAGGGGGTCATGATCATTTTTGCGGCCATTTACGTGCTCATCAATCTGGCCATCGACATCAGCTACAGCTTCATCGATCCGCGGATCCGCTACAGCTGATGAGCACAAACCCCATGAGCGACCGCGGCAAGATTGGCGACTTCATTAGGCGCAACCCGACCATCGTGGTCGGGGCGACGCTGCTGGTGCTGATCACGCTGGCGGCCGTGCTCGCGCCGTACATTGCCCGCGACCCGATCGCCTTCGAGCCGATCAACCGCTTGCGCGGCCCCTCGGCCGACTTCTGGCTGGGCACCGACAGCCTGGGGCGCGATGTGTATGCCCGCATGGTCTACGGCGCGCGCATCTCCTTGCTGGTTGGCCTGCTGGTGGCGCTGATTTCGATCATCAGTGGCGCTGTCATCGGGCTGCTGGCCGGCTACTTTTCCAAAGTTGATGCGGTGGTGATGCGCCTGATGGATGGCATCATGGCCATTCCGTCCATCTTGCTGGCCATTGCGCTGGTGGCGCTGCTGGGGTCGAGCGTCAAGGTGGTGATCATCGCCATTGCCATCCCCGAGATTCCGCGCGTCACGCGATTGGTCCGGGCAGTGGTGTTGTCGGTGCGCGATTTGCCCTTTGTCGAGGCCGCCCGCTCCAATGGCACGCGCGTGACCAAGCTGTTGCGCCGGCACATCCTGCCCAGCACGGTGGCGCCGCTGATCGTGCAGGCCACCTACATCTGTGCGTCCGCCATCCTGACCGAGGCGGGCCTGAGCTTTCTGGGCGCCGGCACACCGCCCGAGTTCCCCACCTGGGGCAACATGATTGCATCGAGCCGGCTTTATTTGCAGATCGCGCCGTGGACTATTTTTGCGCCCGGCATCTGTCTGGCGCTGGTGGTGCTGGCGGTCAATTTGCTTGGCGACGGCTTGCGTGATCGCCTGGACCCCCGAATTTCACGGCGGATGTGATGGCCCCCATTCTCGAAGTCGACAATCTGCACACCCATTTCCGCACGCGCGATGGCGTGGTGCGGGCGATTGAGGGCCTGTCTCTCACGGTTCATGCGGGCGAGGTGCTGGGCATTGTGGGAGAGAGCGGCTGTGGCAAGTCTGTCACCGCTTTGTCGGTGATGCGACTCATCCCGTCCAGCGCCGGCGGCATTGTGCAGGGCCAGGTGCGCTTTGAGGGCAAAGACCTGGCCAGCCTGAATGACGCCCAGATGCGCAAGATTCGCGGCAACCAGATTGCGATGGTGTTTCAGGAGCCCATGACCTCGCTCAACCCGGTACACACGGTGGGTGCGCAGATTGCCGAAGCCGTTCGCATTCACCAAGGCTTGCCGGCACCGGCGGCCATGGCGCGCGCGGCAGAAATGCTGAACCTGGTGCGCATCCCGGATGCGGCCAGGCGCCTTCAGGACTACCCGCACCAGTTCTCCGGCGGCATGCGCCAACGCGTGATGATCGCCATGGCCCTGTCCTGCAACCCCAAGCTGCTCATTGCCGACGAGCCGACCACTGCCTTGGACGTGACGATCCAGGCGCAGATTCTCAAGCTGATGATGGAGCTCAACGGCCGGGTCGGGGCCGCCATCATGCTCATCACCCATGACCTGGGCGTCATCGCGGAAACGGCGCACCGGGTGGTGGTGATGTACGCGGGGCGCAAGGTGGAGGAAGCCACGGTCCAAGACCTGTTCGATCACCCGGTGCACCCCTACACGCGGGGCCTGATGGCCTCGATCCCGCGTGGGCGGCAGGGGGTGCGCACGCGACGTCTGAGTGAAATTCCGGGCATCGTGCCCTCGCTCAAAGAAACCGTCCCGGGCCAGCCCGCCTTCGCTGGCTGCGCGTTTGCCCCGCGCTGTGGCTTTGCCACGGCACGCTGCCATGAACAGGCGCCGCCACTGCGCGATTTCAACGCCCCACACGGCGTCGATGCGGGACAAGCCAAGCCCATGCCGGGCGCTCACCTGGCGGCCTGCTGGGAGATGGACAGCGTGGCCCGATCACCCCAGGGAGCTGGCCATGGCTGAAGTCCTGCGCATCGAGAACCTGAAAAAACTTTTCCCGGTGCGCCGGGGCGTGCTGCAGCGCGTGGCCGGTCACGTTCGGGCGGTCGATGGCGTGTCCTTCAGCATTGCCGCGGGCGAGACACTGTGCCTGGTCGGTGAGTCCGGTTGCGGCAAGTCCACTGTTGGCAAAACCATTTTGCGGCTGCAGGAGCCCTCCGGCGGCCAGATCTGGCTGGGCGGGACCGACGTCACCCGGCTGGATGAAGAGCAGATGCGTGTGCACCGGCGCCAGGTGCAAATGGTGTTTCAAGACCCCTACTCATCCCTGAATCCGCGCATGAGGGCGGGCGAGATCATTGCCGAGCCGCTGGAGAATTTTGGTATTGCAGAAGGGGCAGAGAAAGACCGGCAGGTGCTGGCCTTGCTGGACAAGGTGGGCTTGCGCAAAGATGCCGCACAGCGCTTCCCCTTCGAATTTTCGGGTGGTCAACGCCAGCGCCTGGGTATCGCGCGCGCGCTGGCACTCAACCCCAGGCTGATCGTGGCCGACGAGCCGGTGTCCGCGCTGGATGTGTCGGTACAGGCCCAGGTGCTCAACCTGCTGATGGACTTGCAGGAGGAGTTTGGCCTGTCCTACCTGTTTGTGTCGCACGACCTCGCGGTGGTCGAGCACATCGGGCACCGCATTGCCGTGATGTACCTTGGGCGAATTGTGGAACTCGCGCCGCGAGACCGGATTTTCGCGCAACCTCAGCATCCCTACACCGAGGCGCTGATGGCCGCCGCACCCATTGCCGACCCCAGAGCACGCAGCGCCCGCCTGGTGATCGAGGGCGATGTGCCCAGCCCGATGAACCCGCCACCGGGTTGCCGTTTTCACACCCGTTGCCCCTACGCTGAAGCACGCTGCAAGGTGGACGATCCGCCGCTGCAGGAAATTGCCCCCGGCCATGTCGTGGCCTGTCATTTGCGTACCCCGGCCATCTCAGCCCGGCCGGCGCTGGCATGAGCAGCACGGCATCGATCTACGAACGGCTTGGGGTTCCCCGGCGCATCAACGCTGCAGGTACCCTGACGCGGCTTGGCGGCAGTTTGATGGCGCCGGCCGTGCTGCAGGCCATGGCGCAAGCCGCCGAGGCATCGGTGGACATCTCTGAGTTGCAGTCGGCCGCCAGCCGTGTGATTGCCGCCTGCACCGGCGCGCAGGCCGGCATCGTGACCTCGGGTGCCGCAGCCGGTCTAACCCTGGCCACGGCCGCTTGCTTGGCCGGCTGGGATGTCAACCGCATGGCGGCCTTGCCAGACACCCGGGCCATGCCCAACCGCATCCTGATGGCCCGCACGCACCGCAACAGTTATGACCATGCGGTTAGGCTGGCGGGCGCCGCCATCGTCGACATTGGCCACAACGACCGGGGCACAGGGGCCGGTGTCCGTGGGCTGGAGCCCTGGGAGATCGAGGCGGCGATCGACACCAACACGGCGGCATTCCTGTTTGTCGCCACCGCCGAGACGCTGGCTGATCTGCCCGCCGTGCTGGCCACAGTGCACGGCCACGGCCTGCCTGTGATCGTGGACGCCGCCGCGCAATTGCCGCCGCGCAGCAACCTCAAGACCTTCATCGACGCGGGCGCCGATCTGGTGGTGTTCAGTGGCGGCAAGGCTATCGGCGGTCCTCAAGCCTCCGGCATCCTGGCCGGGCGACGCGATCTCGTCGGATCAGCCCTGGTTCAGATGATGGACATGGATGTCAGTCCGCAGACCTGGTCGCCGTCTGCCCTGATTGACCGAGAGGCGCTCAAGGGCATCCCGCATCACGGGATCGGGCGTGGCTTCAAGGTCGGCAAAGAAGAAGTTGCCGGGCTGCTGGTGGCGCTGGAGCGCTTTGTCGAACGCGATGAAGAGGCCATGGCTGAGCAGTTCACCACCCGCTTGCAGGCCATTGCCGCAGCCCTGGCCGAGGCGCCTTCACTCTCAGCCCGGCTCATTGCCCGTCAAGGTGATGCCCAAGCTGTGCCCCTGCTTGAGCTGACGGTGGCCGGCTCGGCCCATGTCTTTAGCCGGCGTCTGCAAAACGGCAGCCCGCCGGTGCACCTGGGTGAACGACTGGCCCATCAGAATGTATTGACCATCAACCCCCAAACGCTGCGCCCCGAAGACGATGCCGTCCTGGCGCGCTGTCTCATTGAATCAAGTAGGAGTGCTGTATGAGCCATGACGACACAACCCGCGACCTGCTGCTGCGCGGCGGGCGCGTGATCGACCCCTCACAAAACCTTGACCAGGTAAGTGACGTCCTGTTTTCCGGGGGAGTGGTTGCCAAGATCGGGGTGGGCTTGCCGGTGCCGGCTGGGGGCGATGTGCGTGATGTACGTGGCAAAGTGGTGACCCCGGGACTGATCGACCTGCACACCCACGTGTATTGGGGAGGCACGTCCATTGGCGTGGATGCTGTGGCCCTTGCGCGCACCAGCGCCACCGCCACCTTTGTGGACGCCGGCACCGCCGGCCCCGGTAATTTCCCCGGATTTCGCAAGCACGTCATCGAGCCGGCGTTGCCGGTGCGCATCCTCCCGCTGCTCAACCTGTCATTTGCCGGTATCTTCGCTTTTTCGGACACGGTCATGGTGGGCGAGGCGGAAGACCTGCGCCTGCTCGACCTCAAGGAGTGCGCGCGGGTCGCCCGTGAAAACGCCGATTTGGTGGTCGGCATCAAGGTCCGGGTCGGCCGGGGCGCCAGCGGCAACGCCGGCATTGCCCCGATGGACATGGCGCTGGAGGTGGCTGAAGCCACCGGGCTGCCCTTGATGGCCCACCTGGACCATCCGCCACCGTCGCGTCTGGAGGTGATGTCGCGCCTGCGCCCGGGCGACATCCTGACCCATTGCTTTCGCCCGTTTCCCAATGCGCCCTCTCAGCCCGGCGGTGGCGTGCGCCCGGAGGTGCTGGCGGCGCGTGAGCGCGGTGTGATTTTTGATATTGGCCACGGGGCCGGCTCATGCGGGTTTGCGACCAGCCGTGCCATGCTGGCTGCGGGCTTCAAGCCCGACGTGATCTCCTCGGACGTGCACATTCTCTCCATCAATGGACCGGCTTTTGACCTGCTGCAAACTCTGGCCAAGTTCCATGCGCTGGGTATGACCTTGCCCGAGGTGGTGGCTTGTGGCACCAGCAATGCCGCCCGCGCGATCCGGCGCCCGGACCTGGGCTCGCTCAAGCCAGGATCGGTGGGAGACGCCAGCATTTTTGAGGTTTTGACTGAGCCAACCCAGTACAAGGACGTGGTGGGCGAGGTCATCACCGGTGAGCACCGCTTTGCCGCGCGCGGCCTGGTGTTAAGGGGCCAGTGGTGGCATTGAGCCCCTCGGATGGCATTCGGCACTGAACATCGAAGATCTCAACCACGCGTCACCCAGGACCTGAACCATGACCCATGCCAGCTTGATATTTACCGACATCGACTATGACCGCGAGGGCAAGCAAGTGGGCTGGCTGCACCTGCCGCATTCGGTGACCCGCTCCGCTTATGGCGCCCTGGCGATCCCCATCGCGGTGATCCGCAATGGCGTCGGCCCCACCGTGTTCCTGATGGCCGGCAACCATGGCGACGAGTACGAGGGCCAGATTGTCCTGGCCAAGTTGATCCGTGAGCTTGAGCCCGAGCACATCAAGGGCCGGGTCATCATCATGCCCGCCGCCAATTTGCCGGCTGCCATGGCAGGGACCCGGGTCTCGCCGATCGACCAGGGCAACCTCAATCGCGCCTTCCCAGGCGACCCCCAGGGTACGCCCACCTTTGCGATCGCGCATTACATCGACAGCGTGCTTTACCCGATGGCCGATTACCACCATGACCTGCATTCCGGTGGCTCGTCGCTGCGCTACGTGCCGTTTTGTTCGATGCGAAACAGTGATGACCCGGCGCTGGATACGCGCGCGCTGGCTGCATTGAAGGCCTTTGGTGCCCCGCTGAGCCTGATCTGGGCTTACAACCCCGAAGGTCGGCTGGCGAGTGCGGCCGCGGTCAAACGTGGTCTGTTGTCGCTGGGGGGTGAGTTTGGCGGAGGGGGCGACGTCAACCGGAGCAGCCTGGCCATGCTCGACCTTGGCGTGCACAATTTCTTGCGTTTTGCCGGTGTGTTGCCCGCCATCCCCACCGAAACCCGGCCGCAGACGATCCGCTACGTGGAGGTTTCCAGCCGGGAGCACTATGTGTATGCCACCGAGGCCGGTCTGCTTGAGCCCTTGGTTGACCTGGGCGCCGAGGTCAAAGCCGGGCAATTGGCAGGGCAGGTCCACTTTGTGGACAACCCGGCCCGAGCCCCCGTACCTTGCTATTTCCGGCGTGCCGGCATGGTCGTTTGCCAGCGCCATTTCGGGCGGGTTGAGCGGGGTGACTGCGTGGCCCACTTGGCGACAGACATCGCTCCGGGCAGTTTAGGGGGCTGAGCTTGGGTCGCCATCTGGTTATCGCGGCGGCTCAAATGGGGCCAATCGCCCGCACTGAGAGCCGGGCGGCGGTGGTGCGGCGCATGATTGACCTGATGCGACAGGCCAAGGCCCTGGGCGCCGAGGTGGTGGCCTACCCTGAGGCGGCACTGACAGCCTTTTTTCCGCATTGGTTCACCGAAGACGAAGACGAGGTTGATACCTGGTTCGAACGGGACATGCCCGGGCCCGACACCCAAGCACTGTTTGACGAGGCGCGTCGGCTCGGCGTCGGCTTTCACTTGGGTTACTGCGAACTGGACATGTCCAGCGGCCGCAAGCGGCGTTTCAATAGCTCGATTCTGGTCGAGGCCAGTGGCCGTATCATCGGCAAGTACCGCAAGATTCACTTGCCGGGACATGCCGATCACCGACCCGAGACCCCGTTCCAGAACCTGGAGAAGCGCTATTTTGAGGTGGGCGACCTAGGCTTCGGCGCCTGGCAGGCCTGGGGTGGTGTGGCCGGCATGATCATCTGCAACGACCGACGCTGGCCAGAGGCTTACCGGGTATTGGGACTGCAGGGCGTTGACATGATTTTTTGTGGGTACAACACGCCCGTGCACCATCCCGCAGCGCCTGACCACGACCGCTTGGGCCAGTTCCACAATGAACTGTCGATGCAGTCGGGCGCCTACCAGAACAGCGCCTGGGTGATCGGGATTGCCAAGGCCGGCATGGAGGAGGGCGTGGAGATGATTGCCGGCAGTTGCATCATCACGCCAACCGGAGAGATTGCGGCGCGTTGCAGCAGTGCTGATGACGAAGTCATCGTCAGCCGCTGTGACCTGGACCTGGGTCGCACCTACCGTGAAACCACCTTCAACTTTGCCCGCCACCGGCGGACCGAGCACTACGGCCTGATTGTGGAACGGACTGGCCCGATTCCCCCTTGATGCAGCACGGCGCCAACACCCCTGAGATCAAGCGCACCCGCCAACCCCGGTCCCTTGCTGCCTGATCGTGACATGTCCCTGCTAGAGACCTTCAGCGTACCAACCGGGCTCAAACCGACGGTACGGCAGTCCTTTCAACGTGAGCAGTGGACCGAGTTGAGCATGCCGGTGGCCACCGGCCTGCTCGAGGGTGGCTTCGTGGCGGTGCTGGCTGCCAAAGCCTTTGATGCCCAACCCTGGATGATCGCGGTAATTTCGGCGGCCCCGATGTTTGGCAACTTATCGAGTTTTTTCTGGAACCGGTTGGCCATCGGCCGCGCCAAGGTACCTTTGGTGACCGTGCTCCAGCTGGTGGTGCTGTTGTGTGTGGCCGCCATAGCGTTGAGCCCGCGTTCGGTGTTGGGCAGCTGGATTCTGGTGGGTGCTGTGGTGCTGAGTCGACTGCTGATCGCTGGCATCATCACTTTCCGCAGCGTCGCCTGGAGCCTGAACTATGACCGCGGCCTACGGGCTCGCATCACCGGACGTTTGCAGGCCACCACCAGCTTGATGATCGTGCTGACCACCGGTTTGGGCAGCCTGCTGCTGGATGCGCACCCCGAAAGCTTTCGTTGGCTTTATGCCATCGGCCTGTTGGCTGGCGGTATGGGGGTATGGGCTTATTCGGGGGTCAGTCTGCAAGGGGAAAAACGCCACCAGGTGATGGAGCGCCGAAGCGGCCGCGACAGCCTGGGCAGCAACAACTTTCTGGCGATTCTGCGCGCCGACCCGCATTACGCCCGCTACCAGTTGTTTCAGTTCATTTCTGGGCTGGCAGCCATGATGCTGGAGCCGCCACTGGTGTACCTGATCTCCAAACAAATCGGGGCCAACTACGCCACCAGCATCGGCATCGTGCTGATCATCCCGTTCTTGTTGAATTTCACCACCATTCATTTGTGGGCACGCTATTTTGACCGAGTGCATGTCACCGAATTTCGCGCGCGCCAAAACGCCTTGTGGGTGATCGGCACTTTGGTGATGTTCTGGGGCGCTTTCCAACTGTCGCTGGTCTGGCTGGCGCTGGGCCGCTTCCTGACCAGCCTGGTCAATGCCGGGGGCACTTTGGCCTGGCAACTCGGTCACAATGATTTTGCGCCCAAGGAGCGGCTGTCGGCTTACATGGGCATCCACGTGACTCTGACAGGTGTCCGCGGCGCCGTCGCCCCCTTTGCCGGCATGGCACTTTATCTGGGCTGGGATGCCAAGGGGCATGTGCCAGGCAGTACGGGTCTAGGGGTTTGGTTGTTTGTGCTCTCCGCCCTGCTTGGCGTGGTGGCTTGGCGCGGCTTTGCCCGGCTGCTGCAGGACATGAAGGAAGCGGGTTTGGCCGATGGCGTCCGGCCTCCCGTGTGAAGTACCCTGATGGACGCTGCCTTTGGCAGGAGTGTTGTATGAAGCTTGCGATGGTATCGCGCCCCCTGGCAGACACTGATCTACGCCTGGCCCGGCAAATGGGCATGACTGACGTTGTCAGCACCGTTGCCGGTTTGTCGATGGCGCCACAGCGTGAGCAGGGCCCTCCCCTGGCTTACGAGGACCTCCTGGCCATGCGTCATCAGGTCGAGGCGCAGGGCCTGACACTGTCCGTGATCGAGGGCTACCAGCTCTCTGATCGCATCACGCTGGGGATGCCGGGTCGTGATGACGACATCGCCAGTGTGTGCCAGAGCATCGTCAACATGGGGCGTGCCGGCATCCCGGTCTACTGCTACAACTTCATGGCGGTGTTCAACTGGCTGCGTACCGCGTTTGACATGCCCGGACGTGGCGGTGCGCTGGTTACCCAATTTGATGGTCGCGACCCGGCGGCCACGGCCCTGACCTACGCCGGCGAGACCACCGACGCGCAAATGTGGGACAACCTGGCTTATTTTTTGCAGCGGGCCCTGCCAGTGGCCGAGGCGGCTAGGGTGAAGCTGGCCTTACACCCGGATGATCCGCCGATGTCCCCAGTGCGTGGGCTGGCGCGGATTTTGCGCGACGTGGCGGCATTCGATCGGGTGCTCGAAATGGCCCCCAGCCCCAGCAATGGCATCACGCTTTGCCAGGGCAATTTTGCGGCCATGCCGGGCGTGAATATTCCCGATGCGATTCGGCATTTTGGGCGCCGCAACAAAATCTTTTTTGCCCACTTTCGTGACATTCGGGGCAGTGTGCCGCTGTTTGAAGAGACCTTTCATGACGAGGGCAAGACCGACATGTTCGAGGCCATGAAGGCTTACCACGACATCGGCTACAACGGCCCCTTGCGTCCCGACCACAACCCGACCATGGAGGGCGAGCGAAACGACCAACCCGGGTACATGATTCGCGGTCAGATTTTTGCAGTTGGCTACATGAAGGGCCTGATTCAGGCGGTGCGGGCTCAGGCCCCGGCGGACTGAACAGCCGCGTGTTTCTTGCCATGAAACAGCTGGACCAACCGGGCGCTGAACGCCGGGCACGCCCAGGCCGCTTTACTGCAGTGCTTCTGACACCTCCAGATGGCTCACCGTCCTGGCCAGCACCCGGCCCATCCGGTCCAAGGTTTCCATGGACATCAATTGTGACGGCCCGGAGATGCTGATGGCCGCAATGGCATCACCACTGCGGGGTGAACAAATGGCGGCCGCCACACAACGGGCACCCACCTCATTTTCTTCGAGGTCGAGCGCGTAGTGACGCAGCGCGCTTTGCGCAATATTGTCCAAAAACTGGTCCCGGTTGGTGATGGTGTGCGGTGTTCGCGATGACATCTGCCGCGGCACCACGCGATCGAGCTCGGATGACCCCAGCGTCAGCAAAATGGCTTTGCCCAAGGCGGTCGAATACAAGGGGTCGCGCTTTCCGATCATGGCCTCAGTGTGCTGCAAGCGGGTGGAACCCACCATGTCGATGTAGACGATGTCGCTGCCGTCACGCACCGCCAGGTTCACGGTCTCATTGAACTGCCGCTGCAAGCGCCGGAGAGCCGGGTGCGCCGCCTCCCGAATGCGCTCGGCCTGTGTGTTCAGCGGCGCTGAAACCGCCACACGGGACCCGATCGCGTAGCGCTCTGTGGCTTCGTCATAACGAACAAAGCTGGAGGCGCGCAAGGTGTACAGGTAGCGGAAGGCGGTGGTCTTGGGCAAGGCCGTGCAGGCTGCCAGGTCTGACAAGGTCATGGGCTCCTTGCTTGCCACCAGCGCATCCAGCAGTTGCATGGCTTTGTGCACAGGTGTCACCACATACCGCCGATCCAAGCTCATCGTCCACCTCAAACTTTTTTGAATGGGAGACTGCCATCTGCAGCCCTCGGTGATCCCAGGCGCTGGCTGTCAAAAACTGGCCATCCAAACCACCATTTTTCAGCTTATACCCGATCGGATTCAGCGTCAAGCGTAGTTGCCCGAGGGCGTTCCGTATCGAGGCTAACGGTGCAGCAAGCACTGTGTAGGATGCATTCCCGTACCGTGACAAGGTGCATGGTGCGCCCGTCTCATGCTCAAGGAACCGCTTTCATGACTGCGATTGACCCCTCCCAACTCAGGCCCCTGAGCTCTGCCATCCTGTCCGACATCATGGACAGTCTGGGTTTGCTTAGGCGTGCGATGAAGCCGTTTATGCGTCCCCTGGATGAGAGACATGTCATGGTCGGGCGTGCACGGACCGGGCTGTACATGCCTGCGTATGCCCTCAGGGAGGGTGAAAACCCCTACGAAGTAGAAATCGCCCTGGTGGACGATTTACAAGCGCAGGATGTGGTGGTGCTGGCCTGCAATGGCCCGACAGACCGCATTGCGCCTTGGGGCGAGTTGCTCACAACGGCGGCTAAAGCACGGGGCGCGGCGGGCTGTGTCACTGATGGCTTGGTGCGCGACGTGCGACAGATTCGAGCGATGGATTTCCCGGTGTTTCATGGTGGCATTGGCCCTTTGGACACCAAGGGGCGTGCTCGCATGGTCGACCGGGATGTCCGGGTGGAGTGTGCGGGCGTCAGCATCGACTCTGGCGACCTTGTCTTTGGTGACGTCGATGGTGTTGTGGTCATCCCGCGTTCGCATGAACATGCGGTCCTGGACCTCGCGTTGGAAAAGGTCAACGGAGAAAACCGCACGCGCGACGCCTTGCTCAGTGGCGAATCTTTGGCCAGTGTGTTCAAGCGCTTGGGCATTCTGTGAACACTGCACCCCTGTTTCGCTGCATGAAACGTCGCTTGGGCATGCGCGCGAAACGCAATGACTATCATTGAAAACATGCGGATAGCCCTCATTCACATTGGTCAAGAAACCAATGATTTCAACCCGGTTGCCACGACATTGCGCGACTATGAGGCCTTTGGCATTGTCGAGGGCCCAGCCATTCTGGACACCTTTCGCGGCGTTGGTGAAATAGGGGGCTTTCTCGATGTTATCGAGACGTCCGGCCATGCGCTTGAGATGGTGCCCATCGTGCGCGGCTGGGCAGTGGCGGGTGGGCGCATCACACAGGACGCTTACCGGTTTTTCGAGCAGAAAATCCGCCTTGGTTTGCAGGCGGCCGGCCCGGTTGATGGACTGTCCTTGCAGGTGCATGGCGCCTGTGCTGCCGATGGCATTGACGACGTGGAAGGTGCCCAGTTGCAAACCTGTCGGGACGTCCTTGGCCCCAATGTGCCCATCGTTTTGGGCTTGGACCACCACGCCAACATCACCCAAAAAATGGTGGCCTTGAGCACGGCCATCGTTGGCCACCGGACCCAGCCGCACGACCCCTATGACACCGGCCGCCTCGGCGCCGAGGTCATGCTCAAAATCCTGTACGGCGGCGCCCGCCCCGTCATGGCTTGGCGCAAACTGCCGCTGTTGTCTCACCAGGAGCAATTCCTGACCGCGCAGGGCCCGATGAAGACCTGGTTTGACGCTGCTCGCGCCGCGGAGGCTGACCCGCGCGTCCTGCAGGCGTCCAACTACCCGATGCAGCCTTGGCTCGACGTGGCTGAGGGGGGCTGGGCCACCGTGGTCGTGACCGACAACGACCCAGCGCTGGCGGAGCATATCGCTGATGAACTGGCCGATCTGGCGTGGTCGCTGCGCGCTGAGTTCCAGAAAAAAGATGCGCTGCCCATTGATGAGGCGGTGCGGATGGCCGATCAGGCGGCCCAGGGCTTGGTGGTGTTGAGCGACACGGGCGACACCGTGTTTGGCGGCTCTTCAGGCGACAGCAACCTGATTCTTGAGTCCATCCTGCGCCTGGGCATTCCCAGCCGGGTGTTGATGCCGCTGATTGAGCCGGGCACGGTGGCCGCGCTGGTGGCTGCCGGGGAAGGCGCCCAGGTGACCTTGGCCGTGGGGGGGCACTCAGCACCCAAGTTCTTCAAGCCGCTGACGGTGACCGGCACGGTGGGACGCATCCACCGCGGCATGGTGCCCTTGCGCAATTACTACCAGGCCGAGATCGATATGGGCTGCACGGTGGTGTTTCAGGTCGGCCCGGTCACCCTGCTGGTCAGTGAGTACCGGGGCGTGGCGGGCAACTTGCCCGATGTCTATGAGTTCATGGGCATTGATCCCCGGCAGTACAAGATGGCGGTGCTGAAGACCGCGTCCAACTTCCAGTATTTTGCAGCCCTGTCGTCGCAGGTGATCCGGGTGGACACCAGCGGCCCCGGCCAGTCGGACGTTCTCAGCCTGCCCTGGGAGCGACTGCCGCGCCCGGTGTACCCGCTGGACCCGTTGGCCGACTGGCGTGGTGTCCGTCCATGAAGATCGCTCAAGCTGCCCTTTAGTTTTTGTCACGAGGAACCCAACCATGAAACCTAGCATTGCCCGCCGTACCGTCCTAGCCGCGTCGGCAGCGGTCGCCGTCACCACCTTGTTGTCACCCTTGTCGGCCCAGGCCCAGGCGCTCAAGGGCGGCCGCTTGCGGGTGGCCATCCTGGCCGATATCGTGAACTACGACCCGGCACAGTTCTCCTCGCAAAACTTTCCCTTGATCAAGAGCCTGTACGACAGCCTGATCGAGTACACCCCTGAAGGGCAGGCCATGCCCAATTTGGCATCGGCCTGGTCGGTCGGGGCCGGCAACAACTCGGTGACCCTCACGCTTCGTCGCGACGTGACCTTTCACAGCGGTGCGCCGATGAATGCCGAGGCGGTGGCGGCGACCCTCAAGAAGGCGGCCGACCCCAAACTCGGCAAAAACCTGTATGCCACGATGTCCTCCGTGAAGGACTGGACTGTGGTCGACCCGTTCACGATCCGGCTGAATTTCAGCGCCCCGATGCCGGACAAACAGATCACCGATTTGCTGCAGTTCATCTCACCGATTGATCCTGCCGGCATCGAGACCGTTGAAACCAAACCGGCCGGCACAGGCCCTTTCATGCTGGCCGAGCGGGTGTTGGGGCAGCGGGTGCGCATGGTCGTCAACCCCAAGTACTGGCGTGCTGAAAAGCCCCTCCTCACCGAGGTGGTCCTGACCTTCTTCAGTGACAACGATGCCGCCAGCGCTGCGCTAGAGTCCGGTGCGGTGGACATGATTTATGGCGGCGATTCCCGTGCAGCGCTGCGCCTGCGCTCGGCAGGCTACCAACTGGTGCAGGGGCCGGGGCCGTTGGTCCAGGTGTTTCGCATCAACACCACCCAGGGGCCCTTCCGCAATGAGAAGTTCCGTCAGGCCTTCAACCACTTGATGGACCGGCGCGCCATCCTGCAGGTGGGTTATGCCGGACTCGGCGAGGTCACAGCCCTGCCCTGGGCACCCGCCAGCCCGGCGGCCGACAAGTCGTATGACACCAAGTACGCGTTCGACCTGGACAAAGCCCGCGCCCTGCTCAAAGAGTCCGGTTTGTCGCAGGCCGACATGAACAACTGGAAGATCCTGGTCAATGGTGGCGACCAGGCCTCGGTGGCCATCAGTCAGGTGGTCCAAAGCACCCTGGCCAAGGCGGGTCTGACCGTTCAGCTCGATGTGATGGGGGCTCCCGAGTTCACCACCGCCTTGCTGGCGGGCAAGTTCAACGCCCTGTTTGGCGGTATCGGCAACATCCAGAAGTTCCCGACCCGGGTGGCCACCAACAGCATCTACCGCACCGCCAAGAATCCGGTCTTGGGCGATCCGCACCCACACCCGGCCTATGTCGAGGCCATTGCCAGGGTGGAAAAGACCTTTGGCTCGGGCGCCGAGGTCAAGGCCGCCTACGACAACCTGAACAAGGTGCTGGTCGAGTCGGCCTTTGCCATCCCGACCAACACCTACGACATCGGTCTGATCGTGGCCGCCAAAAATGTGGGTGGAATCACGCGCGAAATTGACAACATGCCGGTCTTCCGCACCATAGGGTTCCGTTGACGCTCCGGGTCCGCGGCCTGACGGTCACCTTTGTCGGTTCGGGCCGCCCGGTGCCGGCGGTCCGTGGCATTGATGTTGACGTCAATGCCAATCAGGTCCTGGGTATTGTGGGTGAGTCCGGTTCGGGTAAAAGTGTCACATCGCTGGCCCTGAGTGGCTTGCTGCCACCCGCTGCCCAGGTGCAGGGCTCGATCGAGCTCGATGGCGTGGAGATCACCACACTCGGCCCCGAGGCGCTGCGCCGTATGCGAGGCCGCGATGTCGGCATGGTGTTCCAGGACCCGACCACTACCCTGAATCCGGTGCTGCCGATCGGTCGGCAAGTGATCGAGGGCCAAGTGGCCCATGGTCAGGTGCCGTCTGGCCAAGCCACGCAGCGTGCCATCGCGTTGCTGCGCGAGGTCGATATTCCGGATCCCGAGGGCCGGGTGGCACAGTTTCCGCACCAGTTTTCGGGCGGCATGCGCCAGCGCGCCGTCATTGCCATGGCGATGTCGGGGCATCCCAAGCTCATCATTGCGGATGAACCCACTACCGCGTTGGATGTGACCGTACAGGCCCAGGTGCTGGCGGTGCTGGCCAAGCGGCAGGCGGATACAGGGGCGGCCGTCATCCTGATCACCCATGACCTGGGGGTGGTGGCAGAAGTGGCTGACCAGGTGGCCGTGATGTATGGCGGGCGGATTGTCGAGTCCGGCCCGGTACAGGCCATCTTCGCCCAACCGCGGCACCCCTACACCGTGGGCTTGCTGCGCAGCGTGCCCCGGATTGACACGGTGGATACGCGCCTGGTGCCCATCGTCGGCCAGCCGCCCACCCCCACCGCGCTGCCGACCGGTTGTGCCTTTCATCCGCGTTGCCCGATCGGCCGGCATCGGCCGGTGTGTGCCGCGCAGGATCCGGCGCTGCGCCCTGTGGGGCCCGGCCATGCCAGCGCCTGCCATTTTCCGGACGAAGTCGAGCCGCTGCTCACCGCTGCCGAATCCAAGTCGCCAGCGCAACCCCGCAGCCCGGCCCCGGCTGAGGTGCCAGCCGCGGCCCCCTTGCTGGTGGTGGATCGGCTCCAGGTTTATTACCCGATCAAGGCCGGGGTGTTGCGGCGTCGGGTGGGATGGGTGCGCGCGGTGGACGGGGTGAGCCTGACGGTGCGGGCCGGCGAAACGGTGGGCTTGGTCGGTGAGTCCGGCTGTGGCAAGACCACCACCGGGCGCGCCATCATGGGCCTGATTTCCAAATCGGGTGGGCGGGTGCTGTTCGACGGGCAGGACATCACGCAATTGCCGGGCGACGCCATGCGCCAAGTGCGCCGGCACATGCAGTACATCTTTCAGGACCCCTACTCGTCGCTGAACCCGGTGCTGACGGTGGGCGACATCGTGGCCGAGCCCCTGCGCATTCACGGCCTGTACGACGAACTGGGCGGCGCCCCTTGGGTGGCGCAGTTGTTTGACATGGTAGGGCTCTCCCGCACCATGATGCAGCGCTACCCGCAAGAGTTCTCTGGCGGCCAGCGTCAACGCATCGGCATTGCCCGGGCGCTGGCGCTCAAGCCGCGCTTGTTGATTCTGGATGAGCCGGTGGCGGCCTTGGACGTGTCGATCCAGGCCCAGGTGATCAACCTGCTGCAGGACCTGCAACGGGAGCTGGGGCTGGCTTACCTGTTCATTGCCCATGACCTGTCGGTGGTGCGGCACATTTCGGACCGGGTCGCGGTGATGTACCTGGGCCGGATTGTGGAAGAGAGCACCAAGGCCGCGCTGTACCAGTCGCCGCTTCACCCCTACACGCAGTCCCTGATGTCGGCCGTGCCGGTGCCAGACCCGGGTGCCCGCGCCACGCGCCAGCGGATTTTGCTGGCGGGCGACATTCCCAACCCGGCAGCGCCGCCCACTGGCTGCCATTTCCACCCGCGTTGCTTCAAGGCCACCGAGCTTTGCCAGCGCGAATCCCCGGCTTTTATCGCGTATCCGGGCTCACCCACGCGGGTGGCATGCCACCATGCGGGGCCACTGGCATGAGCGGGCGCTGGCTTCGCACGCGGCAAGCCGCCGGTCGGGTGCTGGCCCACAAAGGGGCCTTGCTGAGCCTGGTGTACCTGGCGCTGATGATGGTGATGGCTCTGCTGGCACGCTGGATCCTGCCCTACGATGCCCTGACGCAGGACTATATGAATATGTTGCAGGCGCCAGGGCCGGCGCATTGGTTTGGTACCGATGAGCTGGGCCGTGACATTTTTGCCCGCGTGATCTATGGCGCCCGCACCTCTTTGTTGACCGCAGCCGGAGCGGTCACCATTGCCGGCCTGCTCGGTGTGCCAATCGGGCTGATGGCCGGTTTTTTTGGCGGCTGGCGCGACACGCTGTTGATGCGTTTTGTCGATGTGCTGCTGTCCCTGCCGGGCATCCTGTTTGCCATGGCCCTGATCGCGGTGCTCGGGCGCAGCCAGATGGCAGCGCTGGTGGCGGTGGGCATCACCGGTATTCCGAGTTTTGCCCGCATCACCCGGGCCCAGGTGCTGTCCCTGCGCAAGCGGGACTTTGTCACGGCGGTGGAGGCGCTGGGCGGCTCCTCGTCTTACAACATGTTCCGCACCGTGCTGCCCAACGCCTGGAGCCCGATTTTGGTGCAGGTGGTGATCCTGTCGTCGGTGGCCATCCTGATCGAAGCCTCGCTGGCCTTTTTGGGCGTGGGTATTCCGCCGCCCACGCCGAGTTGGGGTGAAATGCTGCGCACCGGCAAGTCCTTTTTGCACGATGCCCCAACCTACGCCGTGTTTCCGGGTCTGGTCCTGACTTTGACCATCTTGTCGCTGGACACCTTGGGCCGCACCCTGGCCAAGGTGCTGGAAGACCGCCATGAGGTGGTGGATGCACCTGGGGGCAAGCCATGATCGCTTTCATTCTGCGGCGCCTGCTGCAGCTGTTGCCGGTGCTGCTGATTGCCTCTACCGGCATCTGGGCCATGATTTATGCCGTGCCAGGCAGCCCAGTGGCGGCGATGGTGGGTGAAAACGCCACGCCCGAGCAAATCCAGGCGGTCACAGTGCGGCTGGGGCTGGATCGCCCGGTGCATGTGCAGTACGCCGCCTGGCTGGGCAGCGCCCTGCAGGGCGATTTCGGCCTGTCGATCCAGAACCGCGAACCGGTACTCAGCCTGATCGGACAACGCATCCCCGCCACACTGCAACTGGGGCTGGCTGCAACGCTGGTGGGCTTGTTGCTGGGGATTCCGGTGGCCGTGCTCAGCGCCCTCAAGCCGGGTTCGCTGCTGGACCGGGCCTTGAGCGGCTGGAGTGCGCTGGCGCTGGGCGTTCCGACCTTCTGGCTGGGCATCCTGCTCATCCTGCTGTTTGCGGTGCATCTGCGCTGGTTGCCCTCGGCGTCGGGCTATGTGTCGGTCTTTGAGGCGCCCCTGGACGCCATCCGCAACCTGTTGTTGCCGGCATTGACGCTGGGGGTGTATGTGTCAGGCATCTTCGCCCGTTTTCTGCGTGCCTCGTTGTTGGGCGAGCTCAAGGCCGATTACGTGCGCACCGCACGCTCCAAGGGGCTGCCCGAGCGCGACGTGATCGGCCGGCATGTGATGCGCAACGCCTTGCTGCCTTTTGTCACCATCGTTGGCCTGATGATGGCCACCTTCATTGGCGGCACGGTCGTGACCGAGGCGGTCTTCACCTACCCTGGCCTGGGCCGCCTCCTGATCCAGGCCATCAGCACCCGGGACTACCCGCTGATCCAGGGCTGCATCCTGTTCATCTTGCTGGTGTTTGTGTTCATCAACCTGGCGGTCGATGTGCTTTACGCCTACATTGACCCGCGGATTGATCTGGCGTGATCAGGATTCAATTCCTGACTGTTAATTTGCTATTAAAAAAATAGCTGTAACCCTATGTGCCACAAGGGCTAAGAGCCTTTTCGACAC
>JBAXMQ010000043.1:0-23514 GCA_037134215.1 Betaproteobacteria bacterium
AACTTCAAGCACCGGGGCAACCCCCAGCAGGTCATTGCTGCCATGCGTTTCACTGACAACCATGGCGCTGCCACCGAAGCCTACCCCTTCAACCCCAACGGTAGCCCGGGCGGCCTGACGGCAGTCACCACCGCCGACGGCCGCTTTACGGCCATGATGCCGCACCCCGAGCGCGTGTTCCGCAACATCCAGATGAGCTGGACCAGCGGCGACCCCAGCGCCCACAGCCCCTGGATGCAGCTGTGGCGCAATGCGCGGCGCTGGGTGGGTTAGGTCTGGTTCAAATATTCTGGCCTGCCTGCCTTGTCACCCGTCAGCCTTGCCCCAAACTACCCACCCTTGCCTTGAATGACAGGGCAAGCTTTCACAAACTACTCAAAGAACCCGATGTCTGAACTTCTCCAAAAGCTGCAGTGGCGCTATGCCACCAAGAAAATGAACCCCGCCAAGACCGTGCCTGCCGACAAGGTGGAGCGCATTTTGGAAGCCGCGCGTCTGGCGCCCACCTCCAGCGGCCTGCAACCGTTTGAGATCATTGCCATCAGCAGTGCCGCCGTGCGTGAGCAAATCAAGCCCGCCGCCTACGGCCAAAGCCCCATTACGGACGGCTCGCACCTCCTGGTGTTTGCGGCCTGGGACGACTACACGCCTGAGCGCATCAACATGATGTTTGACCTGGCCCAGTCCGAGCGCGGTGGCGCGGTGAGCGAAGCAGCTCAGAACTACCGCAACATGCTGTTGGCCAACTACCCGACGCGCGGCGCGGAAGTCAATTTCCAACACGCGGCACGGCAGGCCTACATCGGCCTGGGCGCTGCCCTGATTGCGGCGGCCTTTGAAGAGGTGGACAGCACGCCGATGGAGGGCTTTGACCCCAAAGCGGTGGACCAGATCCTTGGCCTGCCGGCACGTGGTCTGCGCAGCGCGGCCATCCTGGCCCTGGGCTACCGAGATGAAGGCGGCGACTGGCTGGCTAATTTGAAGAAAGTGCGCCGGCCACGTGCGCAGTTTGTGACTGACATCACCTGACCGGTCACAACAGCGAGGCCGCCCGGGACATGTCCCGGGGGACACGCTGATGGGCTGTCCCGGGGAGTGAGCGGGGAGGTCGGTTCGCTTATGCTATTATAATGTCTAGCCGCGAACCTGAGGTGAATTTGACATGAACCTGCCCCTGGAACAGCCCGCCCTGGACAATCGCCAACAGGCCATTGTGGCTTTGCGTGAACGCTTTGGCTCAAGGCTTTCCACGCTGTCCGGGGTTCGCGACCACCATGCCAAGGATGAGTCCTGGCACCACCCGCATCGTCCCGATGCGGTCGTGTTCCCTGAGAGCACCGAGGAGGTCGTGGACATCGTTCGCATCTGCGCCACCCATCACACGCCTGTGGTGGCCTACGGGACCGGCACCTCGCTCGAAGGTAATGTCATACCGCATCTGGGCGGCGTGGTGGTTGACCTAGAGCGCATGAATCAGGTGCTGCGGGTCAGCGCCGATGATCTGGATGTGACCGTGCAGGCGCGGGTCACCCGCAAACAGCTCAATGCCTATGTGAAGGATCTGGGCCTGTTCTTTCCCATCGACCCTGGCGCAGACGCCTCCATCGGCGGCATGGCGGCCACGCGTGCCTCTGGCACCAACGCCGTTCGCTACGGCACGATGCGCGACAACGTGTTGTCGCTCACGGTGGTGTTGAGCGACGGCCGGGTGGTGCGGACCTCGCGCCGCTCGCGCAAATCCGCCGCCGGCTACGACCTGACCCGGCTCTTCGTGGGGTCCGAGGGCACGTTGGGCATCATCACCGAGGTGACGGTTCGACTCTACGGGATACCCGAGGCGATGGCGGCGGCAGTCTGTTCGTTTGACAGCATCGAGGGCGCCGTCAACACCGTGATTCAAACCATACAGCTGGGTATTCCGGTCGCTCGAATCGAACTGCTAGACGAGGTTCAGATGAACTCGCTCAATCGTTATTCCGGCATGGACCACCCGGTCAAAAACACCTTGTTCATCGAGTTTCACGGCTCGGAGGCGGGCGTCAAGGAGCAGGCCGAAACCGTTCAGGCGGTGGCCTCTGACCATGGCGGGGGCGAGTTCAAATGGGCTGTCCAGACCGAGCAACGGAACGCGTTGTGGAAGGCGCGGCATGACGTCACCTATGCCAACAAGGCACTGCGTCCTGGCTGCGAAATCTGGGCCACTGACGTGTGTGTGCCGATTTCGCGCTTGGCAGAGTGCATCCTGCAAACCAAGGAAGACCTGCGGCACAGCTTTTTGACAGCCCCACTGGTGGGTCATGCCGGCGACGGCAATTTCCATCTCGGTTTTTTGATCATGCGGGATGACCCGAAGGAGATGGCCGAGGCCGAGCGTCTCAATGAGCGCCTAATCATGCGAGCCTTGGCCATGGATGGCACCTGCACGGGCGAGCATGGCATCGGCTTGGGCAAGCGCAAATACCTGATCGCAGAACACGGCGAGGCGGTGAGCGTGATGCGCCAGATCAAGCACGCGCTGGACCCGCTCAACCTTATGAATCCAGGCAAGATTTTCCCGGAGTGAGCCTGACCTTGCCTGGCTGTGTTGATCGTCAACAGGAGTCATTGCCTTGAAGATCACGTCTATCGAAACCTGCGCTCTCAGCGCTGGCTGGAAAAACTGGTTACTGGTCAAGGTGCTGACTGACAGCGGTCTGCATGGCATTGGCGAAGGCACCCTCAACGGCTTCATCAAGACCACAGGGACAGCTGTGCACGAGTTGGAACATCTCGCGTTGGGTCAGGACCCACGTCAGGTCAACCGCTTGTCGAAGAGCTTGATGGAGAGCGTCTCGCTGGACGGTGGTCATGTCCACCGCACCGCGGTGGCTGCCATCGAGGTCGCATGTTGGGACATTCTCGGCAAATCCCTGGGGGTGCCCATCTACCAATTGCTGGGTGGTCAGATGCGTGAGTCGGTGCCAGCCTACGCCAACGGTTGGTACCGCACCGAGCGCACGCCTGAACACTTTGTGGCGGCGGCTGAGGCAGTGGTGGCCATGGGATTCAATGCGCTCAAACTCGATCCCTTTGGCACGGCCCAGGGATTCATCGAAGATGATGAGCTGCAGTTGGCCTATGACATTGTTCGGGCGCTGCGTGAGCGCTTCGGGCCAGGTCTGCGTATCCTGATTGATGTGCACGCCAGGTTCACAGAGGTCGATGCCTTGCGGGCGGCGCGCAAGTTGGCACACCTTGACCTGTACTGGTGGGAGGAGCCCACCACCCGTGAGCGTGAACAGCCGGCCAATGCGGTGGCGCGGCAGTGTCCTATCCGGGTTGCCACAGGCGAGATGTACGACACCATTGGCCAGTTTTACACCCTGGCCGCGGGCGGCGGCGTGAATATTTTTCAGCCAGAACCGATGTCGCTGGGCGGCATTAGCAACACGCTGGCGGTTGCTAACCTGGCGCTGGCCCATGGCAGCTGGATCGCGCCACACCAGAGCGGCGGGCCGGTCGCCACGGCGGTTTGTCTGCAATTGGCGGCTTGTGTACCTAATTTTCTGATCCAAGAGCATTTCGACGCCTTCAATGAGCCCTGGGTGCGAGACCTCGTGGATTGGCACCCGGTGCTTAACCCGGCCAATGGTCACCTCAGTTTGCCGAAAGCGCCAGGCCTGGGGATTGATGTTGACTTTGACCTGGCCCGCGCGCACCCCTATGACCCCAAGGCCTATCTCAACATCTATAAAGATGGCTGGGAAAAGCGACTTGGGCAACCTGCCTGACTGGAGTAAATATGTCCTCAAAACCGACCATTGTTGTCACCGATTACAAGTTTCCCGATTTGGCTTTGGAGCAGGCGGCGGCCGAGCATGCGGGCTGTGACCTGATCGGCCACCATTGCGAATCCGAGGCAGAGCTGAAAGCAGCGGTGACCGACGCTGATGCCGTCATCACCCAGTTTGCCCGGCTCAGTGCGCCCGTGGTTGCGGCGATGACCCGGGCGAGGGCGATCGTGCGCTATGGCATTGGCGTCGACAACGTGGACCTGGACGCCGCGCGCCAGCACGGTATCCCGGTGGCCAACATTCCCGACTATTGCATCGACGAGGTCGCCGATCACACCCTGAGCTTCATATTGGCCATGACCCGGCAGGTCGTGACCCATACCGCCGACCTTCGAGCCGGTCACTGGCGTCTGGCTGTGCCGGTCAGTGGCATGAAGGTTTTGCGCGACCAGACCGTCGGTCTGGTCGGTTTTGGCCGAATCGGACGCGAGGTAGCGGCGCGCTTGTTGGCTTTCAAATGCCGTGTGCTGGTGTGTGACCCGATGGTGCCCGAGGCCGAGATTCAGAGGCTTGGGGCGCTGAGCGTGCCTTTGACGCAGCTGCTGGCGGAGTCGGACATCGTCTCGCTCCATTGCCCGTCGACACCTGCCACCCGTCACATCATCGGACCGGCCGCGCTGGCCGCCATGAAGCCGAGCGCATTGCTGGTGAACGTGGCGCGGGGCGACCTGGTCGACACCCATGCCTTGCTGGATGCCCTGCAAAGCGGCCATTTGGGCGCTGCGGCCCTCGATGTGTTCGACCCCGAACCGCTTCCGCTCGAGCATGCCTTGCGCACCTTGCCTAACGTCGTGATTGCACCCCACATCGCATCCGTCAGCGTCACCGCTGTGCAGGCCCTGCGCCAGGGGGCTATAGGTCGTGCCGTGGCGGCTGTCCGGGGTCAATTGCCCGACAATGTGGTCAATCAGATCACGGCCCCACGCTTTCCTTAATGACTGCTCGAAAAATAAAATCATTCGGTCCGGCTGAAGACCCGGTCAACGACGCACAGCAGCAGGCTGCTGCTTTGCTGGCGCTCAAGCCGCAGGTGTTGCTCCGCGCGCAGGGTCCTTTGTATAGGCAGTTGGCCAGCCGGCTGCGCGCCCCCATCGACGCTGGCGTGTTGTCGCCTGGTAGCGCCTTGCCCAAGGAAGCTGTGCTGGCTTCTGAATTCGGTGTGAGCCTGATCACCGTGCGTCAGGCCTTGCGGGATCTTGAGGGTGAAGGTTTGATCAAGAAGCGAACCGCTAAAGCGGCCATCGTTGCGACGCCACACCAGGGTAGCAAGACCCTTGAATTTCAAAGTTTTGCGGCCATTGCGGCCTCCAGCGTCGACCGTCGCTTGGTGATCAAGAGTTACCGCAAAGAATCCTCTGTCCTGGCATGCGAGGTTTTTGCGCTCCCACCAGGCACGCTGTGCTACTGCCTGCGCGCGGTGCTTTTGCTCAATGAGCAGCCCATCACGCAGTCCACCTTCTATTTCCCGCCAGCCATTGGCAGCCGCCTAAAGCGTGGTGATTTTGACGATGTCGTCGTCTTTCGCGCAGTGCAAAGGCACCTGGGGATCAAGCTCTCGCGGGCGCAGATCAAGGTTCGCGCAGAACTGGCCGATGAGTCGCTTGGGCTGGCGCTTGACTGCGCTCCCGGTGCCGCCATTCTGGCGATGGAGATGTTGTATTTCTCGTCAACCGGTGAGCCGGTGGAGCTGACCCTGTCCAAGAACCGCGGGGACCAGTTCAGCATCACCCACAACGCGCCCAACGACCTCGTCTAGCGGCCGCCTGAATCCCTAGGGTTAGTCCCTAGGGATTTCAAAAAGTATACTGCTACTATTATATTAATATGCTCTCTAGTGCATCCTTGGGATGATCTGGGCGGGTGTATTTCTGCAGGTTCCCGGGCTTAGCCCGTAGGTTCTGCGGACATGTTAGTCAACCTGAAGGAGACCAGATCATGCGTACTCAAGGATGGACCGCCACATTGATGGCACTGTTAACCGTTGGTATCTTGGCAGCCGCGCAGCCCGCGTTGGCGCAAAGCAAACTTGTGTGCAAATTTGGCGTTCTGGGAACGCCCGATTTCCCTGGCACCATTGGCATGCAGCGCATGGCTGATCGGATCAATGCCGCTGCCAAGGGTGAGCTAGAAGTTCAAATCTTCCCGAACTCACAGTTGGGTGGCGAAAAGGAAATGGCCGAAGGCATGCGGCTGGGCTCGGTCTGTGGCGCACCGATCAATGCGTCGGTGTTGAGCGTTTGGGTGCCGGAAGGGCAGTTGTTTGACATGCCTTTCCTGTTTCGCGATGACGAGCATGCCTACAGGGTGCTGGCCGGTGCGGTGGGTAAGCAAATGGCTGCCAAATACGAAGCACACGGTTTCAAGGTTGTTGGCTTCCTGGTCAACGGTACTCGCCATCCCATGGGCAAGTTTCCGATCATCACGCCTGATGACGTGAAGGGCAAAAAAATGCGTGTCATTCAGAGTCCGCTGCATGTTGAGCTCTGGAAAATGCTGGGCGCTAACCCGACCCCAATCGCCTTCCCGGAGATTTACAACTCCATGCAGACGGGTGTCGTCGATGCCATGGACAACGCGAAGACGACTTACTGGATTTCAAAGTTTTATGAAGTGGCGCCACACATCACCGACCTTGGGCATATTTACTCGATTTCCGCGGTGGCTTTTTCCAGCAGTTTCTGGAAAAAACTGACGCCAGCGCAACAGGCCCTGGTGCAGGCTGCTGCCGATGAAGGGATCAAAATGCAAGACAAGCTCATCGCCGACGGCGATGACGAAGCAGTCAAAAAGGCGGTGGCAGCAGGCGCGAAATATCACAAGGTGGATAAAGCACCTTGGCAGAAAGCCATGGCCCCGATTTATACCAATTGGGCTGCCAAGGTGGGCGGCCTGGAAATGATTCGCGCAGTTCAAGACACGAAATAAGGAGTATCCGTGCTTGATAACAAAGCCCAGGCGGAACCCGCCGGGGATGCTGTTGGGCAAGCCGCGCTGCGTATTCGATCGGCGCTGGATGCTGCCTTAAGTCACTTGGGTGCGACTTGGCTGCTGGCGATCATTGTGGTGGTGTTTGCAGGTGTCGTGTCGCGTTACGCGTTCAATGCGTCTTTCAGTTGGACCGAGGAGGGTGGGCTTTGGCTGTTCACCTTTCTGATCTTCTCGGCCTTGCCGATTGCCACCCATCGCAGCAAGCACATCTCTATCCCCATGCTGCGGGATATGCTGCCGCCTGGTGGGCAAGCCGTGGTGAATTTTCTGGCGTCAATCGCCATCACTTACACCATCGTCCGTTTGCTGAGCGCTGGTATCAGTATTGCTGGCATGACGTCTGGCACCAGCATCACACTCGGGCTGCCGTCTTGGTGGCAGTATGCTGTGATCCCCGCATCCGCTGTTGTTTTGCTGATTTATCAACTGCTGGATGGTTTGGAGCAGCCAGGCGAGCGGGGTAAAGCCTTGGTGGCTTTTGCCGCTGCAGTACTTGTTTGGCTGGTCACTGATGTGCTCGAGCTCACCGAGATTCGCAGCAGCAGCCCCACCTTGCTATTGGCTGTGGCCTTCATCGTCACACTGGCGATGGGTGTTCCCGTTGCCTTCTGCATGCTGTTTGCAGCGTTTGTCGCCAGCGACGCTGGCGATTTGCTGCCGCCAGCCGCGGTGGTGCACAACGTGGTGGTGGGCTCTTCCAAATTTGTCCTGTTGGCGATTCCCTTGTTCATCGCGGCGGCGCAAATCATGAATGCAGGCGGCTTGACGGTCAGGCTGATTGCCCTTGCCCGCGCGCTGGTAGGACACTTGCGTGGCGGTTTGGCGCAGGTCAATGTGCTGACCAGTGTATTTTTTGGGTTTGACTCAGGGTCATCGACTGCCGACGCCTCGCTGCTGGCCAAGATGACGGTCCCCGAGATGGTCCGCAACGGCTACCCTGCGCCTTTCTGTTGTGCCGTGATCGCTGCATCTGCGATTTTGCCCAACATCATTCCGCCATCCATTGCGATGCTTCTGTTTGCCTCAATCGCCAATGTATCCGTGGGCAAATTGTTTTTGGCGGGCATATTGCCCGGGCTATTGATCGCAGCATTGCTGATGTTGACTGTCTACGTGCTGGCGCGCCGACATGGTTATGGCCAAGCGACGCCCCGGCCCGGTTGGAAATCGGTCGCCGGCCCGCTGAAGCAGGCCATTCCAGCGCTGATGCTGTCGGTGCTGATCATTGGTGGTATCCGCTTTGGTGTGGTGACTGCCACAGAAGCTGGCGTGGTGGCGGTGATTTATGCCCTGGGCATTGGGGTGTTTTATTACCGAGACCTCAAGCTCAAGGAGGTCTGGGACGGCCTCAGAGAATCCAGCGTTGACAGCGCCATGGTGGGCTTCATGATTGGCGTTGCTGCACCTTTTGCGTGGGTCCTGATCTCCGGACGGGTGCCCCAACAGTTTTTACAGACCATGGTGGTGCATGTGAACGAGGCATGGCTGATCCTGCTCTTGCTCAATATTGTGATGCTGATCGCCGGGGCCTTTCTTGACCTGACGGCGATCATGTTGATTGTGGTCCCGCTGACGCTGCCCTTGGTCTTGCAACTTGGGGTAGACCCCATTCATTTCGGCATTATTGTGGTGGTCAATCTGATGCTGGGTGGCCTCACCCCACCCTACGGGTTGTTGGTGTTCATCCCAAGCGCGATTACCGGCACATCGGTGCAAGCCACTTTCAGGGCGGTGATGCCGCTGTTGTTTGTGCTGGTGCTCGCTCTTGGCCTGATCACCTACGTGCCCTCAATTTCGCTCGCCTTCGTGCGAGCATTTTTCTGATAACGCAACAGGGACTCCGATGAAAGTCGAACTCGATGGCAAAGTTGCGCTGGTGACCGGCTCGGCGCAAGGCATTGGCCAGGCCATTGCCGATACGCTGGCCCGTAATGGCGCGCGCGTGGTGTATTCCGATCTTGATGCCGACCGGGCAGCCGCTGCCTCCCAGGCGGGTGGAGGGTGTCTTGGCTTTGCGCTGGACGTTGGCCAACCCGACAGCGTGGTGGCTGGCGTTGCCCGTGTCCTTCAAGAGTTTGGGCGGGTTGACATCCTGATCAACAATGCCGGTATTGGCGTGCCCGCTGCCGAACGGAAAACCATCGACGAGTACAGCCTGGAGGCCTGGGACGCGCTGCTCCGGATTGACCTGACCGGCCTGTTCCTGATGAGCCGCGAAGCCTCGCGGGCCATGAAAACACAAAAATCAGGCCGCATCATCAACATTGCCTCGGTTCTGGGACTGGTGCCTGCAAGGCTCCAAAGTGCCTACATTGCCGCCAAAGCCGGGGTTGTGAACCTGACCAAGTCCATGGCACTGGAACTGGCGCCCCATGGTGTCCTGGTCAACGCTGTGGCGCCGGGTTCAACGCAAACGCAGGGCTGGCAGAACTGGATCAGGGATGCCGGCAGCGAGGCGCAGGACCTGCACGCCAAGTTGATGTCGCATATACCTTTGGGGCGGCCCGGTACCACGCAGGAGATCGCCGACGCGGTACTGTTTTTGGCAGCCCCGGAAAGCTCCTACATCACTGGCCATGTCTTGACGGTTGACGGCGGGTGGACGGCCGGATTTTCTCGGGATTTCTAAAAATTGGAGAACCTTATGAGTGATACAAGCGCGCAAATCACCGCGCAGGCTCTGCCGGCGGGGCTGACAGCCACTGAGGTGTTGAGGCTGTACGAACAAATGCTGCTGCTCCGTCGGTTCGAGCTCGCTGCCCAGGTGGCCTGCCGAAAAGGCGAGACCCCTGGTTTTTTGCACCTCTATATCGGCCAGGAGGCCTCTGGCGTTGGCGTTTGTGCGCACCTGCGCAAGACCGACTGGATCACCAGCACACACCGTGGCCATGGCCATGCGCTGGCCAAGGGCATGTCGCCCAATACCTTGATGGCCGAACTGTATGGCAAGCGCGATGGCTGTTGTGGCGGGCGCGGCGGCACCATGCACTTGTACGACCCGTCTTGCGGCCTGTTTGGAACCAATGGGCTGGTCGGTGGTGGCCTGCCCTCAGCGGTGGGCGCCGGCTTGAGTGCTCGAGCACGGGGCACCGACGACATCGGCCTGGCATTTTTTGGCGATGGCGCCACCAACCATGCAGCGTTCCACGAGTCACTTAATTTTGCCGGGGTTCAAAAAGCCCCTGTCATTTTCGTTTGTGAAAACAACCTTTACGCCACGGCAACAGCCTTGAGCGCCGCCACTTTGAACCCTGAGATCGCCAGCCGTGCAGCCGCTTATGGCATTGCTGGCGTGGCTGTTGATGGAAATGACGTTCTGGCGGTTTGGCGGGTGATGCAAGAAGCGGCAGCCCGTGCCCGGTCTGGCCAGGGCCCGACGCTGTTGGAGGTGAAGACGTACCGGGTCGTGGCGCACCACGAAGGCGACACAGTGACGGGTACCTACCGCTCCCAGGCCGAGGTCGACGGTTGGGCTCGGCGTGATCCGATCCGGATGCTCAGGGAGCAGACCCTTCTGCCACTTGGTTTGGCCACGGCGCAGGAGCTCGAGGCCATTGAGGAACGGGTTAAAGCCCAAGTGGCTGAATCAGTCGCTTTTGCACGCAATTCACCCGAACCAGATCCGGCAACTGTGATGCACCACGTGTACGCAGACCCGATCAACCCACCAGCCGCTCTGGCCGCAGCGGCTGTGACCAACCCGATCACCGTGACAACCGGCTGGCTCGACGCCGTGCGTGATGGTCTGGCGGAAGAAATGCGACGCGACCCTCTGATCATGTATTTTGGTGAGGGCACGGGTGAGCGCGGTGGCACGTTTGCCCACACCAAGAACCTGTACGCCGAATTCGGCGCCAACCGCATGGTGGATACGCCGATTTCTGAACTAGGCTTCACGGGCGCCAGTCTGGGTGCTTCGGCCACTGGGGCGCGGTGCGTGGCGGACTTGATGTTTGCGGACTTCTTGTTTGAGGCTGCCGGCCAGGTTGCTCTTCAGGCTGCCAAGCTGCGGTACATGAGCAACGGACAAATGCAGGCGCCGATGGTCATCCGAGCCGGCGCTGGCGCGGTGCGCTCTGCCGGGCCCCACCACAGCGGCATGTACCACCCGATTTGGGCGCACATCCCTGGGCTCATTGTGTGCGTGCCGTCCAATCCGGCCGATGCCAAAGGCCTGATGAAAACCGCCTTGCGCGCGGGTGATCCCGTTTTGATGCTGGAGCCCAAAGCCCTCTTTGCCAGCCGTGGGGAGGTGCCAACCGGAGACCACTTGGTCCCATTTGGCGTGGCTCGCATTGCCCGTGCGGGTACTGACCTGACCATCGCCTGTGCGGGACAAATCGTGTTGATGACCCTGCAAGCGGCCGACACCTTGCAGGCGCAGGGCATTTCCTGTGAGGTGATCGACCTGCGCACCATTCAGCCGCTTGACGTGGATACCGTGGCCCAGAGCGTGCGCAAGACGGGTCGCTTACTTGTCGCGGATGAGGGCTGGTCCATGTGCGGTGTGGGCGCTGAACTGGGTCAGGCCATGAATGAACTGGCCTTTGATTACCTTGACGCGCCGGTCGGTCGCCTGCACACTGACGCCATGAGTCATCCTTTTGCGCCGGTCCTTGAGCGCGCCATGTTGGTCAACGCTGAGGCGGTTGTCGCGGCTAGTTTGCAGGTGATTGCGGGCACAGCGCCGGTACCGCGTCGCTTTGGCAGTGGTCTCGCCAAGCGGGCTGAGGTGACTGCGCCCGCTATCTTCGAACAAGCTGAACGCACCAACCCGCCTGCCTCTCTGGGTAGCGTCAGTTCCGCTGCCCCGGCGGTCGTCGTTCCTGACGCCTCTGCGCCGCCACCCATGGCAGGCGAACCATTGATGATGCCCTTTGGTGACCTAACCGTCAGCGAGGGTCGCTTGATCCGATGGGTCAAGCAGGTGGGTGAGGCTGTCACTGAGGGTGAATTGGTGGTCGAGATCGAGACCGACAAGGCCGTGGTGGAAGTCGAGGCACCTTGCAATGGCACCATGGCTCAGCACCTCGAAGCTGAAGGCAACATGGTCAAAATGGGCCAGCAGATTGCGGTGATCACACCGTCAGGGGCTTGACCATGAGCAGCGCCAAGCCGTTAGAAGGCCGTAACGCACGGCGTTTCGCCAGCCCCCTGTCGCGGGCTATGGCAAGCCGCAGTGGCTTGGACCTGGCCGCCCTGCGTGGCAGTGGGCCGCAGGGGCGGGTTGTTCGTGCCGACGTGGTCGCCGCCCTGGCAGCAGTGCCCAGCCCCGCAACCCGAGCGCCAGAGCGGGCCACTCGCTTTCATGATGTGCCCAATACGCTGGGTCGCAAACTGATGGCTCGCCGGCTGACCCAGGCCAAGCAGGATGCGCCACATTTTTACCTCAGCATCGATTGCCAGGTTGATGCACTGCTGGCTTTGCGTGCTTCCCAGCAGGCACGCGCGGCGTCCGAGGGCGTTCGACTCTCTTTGAACGACTTTGTCATCAAGGCAGCTGCCCTGGCCCTGGGCGACGTTCCTGCGCTTAATGCATCATTCTCTGAGTCATCGATCCGGTATTTTGACGATGTGCATGTGGCGGTGGCAGTTGCCCTCGACGATGGTTTGTTGACGCCGGTGGTCGAATACGCTGATCGAAAGAGCGTCGCTCAGATCGCCGTGGCGATGGCGGAACTTGCCGCGCAGGCCCGTGCTGGCGCCTTGCCGGCTGGCGCGAGTGCTGGCGGCACCTTCTCCATCTCCAACCTGGGCGCCTTCGGCGTGCGCGAGTTTGCCGCGATCATCAACCCGCCGCAGGCTGCGATTTTGGCCGTTGGTGCCGCCGAGGCGCGACCGGTCGTGCTCGATGGCAATTTGGTTGTGGCAAATGTCATGACAGTCACACTGTCGGTGGACCACCGTGTCACCGAGGGCGCGGTGGCCGCCCGTTGGCTGGCCGCTTTTCGCAGCCGCTTGAACGGCCTGACAGAGGCGGATGTGTGGCTAGCGCCTCCCTGGAGAGGTGCGGGGGCATCGAAGTATCAATAACAAGAAGTTAGTGAGTTGGTGGCGTTGTAACTTTTTAAACAGGAGACAAAATCATGCGAGTTCGGCACTATGTTTCAGGTCTGTTGGCAGCGGTGGTCTTGGCGTTTTCGATGGGTGTCGCGGCCAAGACGACCCTTAAATTCTCGATCGGCGCGCCAGACAGCAATGGCGGTGAAATTCTGGGCATGAAAGCCTTGAAAGAGTATGTAGAGTTCAAAAGCGGCGGTGAAATCGAGGTACGCCTGTTTTTCAATACCTTCGGCGGCTCGCTGCAGGTGACCGAACAGGTCAAGAACGGTACGCTTGAAATGGCGCTCACCGACGACTCGGTGCTGGGCAGCTTTCACAAGCCCATGCAGGTGTTCCAGATCCCCTATCTGTTTGCATCGTCCCCGGTGGCCTGGGAGTTCATGAAGAGCCCGTTTGTGCGGGACATGAACGAAGACATGCGCAAAGCGACAGGTATTCGCACGCTGGCATTGTCAGAGAACGGTTTCCGTAACCTGACAAACAACACACGCGAGATCAAGAATCCGGACGACCTTAAGGGCCTGAAGATGCGCA
Organism: Betaproteobacteria bacterium; assembly: GCA_037134215.1. Lineage (GTDB taxonomy): Bacteria > Pseudomonadota > Gammaproteobacteria > Burkholderiales > Burkholderiaceae_C > Rhodoferax. The sequence continues at coordinate 13,419 of JBAXMQ010000043.1, forward strand.
CCATGCAATCGCAGGTGTACGTGAATTTCATGAAGTCCATGGGTGCCGCGGCCACGCCCATTGCGTTTCCGGAGCTGGTCACCTCGCTGAAGCAGGGCGTTGTTGACGGGCAGGAGAATGCGTCGGCCACCATCTGGGATGGAAAGCTCTTTGAAGTCCAGAAGTTCATGTCGGTGAATGAACACATCTATGGTCTGCACTTCATCATCATCAACGACCGCGTGTTCCAGGGCCTGAGCCCAGACATGCGTCAGATCCTCATGGACGGTGCGGCTGTGCACGCCGAGGTGGCCAATTCACGGAAGTCCATGGACAGCATGCAGGCGATCCAGAAGATCCGTGGAGCCGGCACCAGGGTGTATGTCAACTCACCGACCGAGAAGGAGGCTTTCCGCAAAGCCAGCCAGGAGCCGGTCATTGAGTTCATTGCGTCGCAGGTGGGCCGCCCGCTGGTTGACAAGTTGCTGGAAGCCGTCCGCGATACAACCCGCAAGTCGTACGCAAACTGATCGAGCAAGCTGATCGACCAAACAGTCCGGCCGGAGCCCCTGCGGGTCCGGCCACTGCCGGTCACCGATGACCAACTAGCCTGTCATGCACCCATGACGCAGGATTGCCGATGAAACTGATACACCGCTTAGGCCGGCTCGTCGGCCGGTTTTCCGACCACCTGATTGCGTGGTTGTTGTTGATCAGCGTGCTGCTTAACCTGGCGCAGGTGTTCACCCGTTATGCCATCAATGCGCCGCTCTTCTGGACCGAGGAGATGGTGCGTTACACCACCGTCTGGTTGACGTTTGCTGGCGCGGCTGCGGCCAGCCTGTATGGCGACCATATGGACATGAACCTCTTTGCCGAGGTGAAAAACCCGCGTTTCCAGGCCTTTCATCAGGCCGCGCTCCAATGCGTTGTGCTGGTGTTTTGCGTCCTCATCATCTGGCAAGGCACCAAGTTTTGCATCCTCAACGGCATGCAGACCTCGCCGGCCATGGGGATGAAAATGGTTTACGTGTACGCCGCAACGACCGTGGGGGGGTTGATGCTGGCGGTGGTCAGCCTTCACAAGATTGCCGCCGCACTGTGGCCGCAATCTGACGTGATGGAGGTGCCAGCATGACCGCGATCGCCATTGTCCTTACTTTGCTGTTGGTGGCCGGGCTGCCGATCAGCTATGCCTTTGCGTTGGCGGGCTCGTTCGCGCTGTGGTTTACCGGCGAGCAGCAGCTTAATGTCATCTCGCGCATGTTCTCGGGGCTGGACACCTTCGTGCTGATGGCGGCGCCGTTCTACGTCTTCGCTGGCGAATTGATGAACCGTGGCGGCATCAGCGAACGCATCATCCATCTGGCGCAGATCCTGGTCGGGCGCGTGCGCGCCGGGACGGCCTATGCCGCGATCCTGGCTTCGGTGATGTTCTCCGGAATTTCGGGCACTGCCGTGGCGGACATTGCCGCTTTAGGCAACATTTTCATCAATGGCATGGCCAAAGAGGGTTACAGCAAGTCGTTTTCGGCCGCCGTGGTTGTAGCGGCATCGGTCATCGGGCCGATTATTCCCCCCTCGGTGATCATGGTGTTGTACGCGGCGGTGGCCGACATCTCCGTGCTGAAGCTCTTTCTGGCGGGCATCGTGCCTGGCCTCTTGCTGGGTGTGGCCTGTGGCTTGGTTGTGTTCTGGCGGGGCCGTCGCGGCGACATGCCGGTCTCGACGATCAGGGTTGAAAAGGCAGATGTGCCGCGCCTGGCCCGTGACGGGCTGCTCGTCATGAGCCTGCCTGCGTTCATCGTTTTGGGAACCATCTCGGGCGCATTTACCCCCACCGAGGCCGGTGGTATCGCCGTCATCTACGCGGCGTTCCTTGGCGCCTTTGTGTTCCGAACACTGAACGTTTCCGGGTTCATGCAGGCAGCACGCAATTCGGCGCGTTTGACGGCGGGCCTGTTTCTGCTGATCGCGGCGGTCGAGGTGGTGAACTATGTCCTGATCCTCGCTGGTGTGGCCGAAGGCACAGCGGCCGTGGTCTCGGTCTTCAAGGATTACCCCAAGACCTTCTTGCTTGTTTGCGTGATTGCCTTTTTGATCATCGGCTTGGCCCTGGATGCGGGGCCTGCCTTGCTGCTGCTGGCGCCGGTGCTGTTGCCCATCACACGAAGCATGGGCATCGACGACATCCATTTTTCGATGGTGATGATCGTCAGCGTGACGCTCGGCCTGATATCGCCGCCGGTAGGCATCTGTCTTTTCGTGGCCTGCAAGATCGGCAACATCACCATGCGTGCGCTTTGGTCGGAACTGGCACTGTTCTTCTATGCCGAGATCGCGCTCATTGTGGTGCTGGTGTACTTTCCGGTGCTTTCTACCGGACTGCCAAACCTGTTCCGCGGTTGACTCGCTTATCGTTGTGACACCTGATCCAAACACATTGGGCCGGCAGTGAAGCTGGTCCGTGCAACCGGCCTGGCTGGCGTTGTGTATATGCTTATGGCCGGGCTGTTTTTTTCGATCCTCGACACCACCGCCAAGTATGTCGTTGCCAGCGTCACACTGGTGATGATGCTGTCGATCCGCTTCCTGATACAGGCACTGGTTTCAACCCTGGTCTTGTTGCCGCTACACGGCCGCGCGCTGCTCCGGATCAGTCAACCCCGATTGCAACTGCTGCGCGGGGCCTTGCTGGCCGCCAGCACGGTGATGGCGGTATCGGCGCTCAAGCTGATGCCCATTGGAGAGTTCACTGCCATTGTCATGGTTACGCCCATGTTGGTGACTGTAATGGCCGTCACTGTCCTCAAGCAACGCATCGCACCGATCCAGTGGCTGTTTGTCACCGGCGGACTGGTGGGCACACTGATGATCATCAGGCCGGACGGACAAAGTCTGGGTTGGGGCGCCTTGCTGCCATTGGGTTGCCTGCTATCGAACTCATTTGTCCAGTTGCTGACCAGTCATCTCGGGCGGCATGACAGCGCCGCCAGCACCCATTTTTGCAGCGTCTGGTTTTGCGCTGTCCTGGCGGCGATTGCATTGCCTATGGGTTGGCAGGTATTGGATTCTTACAAGCTCTGGGGCCTGATGCTGCTCATGGGATTCATGGGTGCAGCAGGTCATTTCGTACTCACGCAGGCCTACCAGCACGCGCCTACCGTGGCGTTGATGCCCTTCATGTATGGCCACATTGGCTTTGCCGTGCTGGGCGGCTGGCTGGTGTTTGACCATATCCCCGATCAGTGGGCCGTCCTTGGCATGCTGGTGATCGCCGCCAGCGGCGTTGCCAGCGCTTGGTTGACGGCCTATCCCGGTGATCAAGCCAAGGAGGCTCGCTCGTGAAAATTGTCAAACTAGAAACCTTTCTGGCCAATTGCGGTCTTCGCAATTACCTGTTTGTGCGGCTACACACCGACACAGGACTGACCGGGCTGGGTGAGGCGACCCTGGAGTGGCAGGAAATGGCAGTCCACACGCTGATGCATGAATGGGCCGAGGAGCGCATTTTGGGCGTCTGTCCATTCGACATTGAAAAAGTCTTCGGAGATTTGATCCGCGACCAGTATCAGGGGGGTGCCACCGTGATGACTGTGATCAGCGCGCTCGAAATTGCGTGTTGGGACATTGTCGGCAAGGCCTGCGGGCAGCCCGTCTATCGCCTATTGGGTGGGCAAGCCCGAGACAGCTTGCCGGTCTATGCCAACGGTTGGTACGGCAGCGCCAGGACGCCTCAGGACTACGCCGACAAGGCGCGCCAGGTGGTGGCGATGGGCTACAACGGTATGAAGTTTGACCCCTTCGAGCAGGCCTGGAAAACGCTCGATCATGCCGCAATGCAGTCCGCCGAGGATATCGTCGCGGCGGTGCGACAGGCTGTGGGGGAGGGCGTGAGCTTGATGATCGAGGTGCATGGCCGCCTCTCGGCCGGGTCTGCCATCGAGATGGGTCGGCGCTTGGCCAAGTACAACCCGGCCTGGTATGAGGAGCCGGTCAGCCCGCACAGTCTTGATTTGCTGGCGGAGGTCCACAGTGCGCTGCCCTTTCCGGTGGCTGCCGGTGAGCGGCTCTATATGCTTGAAGAATTTGCCCGATTGGCAAATCTGCGGGCCTGTGATGTGGCCCAACCGGATCTGGCCCATTGCGGTGGCTTATGGATGGGTAAAAAAATTGCCGCGCTATGCCAGCCGCAAGATATCCGTTTGGCGCCGCACTGCTCGATCGGTCCGGTAGCCCTGTGCGCTGCCATCCACTTTGGCTGGTCAACGTCGCAGGTGATGGTGCAGGAAAACTTTGGCGACTTCGATGCCCCATGGCGCAGTGAATTGGTGTCTGGCTGGACGCCTATGAAGCATGGCCGTTATGTGTTGCCCGACAAGCCCGGGCTGGGCATTGAACTCGATGACGCAGCCTGCGCACGCCACCCTTTCGTCAAACATGCGTTTCCCTCGCTGTGGGACAAGCGCTGGTTGGCGGAATTCACCAAATCCGGGGTGAGCGCATGAACTGGCGTGTGCTGCGACTCAATGCGGAGACTTACCCGGTCGAACCGGGGGAGTATGCGGCGCTCGCGAAAGCCGGGGCCGAATTGGTGGCTGTGGAAGGCCAGACTGAGGCCGATATTCTGAGCGCTGCTCCAGACTGCGATGCGCTGATGGTCGTCTCGTCCTATGTGCCCGCTAGCGTGGTGCGCCAGTTGTCGAAGTGCCGGACCATCGCCCGTTTGGGCGCTGGCACCGATCGAATCGATATAGAGGCCGCGACCCAAGCCGGCATGGTCGTGAGCAATGTGCCCGATTTTTGCCTGGGCGAGCAGGCCGACCACACCATGGCCCTGCTGCTTTCATTTGCGCGTCGCCTGCCCTTCATGCAGCAGGCCATGCGCGACGGCAATTTTTCAGCCCGTCAACACGCCGGCGTGCATCGGCTCGCCGGCCGGAAATTGGGCCTGATCGGATTTGGCGCCAGCGCCCAGGCTGTGGCGCGCAGGGCGACAGCCTTTGGTCTGCAGGTCCAGGCCTGGACCCGAAACCCCGGCAATTACCACAGCGTTGCCGAGCAACTTGGTGTTCGGCTGGTTGACTTACCAAGCCTGCTGAAAACCAGTCACTACATCTCGATTCACCTGCCCTTGACACCGCAAACCCGTCACCTGCTTGGTGCGGCTGAGTTGGCGCTCTTGCTGCCCGATGCGGCCTTGGTAAACACTTCTCGGGGCGCCATCATTGACGAGTCTGCCTTGGTTGACGCGCTCCAGAAAGGTGCTATTGCCGGAGCCGCGCTCGATGTCTTTTCGTCGATCGATGTGTTTGCCCCCTCAGCCCCGCCGCCGCAACACCCCTTGCTGGCCATGGACAACGTCATCGCCACCCCGCACAGTGCTGGCAGCTCGGTTGAATCCACCCGCGAGTCCAAGGAGCGCGGCGCGCAGCATGCTGCCGCGGTGCTGCTGGGGTACTGGCCTGCCCATGTGGTGAACCCTTTGGTTCAGCCCCAATGGCCGTTGCGGCGACATGAGCCTCTGACCACAGGCTGACGCTGGGCCTCCAATCGGGTATCGTGTCGGCATGACACGTGCCCTCCCGATGACTTCGCCCGGCCGCATCGAGGCTGTCGACGCCCTGCGTGGCTTCGCCATGCTGTGGATGACGGCCTTTCATTTGTGTTTTGACCTGAACCAGTTCGGCCACATCCACCAGGACCTGTACCGCGACCCGGTGTGGACTTGGCAGCGCAGCGCCATCGTCAGCCTGTTTTTGCTGTGTGCGGGTCTGGGTCAGGCGATTGCTGTAGCGCAGGGCCAAAGCTGGCCCCGTTTCTGGCGGCGCTGGGTGCAGGTGGCGGGTTGCGCGCTGCTGGTCACAGCCGGCTCCTGGCTGATGTACCCGCAGAGCTTCATTTACTTTGGCGTGCTGCACGGGTTGGCGGTGATGCTGCTGATCGCGCGCTTGACGGCGTCCTGGGGCTCTTGGCTGTGGCCGCTGGGCGCGCTGGCCTTGCTGTTTCCCTGGGCGGTGCAACCGTTGCTGGCCGGGCCGCTGGCGGACCTGGCCCAGACGCTGAACAGCCCGACCCTGAACTGGCTTGGCCTGATCACCCGTAAACCCGTCACGCAAGACTATGTGCCGCTGCTGCCCTGGCTGGGCATGCTGTGGTGGGGTCTTGCGGCCGGCCGTATGCTGATGGCCCGGGGCTGGCTAAGGTCCGTCCCTGTGGGTGTTGTAGCGGGCCGGCTCGCGCTGCTGGGGCGCTGGAGCCTGAGCTACTACATGGTGCACCAGCCGGTCTTGATCGGCGCCCTGATGGCGCTGGCCTGGCTGGGACAGCGCTAGCGCTGCGGCTGCAGCGCGGGTTGGCTTACTCGATTTTGGCTTTGGCGCGCAGGTCTTCCTGGAACTTGCCAAGTTTTTGTTGCTCAAGCTGCTGTTTGATTTGGGGCTTGACGTCGTCGAACTTGGGCAGCTGCGCATCGCGCACGTCGTCGAGCCGGATGATGTGGTAGCCAAACTGGGTCTTGACCGGGGTCTCGGTCAGCTTGCCCTTGGTCAGCTTGGTCAGGGCATCCGAGAACTCGGCCACATAGTTGCCAGCGCTGGCCCAGTCCAGGTCGCCGCCGTTGGCGCCAGAACCTGGGTCTTTGCTGGATTTTTTGGCGATGTCTTCAAATTTGCCGCCTTTTTTGAGCTGGGCGATGATGGCCTTGGCCTCGTCTTCTTTGGCGACCAGGATGTGGCGGGCGCGGTACTCTTTGCCGCCATTGGCAGCGGCAAACTTGTCGTATTCGGCCTTGACGTCCGCGTCAGTGACAGGGCTGGTTTTTTGGAAGTTGGCGAACAACTCGCGGATCAGAAGGGTCTGGCGGGCCAGTTCCATCTGCACGCGGTAGTCGTCAGTGGCGTCCAGACCCAGTTTCTGCGCTTCCTGGATGAAGATTTCGCGGGCGATGACTTCATCGCGCAATTGGCCCTGCATTTCGGGCGTGACCGGTCGGCCGGACTTGGCCACCTGCTGCGCCAGAGCTTCAACACGGGCGACCGGCACGGCCTTGCCATTGACGACAGCGACATTTTGGGCCAGGGCCAGAGGTGCCAGACCGCTGATAAGCAGGGTCGCGACCAAGGTGGAAATCAGGGTGCGTTTCATGAAAAAGTGTTCTCGTAAAGTGCTGAAAGGGATGGATAAGGGCGGGCCGACGCCGGACAGGGAGGTTCAGGCGGCGGGCAGGCTTGCTTCGATCGCGAGCGCATGCAGGCCCTGGTCCAGAAAATCTTGCAGCGCATCATACACAAGCCGATGCCGCGCCACCGGTGATTTGCCCAGAAACAAGGGCGAACTGATGCGCACACGGAAATGGGTGCCCACGCCGCTGTCGTTAGCGCCGGTATGGCCGCTGTGCTGCCAACTCTCGTCGATCACTTCCAGCGCTGCCGGTTGCAGGGTGTGGCGCAGGCGCTCGGCCAACGCCTCGGCGGTGGGTAGGGCGGGCGCGGCACTCATGCCCGGGGCTCGTCGGGTGTGATGTGGCGGGCGATGTAGAAACCCTGGCCAACGATGAAGGCCAGCGGAAAAGCATAGCCCCAAAGCTTGAAGTTGACCCAATCTTCTGTGCTGTAGTAAGCCGCCACATAGCCGTTGATGCTGGCCATGAAGACGCAATAAGCCACCCAGATGAGGTTGAGCCGTTGCCACACGGCATCGGGCAGCGCCAGCTGGCTGCCCAGCAGCAGCTTGAGAAAGTTTTTCTTGAGCACCCACAGGGCCACCGCCAGCCCGATGGCCATGGCTGCGTAGAGCACAGTCGGCTTCCACTTGATGAAGCGGTCGTCGTGCAAACCCAGCGTGAGGGCGCCGAACACCAGCACCAGCGCCAGCGTGATCTTCTGCACCATCTGAAGCCGGCGGTCGATGGCATAAATCAGCCCCATCTGCACCACGGTGGCGGCCATCAGCACGGCGGTGCCGACATAGATGTCGTACAGCTTGTAGGCGCCAACAAACAGCAGGATGGGAAAAAAATCAATGAGCAGCTTCATGAGGGGGTGAAATCTAGCGAGGCCGAGTTCATGCAGTAGCGCAGTCCGGTCGGTGCCGGGCCGTCTTCAAAGACATGGCCCAAATGGGCGCCGCAGTCGGCGCAGTGCACCTCGGTGCGCTTCATCCACAGCAGGCCATCCACCTTGGTGCCGATGGCATCAGGCGCGATCGGCTGAAAGTAACTGGGCCAGCCAGTGCCCGAGTCGAATTTGGCGGCCGCATCAAACAGCGCCTTGTCGCAGCAGATGCAGCGGTAGGTGCCAGCGGCGTGCTGATCGGCCAGACGGCCGGTGAAGGCGCGCTCGGTCGCCTCGTGGCGCGTGACCTGGTAGGCCAGCGGCTCAGCGCCCTTGTCTTTGAGCAGGGCTTGCCATTCGGCGTCGGTCTTGCTGATTTTGTAAGTCATGGTCGGCTCCGTGGTGAGTGTGGGGTTCAGGAACTGCAGCTGATGCTGATGCTGTCGGCCCAGTCGGGCGGCAAGCCGGCCAGCGCGTCAAACTGCGGGTGCTCGTCGCAAGGGGATTCCAACACCGTCAGCAGGTTCTGCACCTGTGAAAAATCCATCTCCCGCGCAGCCCGGATGGCCAACTCACCCAAGTGGTTGCGCAGCACAAATTTGGGGTTGGTCTTGAGCATCAAATCAGTCGCTGAGCCCTGTGGAATATGACTCATTCGCTCTGAATATTGTAGCATCCACGCATCCAACCCGGCCCGGTCAAGAAACAGGTCTCGCACCGGCTCAGGCGCACGCCCGCCCTGTGCATGGCTCAGCCGGCGCCAGAAGATGGTGTAGTCCACCCGATCGGCGGCCAGCAGCTTCAGGACGCCTTCGATCAGGTGCCTATCGGCTACGGCCCGCTCGGCGTCAGGCTCACCCGGCAAACCCAGCTTGGCCCGCATCCTGGCCTCCAGCGCGGCCGGGAAAACCGTTTTGTAAGACGCCAGCGCTGCCAGCGCCAGGTCCTGTTCGCCGATCAGCGGCAGCAGGGCCTGACCCAGACAAAACAGGTTCCAGTAGGCGATGTTGGGCTGCTTTTGGAAGGCATAGCGGCCGCCGCTGTCAGAGTGGTTGCAAATATGACCAGGGTCATAAGCGTCGAGAAACTGGAAGGGGCCGTAGTCGATGGTCAGGCCCAGGATGCTCATGTTATCGGTGTTCATCACCCCATGGCAAAAGCCCACCGCCTGCCACTGCGCCACCATGTGCGCGGTGCGCTCGCTCACCGCTTGCAGCAGGGCAGCGAAGCGGTTGCCCTGAAAGTCCTTGGAGTCGCGGCAGGCCGGGTAAAACCGGTCGATCACATGGTCTGCCAGCGCTTCCAGTTCAGTCAGCTGCTGGCGGTAGGCGAAGTGTTCAAAATGCCCGAAGCGAATGAAACTGGGCGCCACCCGCGTCACCACGGCGGCCGTCTCGCGGGTTTCGCGGTACACCGGCGCGTCCGAGCCGGTCACGCACAGCGCACGTGACGTCGGAATGCCCAGCCCATGCATGGCTTCGCTGCACAAAAACTCGCGGATGCTCGATCGCAGTACGGCGCGGCCATCGCCCATGCGGGAATAAGGCGTGAGGCCGGCCCCTTTGAGTTGGATTTCCTGCCCGGCCGCGGTTTGTCCCAGCAAAATCGCGCGGCCGTCGCCCAATTGCCCGGCCCAGACACCGAACTGGTGGCCGCTGTAAACGCTGGCCAGTGGCCGGGTGCCGGCAATAGGCCGGTTGCCGCTGAGGGCCTGCAGCAGCGAATCAGACGACAGCTGGTCAGCTGACAGGCCCAGTTCGCGCGCCACGGTGTGGCTGCGGCCGACCCAGTAAGGTGCGGGCAGCGGTGTGGGTGCCAGGGACGTAAAAAAAGTCTCGCCCAGCGCGGCAAAGCTGTTGTGCCAGTCGAGGCCGAGGTCGAGGCCGTCCGTTTCAGGGCTTGCGGTGTTCATAGCTGGATTGTCACGCAGGTTTGGTGGGCTGCGGGCTAAGCTCACTGCACACCAGCAACCGTGCCAGATCAGGTTGGTGGGGCGTTCGGCGCAGCGGCATCAAGGAGGAGCCCAACGGGCGGGGGACAGCCGCGGAGCCGAATGCCCCGCC
>JBAXMQ010000044.1:0-23370 GCA_037134215.1 Betaproteobacteria bacterium
GCCAATGCCAAGCGCTAAGAACCAAGAACGCTAGCAACCCATGGCCAACTTCAAGGCTTGGCTTTAGGCCGCTCCGCCTGGTCCACAGGCCGGGCACGCCCTTGTCCAGGCATGGCGCTGGCGTCAAACACCTTTTGCTGCTCGGGCGTCAGCGTCGCATAAAACACCCGGGTCGCGTCGTCACGTTTGTCCATCTGCGCCATATGCTGGCTGCGCAAGGCCTTCATGCGGTCCAGCCGTTCGGGCGTCGTCAGCTTCTCCATGGCGGCCCGGTCTGGCCGCTTGGCCATCATCTCGGCCGGCACTTTGTGCGCCGCCACAAAAGCGGTCCAGCCCGTCTCCTGCGCTGGCGTCAGTTTGAGCAAGGCCTTGAGTTCAGCGGCGTGTTTGTCCATGCGAGCCTGCATGCGCGCAGGGTCCATGTGGCGCATGCCCTCGTGCATGCCGTCGCTGTGGCCGTCCATCATGCCCGAGTGGCCGCCCGACGGCGACATTTGCGCCAGCGCAGCCAGGCTGGACAGGGTCAGCAGGCCGGCCAGCAGGGCGGGTTTGAGTCGTGAAGTCATGGTGATGTCCTTTCAATAGCGCCAGTGCGCGGGTAATGGCATCAGGCTGGTTGCCAGTGTCGGCCAACTGTGTAACTGGACCATGAGGCAGCGCTAAGCGAGTGTAAAGATTCGTGAAAAAACAGGCTCGGTTTGATGGGATGATCGGCGCCGTGTCGCTCACATCAATTGTCTGGAAAGTGTTTTGTGTTCAAAAATCTGATCGTTTACCGGATTGCTGCCGGTTGGGCCGCGACTGCGGCAGTCGTGGAGGAGCGGCTGGCCAGCGCGCATTTTGTCGCCTGCGGCCCCAGCCAGGAAAAGTCACTGGGCTGGGTTGAGCCGCGCGGCCTGGCGCACGGCGCGCTGTTGGAGTCTGTGTCTGGACAGTGGCTGCTCAAAATGATGGTCGAGACGCGGGCGCTGCCAGGCTCGGTGGTCAACCGCAAGACCGAGGAACGGGTGGCCCAGATTGAGGCCAGCACGGGACGCAAGCCAGGGCGCAAGGAGATGCGCGACCTCAAGGACGAGATCCGGCAGGCGCTGCTGCCAATGGCCTTCACCAAACTGGCCAGCCATCTGGTCTGGATCGACCGCGAGGCCGGCTGGCTGGTGATTGACGCCAGCAGCCAGGCGCGGGCCGACGAGGTGGTGACTGCGCTGGTGGCTGTGCTGGACGGCTTTGCCGTCACGCTGCTCAACACCCAACAGTCGCCTGCGGCGGCCATGGCGCACTGGCTGACGACCCAGGAGCCGCCAGCGGCTTTCAGCGTTGACCGTGAATGCGAACTCAAGGCCGCCGACGAGTCCCGCGCTGTGGTGCGCTATGCGCGCCATGCACTGGACACCGAAGAGGTGCGTCAGCATGTCGCCGGCGGCAAGCTGCCAACCCGGCTGGCACTGACCTGGGCCGGCCGGGTCTCGCTGGTGCTGACCGAGAGCCTGCAGCTCAAGAAACTGGCCTTTTTGGAGGGGGTATTCGAAAGTACGGGTGAGCAGCGCGCCGACGGCTTTGATGCCGACGCCGCCATTGCCACCGGTGAGCTGCGCAAGCTGCTGCCAGACCTGCTGGAGGCGCTGGGCGGCGAGATGCTGGCCGGCTGAGCTCGGGGGTGAGGCGCTGAGCCAGCGCGGCTCAGACGGGGGTCAGGCCCAAACGGGTCATCTCCGGCGACAACTGCTGCCATCGCACGTCAAAGCGATCGCTGCCAGAGCCAGCAGACCCAACCTCGGCCGCAGCCAGCGCCTGGCGGGTGCCGGCCTGCACACTGTCGATCACCGGCACGCTCACAAAGGGCTGGATGGCTTTCGCCATGCCGGCCAGGCCGGCACCACCCAAAATAATCGCCTGTGCGCCGAGCGCCTGCGCGGCCGCCTGGCAGGCTTCGGCCAGCAAGGCCTGTGCGGCGAGCGGGTCAGCAGCCAGCTCGGCACCAGTGGGCGCGACGGTGCGGATCCCAGCCAACTGCAGGCCGTAGCCCAAGGCGTGGGCCAGACGGGCGAGGATGGGCTGCCAGCGCGCACCACCCGTCACGACGGCAAAGCGGCCATGTCGCGCCGCCTCCAAAAAAGCCGCTTCGGCCAGTCCGGTCACGGCCACAGCGCTGGTGTCACGCAGCGCCAGCAGACCGGGATCGCCGAAACAGCCGATCAACACGGCATCGGGCGCCGGTTGGTCGGCGTCGGCCAGGGCTACGGCCCAGGCGTCGAGCGCGGCATGGCCGGCCACGGCATAGCTGGCTTCGCAGGCAATGTAAGGCGCACCAAAGCGGGCCGTGATCGTCCGGACCCGTACGCCTGCGCCAGCAGTGGCTTGCGCGTGGACCTGCAACAGCGCACTGACGGCCGGTGAGGTATTGGGGTTGACGATGAGCAGGTGACGCATGTGGCGGGGGCTGGCTCAGTCGGGGCGCCGCTGGTGCTGGCGGCGGCCCAGCCAGGACGCCAGGCCCAATGCCACAGCCATGACCAGGAACGAGACCACGGTGGTCACGGTGCCGAGGGCGTAAATGGAAGGGGTTGTCACGGTGGTGGTGAGGCCCTGCAACTCCAGCGGCAGGGTGTTGACGTCGCCAATCGCCTGCGAGGTGCGGGCAATTTCGTCCCAGCTCAGGGTGAAGCCGAACATGCCCACGCCCACCACGGCCGGGCCAATCAGCGGCAGCACCACGTGGCGAAAGCCTTGCCATGGCGTGGCACCCAGGTCGCGCGCGGCCTCCTCATAGGCCGGATTGAAACGGTTGAACACGGCAAACATGATGAGCAGGCCAAACGGCAGGGTCCAGGTCAGGTGGGCACCCAGCGCCGACGTGAACAGTCCAAGCGCAGTGCCATAGCCCTCCAACGTACTGGCCATGCCCAACAGGTCCAACGCCTTCTTGAGGCCGCTGTCGAGCAGGCGAAATTCCAGGCCGATACCCAGTGACACGATGATGGACGGCATGATCAGGCTGGCCACCACCACATAAAACAGGGTGTTGCCACCAGCGAGGCGCTTGCGGAAGGCGAGGCCGGCCAATACAGAAAACAGCACGGTGATCGTCATCACCGCCAGCCCCAGGCCCAGGGAGCGGCGCAGGGCGGCGCCAATGTCGACCACCCCCAGGCCGGCGGCGAGCTTGTGGAACCAGTGCAGCGACAGGCCGCGCAGGGGAAAGGTCAGGCCTCCCTCGGGGCCCTGGAAACTCAACACCACAATGACCAGCATCGGGCCGTACATGAAGAGCACAAAGGCGGCAAAAAACAGGGCCAAAGGCCAGAAACCGGGCGCGCGCGGGCTGCGGACCATGTCACAGCTCCCTGCGGATGTCGACCAGGCGGGTCAAGGCCCAGATGATCATCAGCACAATGGCCAGCAGGATCACAGCATTGGCGGCGGCCAGCGGAAACTGCAAATAAGAGGTCTGCACCTGGATGATCTTGCCCACCGAGGCAATTTGCTGCCCGCCCATCACGCCAATGGTGACGAAGTCACCCATGACGATGGTGATGACAAAAATGGAACCGATGATGATGCCGGTGCGCGACAGCGGCACGATCACATGCCATAAGGTCTGCCAGGCACTGGCACCGCTGTCGCTGGCCGCCTCGAGCAGGCTGCGGTCAATGCGCATCATCGAGTTGAAAATGGGCACGATCATGAACATGGTGTAGAGGTGGACAAAGGCCAGCACCACCGAAAAATCGGAAAACAGCAGCCACTCCACCGGCTGATCGATCAAGCCTGCCACCTGCAGGCTCTGGTTGACCAGGCCATTGCGGCCCAGCAGCGGCACCCAGGAGATCATCCGGATCACGTTGGAGGTCCAGAACGGGATGGTACACAGGACAAACAGCAGGGTTTGCATGTTGCTAGAGCGCACATGAAACGCCATGAAATAGGAAACGGCAAAACCGATCAGCAGTGTGATCAGCCAAACCAGAAAGCAGAACTTGAAGGTGGACAGGTAAGTCTTGGCGGTGACACACCATTCACTGGTGTTGCTGCAGCCCTCAAAAATCGCCAGGTAATTTTTGAGGGTGAAGTCCGGCAGCAGCTCGTATTCATTGAAATCCCAGAAACTGACCATGAGGATCAAGGCCAGCGGAATCAGGAAAAACAGCACGAACACGGCCGTCAGCGGCGCCGCCTGCCACCAGGCCGCCACGCCCTGACGCGCCACCAACGCGCTGGGCGCAGGCGAGGTCGAGGCGGTGGTGCTCATGGCAACAGGCGGGGGTCTGACGATCAGGCGGCTACAAACTCATTCCATTTCTGGACCATGTAGTTGTTCTCGTCCATGACCGCATTCCAGCAGGCCACCGCGCCCATGCGCGCCTCGTAGCTGCCGCCATCGCGTACGGCGCCGGTCTTGGCCAACACGTCGCCCGTGGGGCTCTTGATGTCCTGGGTAGCTGGCTTGCCCTCCATCCAGTAGGCCCATTCGTAGGCCTCCATCTTCGCCTTTGCGGTTTCCAGCACAGCGCTGTAATAGCCCTGACGATTCAGGTAAGCGCCGGCCCAGCCGTCGAGGAACCAGTTGATGAACTCATAGGCGCCATCGAGCTTCTTGCCCGACAAGGTGGCGGGCAGACCAAAGCCGGCGGCCCAGGAGCGATAGCCCTCTTTGAGCGGCTGGAACACGCAGTCAATGCCCTTGGAGCGAACAGCCGTCACGGCGGGCGACCACATCGACTGGATCACGACCTCGCCGGATGCCATCAGGTTGACTGACTCATTGAAGTCTTTCCAGAGGCTGCGAAACTGGCCTGCCTTTTTGGCCTCGATCAGGGTCTTGATGGTGAGGTCGATTTCCTTCTTGGTCATGTTGCCCTTGTCCGGGTACTTGTACAGACCCATGGCTTCGACCACCATGGCAGCGTCCATGATGCCGATCGAGGGGATGTTCAGGATAGACGCTTTGCCCTTGAACTCTTTGTTCAGCAGCTCAGCCCAGGAGGTGATGGGGCGCTTGATCAGGTCAGGCCGGATGCCCAGCGTGTCGGCGTTGTAGGTGGTCGGGATCAGCGACATGAACTGGGTAGGGCTCTTGGCGAAGACCTTGGACTTTTCACCTTCAAGGAAGATCACTTTTTTGGGGGCCGTGCCTTGGTCACCGATGGTCTTGCCGGCCACCTTGCCTTCGGTGAACACCGAGGTGATCTTGCCGGCATTCTTGATGCGCTTGCTGTCAATGCCCTTGAGGTTGCCAGTCGGCACAATCTTTTTGAGCGAGAAGTACTCGGTGTCGATCAGGTCAAAACTGTTCGGGGCGGTCACGGCGCGCTTGGTCACGTCGTCGGTGGTTACGGCCACGTACTGGATGGTGATGCCGGTGTCGGCCTTGAATTTTTCGGCAATCGCCTTGTCCTGGTTCACGGCGGTGCCGAGGTAGCGCAGCACGATGGGCTCGGCCGAATGGACGGCCGGGAACATGCCGCTGGCCAGAATACCGGCTGTGCCCTTGAGCAGGGTACGGCGCGGCAAGGCGCCGCTGTTGGGGGCAGCAAGATCAACAGGAAGGTCAGACATGGTGAAAACTCCTTGGGAGGTTAAAAAATCTTCGGTCGAAGACGGGGGATGGGAAACCTGGTGGCGGCAAAGACCTTCATGCAGCGGCGGCATAAGCCGACAGGGCACGCGCCTGGTGGGACTCCCAGGACAGCTGTACCGGCTCGCCCACCTGGAAGGGGCGCGCCAGAAACGTGGCCTCGGGCAACATCACCGACCAGTCGGCGTCAACATGGGTGGCCGCCAGCGCACCGGGGCGTCGCAGGCCGAGCAGCACGTAGGTGCCCTGGTATTCCACATCGCTGACCACAGCGCGAAGGCTGTTGGCCGCGCTGGCGCCCGCGCCATCCGGCGAGGCCTGAATCTGCATGTGGTCGTTGCGCACACCAACCCGCCCGACCGGGGTATCGATCACATTGTGGCCGCCCATGAAGCGGGCCGTGAACTCACTCTCTGGGTAGTTGTAAATCTGGTGCGGGGTACCGACCTGTTCGATACGTCCCTGATTCATGACCACCATCATGTCAGCCAGCGCCATGGCTTCTTCCTGCGAGTGGGTCACATGAATGAACGTCAGACCCAACTCTTTTTGCCAGCGCCGTAGCTCAGCGCGCATCTGGATACGCAAAAAAGGGTCGAGTGCCGACAAGGGCTCATCGAGCAAGAGAACGCGCGGCTCGGTGATCAGGGCCCGCGCCAAAGCCACCCGTTGCTGCTGGCCACCCGAAAGCTCGGCCGGTTTGCGATTGGTCAAAGCCCCCATGGCCACTCGCTCCAACAACTGCTGAGCCCTGGCATGACGCTGCGCCTTCTGGACACCCTTCATCTTCAGGCTGAAGGCCACATTGTCAAGGGCACTGAGGTGCGGAAACAGGGCAAAGCTCTGAAACATCATGGCGGTGCCGCGCGCGGCAGCAGGCACATCCGTGATGTTGCGGTTGTCCAACAAAATGTCGCCACTGGTCACGGTTTCGTGGCCAGCGATCATGCGCAAGGTGGTGCTTTTGCCACAACCTGAAGGCCCCAGCAAGCAACAGTAACTGGCGCTGGGAATACGCAGCTGAATGTTGTCCACCGCTGGCGCGCCGATACCATAGCGCTTGCTCAGGGCGATCAGCTCAATGGCGGCAGCTTGGGGGTGGGGTGCAGTAACGGACACGCCAAAGTTGTTTGCAAATACTGGACCAGCTTTGTGTACGGTTCAAATCTGGTTTTGCACACACCATGGCACGCCGATGGTGCGCTTTTGCACAAAAACAGTGCGGCTTTGGGTTTGCGCTGGTGCGACGCGCTCCATGCCCTGGGTTGCCGGCCGCTGCCGGGCAGGCGTCAGCCCGCTAAGGGCGTCGGCTCCGGCGCGACGGTGTAACCCTCGGCCGCGATGGCGCTGGCAAGCTCCGCGCGCTCACATTCAGACGCCACCAACACCTGGCCGGTGTTGCGGTCAATCGTCACCACTGCGTTCGGATCCAGCTGCCGCAGGGCGCGGCTGACCGCTTTTTCGCAATGACCACAGGTCATGCCACTCACGTTGAAATGATGTTTCACAAGGTGCTCCTGAACAAATCGGCCTGCCGTATGACCTGAACCATACGGACATATCATGCGCTAAGTCATCAGCTTGTAGCAGGGCTGGCCATTTCAAGCCCGGAAGCGGATAGGCTATCGACCATGACACCCACTGCGGCCCCCGCACCAGCACCAGCTCCAGCATCACCCCTGCCCTTTGCACCGATCACCCTGGACATCGGTGTTGATGGGATGACGTGTGCCTCCTGTGTGTCACGGGTGGAGCGCGCACTGAGCAAGGTGCCCGGAGTCGAGTTGGCCAGTGTCAACCTGGCGACCGAGTCAGCGCGCATCCGCTTCATTGGCGATGCCGACACCGACATCCGCCTGCGGCGCGCCATCCGGGATGCTGGCTACGAGCCGCGCGCAGATGACAGCCTGCTGACGATCGCCAAGCCCTCCGCCTGGGCCGGCTTCGGGCCGGTGGCCTGGGGTCTGGCCCTGTCCTTGCCGCTGGTCACGCCGATGCTGCTGGCCCTGGCACCGGACAGCCTGAGCGCCCTCTGGGGCGGCGCCATGATGCTGCCGGCCTGGCTGCAGTGTCTGTTGGCCAGCCCGGTGCAGTTTTGGCTGGGCGCGCGCTTTTACAAAGCTGGCTGGCATGCTTTGCGCGCCGGCAGCGGCAATATGGACCTGTTGGTGGCCATCGGCACCTCTGCCGCCTGGGGTTTGTCGGTCTGGCTGTGGCTGAGCGCCATGCCGGGTGCCATGTTGCACCTTTACTTTGAAAGTTCAGCGATGGTCATCACGCTGGTGCTCTTGGGCAAGTGGCTGGAAACGCGCGCCAAGCGGCAGACCACTGAGGCCATACGCGCCCTGCACGCACTGCGCCCCGAGGTGGCCCACGTGATCGGACCCGACGGCGAAACCGATTTGCCAGCAGGCGAGGTACTGACAGGCGACCAGCTGGCCGTCAGGCCCGGCGAGCGTTTCCCCGCCGATGGCTGCCTGAGCGACGGCCGAACATTGGTGGACGAATCGATGTTGACGGGTGAGTCATTGCCCGTGGCAAAAGATGTTGGTGACAGGGTCACCGGCGGCTCGATCAACGGTGACAGCCGGGTTGTGATGCGGGTGGACGCCGTAGGCCGGCAAACGGTGCTGGCGCACATCATCCGCCTGGTTGAGGACGCACAGGCCGCCAAGGCGCCCATCCAACGGCTGGTGGACCGGGTCAGTGCTGTTTTTGTTCCGGTGGTTCTGGCGTTGGCGCTGTTGACGCTGCTGGGCTGGTGGCTGAGTGGTCACACCATGGAAATTGCGCTGATCCACGCCGTGGCCGTGCTAGTGATTGCCTGCCCCTGCGCCTTGGGGCTGGCCACGCCCACGGCCATCATGGCTGGCACGAGTGTGGCGGCGCAGCACGGCATCCTGATCAAGGATGCGCTGGCCCTGGAGTTGGCGCATCGGGTTGACACGGTGGCTTTTGACAAGACCGGGACGCTGACCGTGGGCCAACCCCGCTTGACCGGCCTGTACCTCGGCAACGACGATGACGCCAAATTATGGCCTGACACCGAGGTGTTGCGCTGGGTGGCTGCGCTTCAGCAAGGCAGTGAGCACCCGCTGGCAAAAGCAGTGCTCGTGGCGGCGCAGGCGCGCGGCGTTCAGATACAAGTGGCGGACAAGATCGAGGCGGTGCCGGGGCGCGGCACGCAGGGCGAGATCTCAGGTCAGATTTGCCGGGTTGGCAGCCTTCGCTGGATGCAGGAACTCGGGTTACCACTGGCGCCTTGGCTGGCACGGGCTGAGCCGCTCCAACACGCGGGCGCTACCCTGTCAGCCTTTGCCAGCGAAGGCCCCATGGGTATGCGCGTACATGCCCTGCTGGCTTTTGGTGATGAGCCCAAACCGGGCGCCAGGCAGGCTTTGGCCGACTTGCGCGCGCGCGGCATTCGGCTGCGCATGATTTCTGGCGACAACCCTGGCGCTGCCGAGGCCATGGCCACACGTCTGGGCTTGCAAAGTGCCCATGGTGAGGTACAGGCCAACGTGCTGCCTGCCGACAAGGTGGCGCTGATTCAAGACCTCAGACAAGGCGGCCACGTGGTGGCCATGGTGGGTGACGGGATCAATGACGCACCGGCGCTCGCAGCTGCCGACGTTGGCATGGCCATGGGCACCGGGACCGATGTGGCCATGCACGCGGCAGCGGTGACATTGATGCGGGGTGACCCGGCGCTGGTCGGCGCGGCCCTGGACATTTCGGCCCGGACAGTGGCCAAGATTCGGCAGAACCTGTTTTGGGCTTTTGCTTACAACGTGGCTGGCATCCCGCTGGCGGCCCTGGGTTACCTCAACCCTGTGGTTGCAGGTGCTGCGATGGCGCTGAGTTCCGTCAGCGTGATGGCCAATGCCCTGTTGCTCAAGCGCTGGAAACCCTGAGGGTCCGGGCCAGCCCTGATGCCTCAGCGGGCGTCAGGCAATTCGATTTTGACTTCGAGCACTTCCAGATTGTCTTGCCGTTCCAAGTTGACCTTGATATCTGCGGGATTGATCTTGATGTATTTGCTGATGACTGCCACCAGGTCGCGCTGCAGATCCTGCAGGTAATCCGGTTCAGCGGCATTGCGGCCGCTGCGCTCATGCGCCAGGATAATTTGCAGTCGTTCTTTGGCGACACTGGCGGTTTTCTTTTTTTCACCCAGCAAGAAGGAGAGGAATGACATGGCTTCACCGCCCCCCGAAAAGTCGCTTCAGCAGCCCCTGTCGTGGGACATCAATGAAGCGCATCGGCTTGTCAGTACCCAGAAAACGGTCGATCACGTCCTTGTAGGCCTCTGACACATCACTGCCCTCCAGATGCACGGCAGGCACCCCCTGGTTGGATGCCTGCAACACCGATTCACTTTCAGGAATCACGCCAATCAGCTTGATGCGCAAGATGTCCTGAATATCTTCCAGCGACAGCATCTGCCCCTGGTTTACACGGGCTGGGTTGTACCGCGTGATCAGCAAATGCTCCTTGATCGGCTCCAGACCTTCAACGGCCCGGCGGGTTTTGCTGGCCAACATGCCCAGAATACGGTCCGAGTCACGCACCGATGAGACCTCTGGGTTGGTCACCACCAGGGCTTCGTCAGCGAAGTGCATCGCCATCAGGGCACCGGTTTCAATGCCGGCTGGGGAATCACAAACGATGTACTCAAACTCCATGGCAGCCAGGTCATTGAGCACCCGCTCTACCCCTTCTTGGGTGAGTGCATCCTTGTCACGGGTTTGGGACGCGGCCAAGACAAACAGCTTCTCGCACTGCTTGTCCTTGATCAAGGCCTGATGCAGGTTGGCCTCGTTGTTGATGACGTTGATGAGGTCATAGACCACACGGCGTTCACAGCCCATGATCAGATCGAGGTTACGCAAACCGACATCAAAATCGATGACGGCAGTCTTATGGCCGCGCAGAGCGAGTCCGGTTGCAAAACTGGCGCTGGTGGTGGTTTTGCCCACGCCACCCTTGCCTGATGTCACCACGATGATTTTTGCCATGGGTCTGCTGTCTTTCAATATGAAATGGTCAGTGCATTGATCAGCAGACGGTCCTGTCCGTCATTGCTGAGTTGTACTTGAGCCGCCTTGCCCTGCACGGTGGCCGGGAGGGGATTCTCACTGGTGCGATAAACCCCAGCGATCGATATCAACTCGGGCTCCAAACAAAGGGAAAAAATTCGTGCATTGACATTGCCGCTGGCACCTGCCATGGCCTTGCCACGCAGGGGGGCGTAGACGTGGATGTTGCCATCAGCCACCACTTCGGCACCTTGGTTCACCATGGCCAAAACAACCAGATCGCAACCTCGGGCATACACTTTTTGACCTGAACGCAAAGGCTTGTCAATCACCATCGTTGTGGCATTCTGCGGACGTTGCTGCACGGCACTCGCAATGGGTTCAACCGTGGGCTGTGGTGCACTGGCGGGTAATTCTGGCGCATGGCGGGCAGTTTCAGGGTCTGCCAAGCCAAGGCCAAAGCGCTGTGCCATCTCCAGCCAGGGCCCGTTTGCACCACGCAGGGCCACAGGGAGCAAACCACAGGCTTTCAATGCCGTCAAAAGGGGCGTCAGATCGGGAATGGCGGTTTGCTCAGGCCAGGACGCCACATCGATCACCACTGCATCCTGGTCAAAAAAGCCCGGATTCTCTCCGCTCACACCAAACTGATGTTGCAAGGCTTGCACCAACTGTGCCAGATCGGTGTTTTTCACCAGCAAGGCCAACAGCGACCAGCGTGTGCTTTTGAGTTCAAAAGTGGCTGATGTCACGCCTGGCGGTGAACTGACTGGGGAAACTGTCATGCGTCAGTGAAATGAGGGCGGAATCGTCAAGAAAGGGTGTGCTCAGCATGCTCAAGCTCTGCGACACACCCCAGCCATTTTACTTGATGACCGTCACTGTCTTTTCATTCTTTTGGTTTTCTTTCTATCGACACCGAAGGGTTGGTTCGACTTATTTTTCACAGGACGATTGACGGTGTCTTTCCTCATTAACTTCTTTAATACAGATAGTGTTAGTAGATAGAAGCTGCAGTTTTGTGTGGAAAACTGTCAAAAAGCTTTGCGAATCAAGTGTCTTCCGGCATTGCAAGCCTGTGTGTGAACGTATCTTTTTATAAGAGTCAGAAATGAACAACTTACAACAATGTCGCTGTCCTGTGTACAAGTCATGTGTTGTTAGGAATCTGTGCACATGTTTGTGCTTTGACAAAGCATGGCATCTGGGCTAAGCGGTCAGAAAGCGGAAAATAGGTCCCTATGAAGACGCAGGCGCACCCCGTTTCCACTTGGTCCGAATCCCAGGTTTGGCGTCTGGCGCTGGCTTTGTCGGCGGGAGCCGCACTGTCTCTGGGCATCACCCGTTTTGCCTATGGCTTGCTGTTGCCGACGATGCGTGCAGATTTGGGTTGGTCGTACACCCTGGCGGGTGCCATGAACACGGTCAATGCCCTGGGCTACTTGTGCGGCGCACTGCTGATGCCCCGGTTGATGCGGGTGTACGGACCCTCGCGTTTGCTGTGGGTGGGAGCCTTGCTGGCCAGTGCTTTCATGGGATTGAGTGGTTTTTTCTTAGATCCAGTGGCGCTGTTGTTACAACGGTTGCTGGCTGGCGGCGCCAGCGCACTGGTGTTCATTGCCGGTGGTTTGTTGGCAGCTCGACTGGGCACGGTGCTGCCGCAGCGCAGTGGACTGGTGATTGGTCTGTATTACGGTGGCACCGGTTTCGGCATCGTGCTGTCGGCACTGCTGGTGCCCCAGGTACTGTCTTGGGCCGAGCAAAGGCCGCACGGTTGGGCCTGGGCCTGGTGGGCCCTGGCGCTCGCCTGTGGTGTGGCAACGCTATTTCTATTGTGGCCTGCCCGCTTGCTGCAACGTCTTATACCCACGGCTGAGACGACGCAGCCTGGCGCGGATGCGTTTCGTTGGCGCTGGTTGGCCTATGCTTTGGCTGGTTACGGCATGTTTGGCGTGGGCTACATTGGCTACATGACCTTTGTGGTGGCTCTGCTGCGCGAACAGGGCGCTGGCGCCACGGCCATTACCGTGTTTTATGCCTTGCTGGGACTGGCGGTGCTGGCATCTTCCCGCATTTGGGCGGGTCTGCTGGACCGCTATAAGGGCGGGCAGGTGTTGGCGCTGCTCAATGCCCTGCTGGGTCTGGCCACGCTCTTGCCCACCCTGAGCGCCCATTGGGCCATCACCCTGCTCTCTGGTCTCTTGTTTGGGGGCGTGTTTTTGTCAGTGGTCGCATCCACCACGGCGCTGGTGCGCCACAACCTGCCGCCTGCGGCCTGGGGTAACGGCATCAGTGCTTTCACCATCGTGTTTGCCTTCGGTCAGATACTGGGGCCGACCGTGGTTGGCGGCATTGCCGACGGGCCTGGTGGTTTAGCAAGAGGCATGGTGTTTTCTGCCTTGGCGCTGTGGCTGGGTGCCCTTTTGGCTTGGCGCCAGAAGCTATTGACGCCGGTCAAAGGCTGAGCCCATACCGGTCAAGCCCTGGCCGGGCAGCCGCAGGGCAAGAAGTGGCCAGGGTGATAATCGTGACTTCTCTGAACGATTTAGATGGACCGCCGTGTGCGGGATGTTTCCATGACCCCTTCCACACCCATGACGCAATCCCCCACCCTTGGCCAGTTGTGGCGACCGTTGGTCGCCATGACCTTCGTGATCGTGGTGTCCAACTTTGCAGTCCAGTTCACCATCAATGAATGGCTCACCTGGGGTGCGTTCACCTACCCCTTTGTTTTTCTGGTTGCAGACTTGACCAACAGGGCGGTGGGTGCTCAGGCGGCGCGTCGGGTGGCTTGGCTGGGCCTGCTGCCCGCGGTGCTGCTGTCGGTCTGGTTCGCGAACTGGCACATCGCTCTGGCCTCGGGCACAGCCTTCATCCTGTCGCAGTGGATGGATATCTCGGTTTTCAACCGTTGGCGCAGCCAGTCCTGGTGGAAAGCGCCGTTCATGGGCTCCCTGGTGGCCTCGGTGGTGGACACGCTGGTGTTTTTCTCGATCGCGTTTTACGGCAGTGAGATGAACTGGCTGATGCTGGCCGCAGGCGACTTGGCCATGAAGTGGCTGATGGCCGTGCTGCTGCTCGCGCCTTACCGGCTGATGTTGCCGCGCATCGGCCTGTGGGTGCCATTGGCGCGTTAGCCTGTCAGGCGCTGCGGCCCAGAACCAGGTCCACCGCCTTCTCTGCAATCATGATGGTCGGCGCATTGGTGTTGCCGGTGGTCACCTGCGGCATGATGGAGGCGTCCACCACACGCAGGCCGCCCACCCCGTGCACGCGCAGGGCGCTGTCCACCACCGCCATCGGGTCACTGTCTGGGCCCATCTTGCAGCTACCGCAAGGGTGGTATTCGGTGTCCGAGTTCTGGCGCAGAAATTGGGTGACGGCCTGGGGGTCGTCCCGCACAAAGGGGTAGATCATTGGCCCCCGGTAGGGGGCCAGCGCCGGGCTTTGCATGATGTCGTAGCCGAGCCGGGCACCTTGCGCCAGTGTCGAGACGTCTTGCGCATCGGCTAGAAACTGTGGGTCAATCAGGGGCGCGTCCTGCGCCCGGGCGCTTTGCAGCCTGAGTTGCCCGCGGCTTTTGGGCCGCATCAGCGTCACGTGCAGCGTGTAGCCGTGGCCCAGGTGGTTCTTGCGGGTATGGTCGTCCACGATGCCGGTGCACAGTGCCAGCTGGATATCGGGCGCGGGCGCTGCAGGGTCGGTTTGCAGAAACCCCTGGGTCTCGGCCACATTGCTGGTGATCAGGCCACTGCGTTGCCGGCGCCATTCAAAGATGCCGCGCACGATGGCACCCAGCCCGGCTGCCGACAGGCCAAAAGTGGCGTCCTGGCGCTGTGTCCGGTACAGCAGCACCGTGGTGATGTGGTCGTGCAGGTTTTGCCCGACCCCGTTCAGGGCTTGGACCACGGGCAGGCCCAGGTCTGTGAGCGCTGCGGCAGGTCCAATGCCCGACAACATCAGCAGCTGCGGCGAGCCGAAAGCGCCCCCTGCCAGCAGCACCTCGCGGCGTGCCCGCACCTGCTGCAAGGCGCCACCGAGCAGGTACTCGGCACCAATGGCCCGGCGGCCTTCAAACAGGATGCGTTGGGTGTGGGCGTGGGTGATCACCCGCAGGTTGGGCCTGCCCAGGTGTGGCGTCAGGTAAGCCCGTGCGGCATTCCAGCGCTCGCCGTTTTTTTGCGTGACCTGCGCTGGGGCGTAGCCGAGTTGCTGCGCGCCGTTGTAGTCGAGTGTGGCCGGCAGCCCTTGTTCGGCACAGGCTGCGCCAAAAGCCTGGTTAATGACGCTGGGGCTGCGCAGGTAGCTGATATGGAGCGGGCCGCCGCTGCCGTGGTAATCGGTGGCGCCAAAGCACTCACTGTGTTCTGCCCGTTTGAAGTAAGGAAGCACCGTATCAAACCCCCAACCCGGATTGCCCTGGGCGGCCCACTGGTCGTAGTCGTAGCGGTTGCCGCGCGTGTAAACCATGGCGTTGACCGAGCTGCTGCCGCCCAGCACCTTGCCGCGCGGCTGGTAGCCACGGCGCCCGTTCAGGCCCGCTTGCGGCACCGTCTGGTAGCGCCAGTTGTGCAGGCCGACCGCCGCTGTGGCGGCAAAGCCCAGTGGCGCCCTGATGAAGACCGAGTCGTCCGGGCCGCCGGCTTCAAGCAGGCAAACGCTGGTGCCGGGGTCTTCCGACAGGCGCCCAGCCAGCACGCAGCCGGCAGAGCCGCCGCCAATGACGACGTAATCAAATTCTTGCATGGTGGTTCTCAGGTGCGATAGCTTGGGTCAGCGCGGTCCAGCTTACGCAGCAGGGCCGGCCAGACCAGCGCGGCACCGAGCCCGGCCGTGGCCACCTTCAACACACTGCCGATGCCCGCCACGATGGCCGGGTTGACGTGGGTCAGCTCGCCGCCGGCTTGCGCGCTGATCTGGATGCGGCAGGTGTTCTCAAAGGTGTACATCGCCAAAAAGGCATCGGCAATGGTTTTGCCCACGGTCAGCAGGCCATGGTTGCGCAGCACCAGGTAATTGGCCTCGCCGAGATCCGCCTGCAGGCGGGGTTTTTCGTCGTCGCGCAGCGCCACCCCTTCGTAGTCGTGGTAGGCCAGCGACCCAAGCACAAAGGTGGACTGCTGGCTGATGGGCAGCACGCCACCTTTTTGCGCGCTGACGGCAATGCCAGCTTGCGTGTGGGTGTGCAGCACGCAGCCCGCGTCCTCGCGCGCCTGGTGGATGCAACTGTGGATGGTGAAGCCCGCCGGGTTGACCGGGAAAGGCGAGTCGCTGAGCTTGTTGCAGTCTTGATCGACCTTGACCAGACTGGAGGCGGTGATCTCGTCAAACATCAGGCCATAGGGGTTGATCAGAAAGTGATGTTCCGGCCCCGGGATGCGGGCACTGACATGGGTGAAAACCAGGTCGCTCCAGCCATAGGCCGCTACGAGCCTGTAGCAGGCCGCCAGGTCGCAGCGCAACTGCCACTCTTCGGGGCTGACCTTGTCGTGCAAGGATGGGATGTTCATGGCGGTGTCCTCGGTAAACGCGGCCGACCCAGCGCCGGCGCAGTCATGGTCGCAGAATACGCCAGTGCGCTCAGGACAGGAGTCAAACAGATGACAGGCCTTTTTGCGTTGGTTTGAGCGTTGACGTTGTCGTTGGCGTTGGCGGGGCTGGCGAGCCTGATTCCGCTCGTGTCCTCCGCCCTGCGGGCTCCCCCTTGACCTCGCTGCATCAGGCACACCAGCCCCTCCCTGTTGGGCGAGGCGAAAAGCCCGTACACCTTTTCCCGTCATTCGCAGCGATCACCGGGAATAACAGTGGTCCCAGTGTTTGCGTGCGAGGGTCGTCAAGGTGGTGACGGGCCAAGCGGCGCAGCGAGGTAAAGGAGGAGCCCGAAGGGCGGGGGACACGAGCGCAGTCGCTTGGCCCGGCGCCACCTTGACTAGCAAGCCAACATCCGGTGCATTCAGCCCGACCAGCGCACACTAAACGCTACAGAAAACATAGCTATAACCCCAATAAAGACGTGGGCTAGAGCCTGATTCGTGCTGCATCGTAAAATCGGGTTTGATTGTCATTCGACAGGCACTGGGCGCGTGCCCTGGTTTTGCGCCCGATGAAAAGACCCACAGCCATGCTTTACCCACAACAGTTTGACGTCATCGTCGTTGGCGGCGGCCATGCTGGCACCGAGGCGGCGCTGGCAGCCGCGCGCATGGGCTGCAAGACCCTGCTGCTGACCCACAATCTGGAAACCCTCGGGCAGATGAGCTGCAACCCCTCCATCGGTGGCATCGGCAAAGGCCATTTGGTCAAAGAGGTGGACGCGCTGGGCGGTGCCATGGCAGCGGCCACGGACGAGGCCGGGATCCAGTTCCGCATTCTCAACTCGTCCAAGGGGCCAGCGGTGCGGGCCACGCGGGCCCAGGCGGACCGCGTGCTGTACCGGGCGGCGATCCGCCAGCGCCTGGAGAACCAGCCCAATTTGTGGCTGTTCCAGCAGGCGGTAGACGACCTGCTGGTGGTGGGTGACCGGGTGGTGGGGGCGGTGACCCAGCTCGGCATCCGCTTTTCTGCCAAGACCGTGGTGCTGACGGCCGGCACTTTTTTGGACGGCAAAATCCACGTCGGACTGAACAATTATTCGGCAGGCCGGGCTGGCGATCCGCCGGCGGTCACGCTCAGCGCCCGGCTCAAGGAGCTCAAGCTGGGACAGGGTCGGCTCAAGACAGGCACACCGCCACGCATCGACGGCCGCACCATCGATTTCAGCCGCTGCGAAGAGCAGCCGGGTGACGGTATGCCGGGCGGCATGAGCCCGCAGCTGCCGGTGTTCAGTTTTCTGGGTCGGGCCGAGCAGCACCCGGCACAGGTGTCGTGCTGGATGACGCACACCAACGCCCAAACCCACGACATCATCCGCAGCGGCTTTGACCGCAGCCCGATGTTCACCGGCAAGATTGAAGGGGTCGGGCCACGCTATTGCCCCAGCGTGGAGGACAAGATCAACCGCTTTGCCGACAAGGAAAGCCATCAGATCTTTCTGGAGCCGGAGGGCCTGACCACCCACGAGTACTACCCCAACGGCATCTCGACCAGCCTGCCGTTCGACATTCAGTACCAACTGGTTCGCTCCATGGCGGGCTTGGAAAACGCGCACATCCTGCGCCCCGGCTACGCCATTGAGTACGATTACTTTGACCCGCAGCAGCTCAAGAGCAGCTTTGAGACCCGCGCCTTGGGCGGCTTGTTCTTTGCGGGCCAGATCAATGGCACCACTGGTTATGAGGAGGCCGCGGCGCAGGGCTTGTTTGCCGGCGTCAATGCCGCACTGCAGGCTGGCGCAAGCACCGCCTGGACGGACGACAGCTGGTTGCCGGGGCGTGACGAGGCTTACCTGGGCGTGCTGGTGGATGACCTGATCACCAAGGGTGTGACTGAGCCCTACCGCATGTTCACCAGCCGCGCTGAATTCAGGCTTCAGCTGCGGGAAGACAACGCAGACAGCCGGCTGACCGAGACTGGGCGCGCCTTGGGGTTGGTAGATGATGAGCGCTGGGATGCCTTTTGCCGCAAGCGGGATGCGGTTTCACGTGAAACAGAGCGCTTGCGATCCATCTGGGTCAGCCCTAAGAACCTGCCAGCCGCAGAGTCTGAGCGGGTACTGGGCAAGGCCATCGAGCATGAATACAGCCTGGCTGAACTGCTGCGGCGGCCTGGCATTTGCCACGCGGACCTGATGTCTTTGGACGGCGGCCGTTACAGGCAGGAGGCGCTGGCTGTTTCACGTGAAACCGGACCCGAGTCGGACCCGGCTTTGCGCGCCGCCGTGATTGAGCAGGTGGAAATCGCCGCCAAGTACTCGGGCTACATTGAGCGGCAAAAGGGCGAGGTGGATCGTGCCGCCCATTTTGAACACCTGCGGCTGCCAGCCAGCCTGGATTACCTGCAGGTGAGTGCGCTGAGTTACGAGGTGCGGCAACAGCTTGCCCGACACCGGCCCGACACCCTCGGCCAAGCCTCTCGCCTGTCGGGCATCACGCCCGCTGCGATGTCGCTCCTGCTGATCCACCTGAAGAAAAACAAGGTCCCGGGCTTTGCTGCCGCGCGTGAGGCGGCACAGGGCTTGGCAACTGACAGCCCCCTGGCCGCCTGATGCAGGAGCTGGAGGCGCCGCTGCGCCGCGGCCTTGCCGAGTTGGCGCTGACGCTGGAGGATGCCCAGGTTCAGCAGTTGCTGGACTACCTGGCCTTGTTGGCCAAATGGGGCAGGGTGTACAACCTGACCGCGCTGTTGGCACCGCCCGAGATGCTGACCCATCACTTGCTTGACAGCCTGGCCATCGTCAAGCCCTTGCTGCAGCAATGCCCTGGCGTGCCGCTGCGCGTCCTGGATGTGGGGTCGGGCGCAGGTTTGCCCGGTGTGGTGCTGGCCATTTGCCGCCCGGCGTGGCAGGTGGATTGCGTCGACGCGGTGGCCAAAAAAGCCGCTTTTGTGCAGCAAGTGGCGGTGAGCCTGCGCCTGCCCAACTTGCGCGGCCGACATGCCCGGGTTGAGCAGCTCACCGACTTTTATCAAGTGGTCACCTCGCGAGCCTTTGCATCGCTGGCAGACTTCACCCGCTGGTCTGACGGCGCGCTGGCACCGGGCGGCGTCTGGCTGGCGATGAAGGGCAAGCACCCGGCGGATGAGATCGCCCAGTTGCCGCCGTCGCTGCAGGTGTTTCACGTGGAACCCTTGACGGTGCCCGGCCTGGCTGCGGAGCGCTGCCTGGTCTGGCTCAAGCGCCGCTGAGTTTTTGGCCCGGCAGTGGCCCGCTTTGGGGCTGACCGGGTGTCACGTAAACTCACCCTCTCAATTGAAAGAAAGCACCGATGTTTTTTGGTATTGCCGACTACCCGGCTTTTGTCATCGCCATTCTTATTTTTTTGCTGATTCCCGGCCCCGGTAATCTGGCGCTGGTCACCTCAACGGGCAAGGGCGGCGTGAGGGGTGGCTTGGCTGCCGGCGTGGGCATCATTCTGGGTGATCAGGTACTGCTGTGGCTGGCCGTGGCCGGCGTCGCCACGGTGCTCACCGCTTATCCGCCAGCCTTTGTGGCGGTGCAGTGGCTGGGCGCTGCTTACCTGGCCTGGTTGGGCTGGCGCATGCTGCGCGCCAAACCGGGCGCCCCACCCGTACTGAACATCAAATCCGGCCATTACCTGCGCCAAGCCATGGGCATCACCCTGCTCAACCCCAAGGCCATCGTGTTCTACATGGCGTTTTTTCCGCTGTTTGTCGATCCGGCCCACCACCAAGGCCTGATCACCTTTGCCGTGATGGCGCTGACCATTGCCGCCCTGGGCTTTTCCTACTGCCTGGTGTTGGTGACGCTGACGCACACCCTTGCCGAACGCCTGCGCGCCAACCCCCTGGTCACCACCGCCTTGGAGAAGTTGGCCGGCGTGTTCCTGATCGGCTTCGGCGTCAAGCTGGCGCTTTCACGCTGACGGCCTGCGCAGACGTCCAGCCCTTGCCCCGCCCGAGACCCACCATGGCCAAAATATTCTGTGTTGCCAACCAAAAGGGTGGGGTCGGCAAGACCACCACCACTGTCAACCTGGCGGCTGGCCTGGCCAAGGTAGGCCGACGCGTGCTCATGGTTGACCTTGACCCACAAGGCAACGCCACCATGGGCTCGGGCGTGGACAAGCGGCAGTTGGCCCTGTCCATCTACGATGTGCTGCTGGAGTCCGCCACGGTGGCCGAAGCGCGGGTGCAGAGTGAGAAGCTGGTGGACGCTGGATGCGGCTATGACGTCCTGGGCGCCAACCGCGAGCTGGCGGGTGCCGAGGTTGAACTGGTGGATGTGGAGCGGCGCGAAAAGCGGCTCAAGCAGGCACTGGCGGCGGTGGGTGAAGACTACGACTTCATCCTGATCGACTGCCCGCCCTCACTGTCTATGCTGACGCTCAACGGTTTGTGCTGTGCGCACGGCGTGATCGTGCCCATGCAGTGCGAGTACTTTGCCTTGGAGGGGCTGGCCGACTTGGTGAACACCATCAAGCAGGTGCATGCCAACCTGAACCGCGACCTGGCCATCATCGGCCTGCTGCGCGTCATGTTTGACCCACGTATCATGCTGCAGCAGCAGGTCAGCGAGCAACTCAAGACCCGCTTTGGCAACAAGGTGTTCGACACCATGATTCCGCGCAATGTGCGCCTGGCCGAGGCGCCCAGCTATGGCCTGCCCGGCGTGGTGTTTGACCCGTCCAGCAAAGGTGCCCAGGCCTTTGTCAGCTTTGCCCAGGAGATGGTGGAGCGCATCAAAACCATGTAAGCAAAACCGGCTGTAGCCCTTGTGCTGATTGCCTTTGTTGCTCCTAAAACAATAGTAATGACCGATTCTGATGTGCTGATTCTGCCGGGCTGGCAAAGCTCTGGGCCACTGCATTGGCAAAGCCGCTGGCAGGCGCTGTATGGTTACGAGCGCCTTGAGCAGCACGACTGGCTGCGGCCCTTGCGTGGCGACTGGATCGCCCGCCTGGAAGAGGTGTTGCTGGCCCGTGCCACCCCGGTCTGGCTGGTGGGCCATAGCCTGGGCTGCCTGTTGGTCGCCGCCTGGGCCGCCCATTCGCGCCAGACCGCCCGGGTGGCGGGTGCTTTGTTGGTGGCGCCCGGTGACCCCGAGCTGCCGGCGCTGCGCCCGGCGCTGCACAGCTGGGCGCCGGTTCAGCAAGTGCGGCTGCCGTTTCCGGCGCTGCTGGTGGCCAGCAGCAATGACCCCTATTGCAGCCTGGCCCGGGCCCAGCAGTTTGGCCACGACTGGGGTGCCCGCTTTTTGCTGCTCGGCGCGTGCGGTCACGTCAATGCCGATTCCGGTCTGGGCGATTGGCCCGAAGGCCACCAGCTACTGCGCCAAGTGCAGGCCGAAGCGGCCGCCGCACCATCCCCCACCCCTAGCCCCGACAAGGACAAGCCCCATGGTCACTAAAAAACTCAAAGGACTGGGCCGTGGCCTGGAGGCCTTGCTTGGCCCCAAGGTCAGCGAAAACGCCGCCGACGACTCGGCCACCAGCAGCGCCAGCCCGGGCCTGCCGGCCTCCTTGCGTTTGGTGGATTTGGTGCCCGGCATGTACCAGCCGCGCACCCACATGGACGAGGGCGCCCTGTACGAGCTGGCGGAGTCGATCAAGGCGCAAGGCATCATGCAGCCCATCCTGGTGCGCCAGCTCAAAGACGGCGCCAACCAGGGCCTGTACGAAATCATTGCCGGCGAGCGGCGGTTCCGCGCAGCGCGCCTTGCCGGCCTGGACAGCGTGCCGGTGTTGGTGCGCGACGTGCCCAACGAAGCCGCTGCCGCCATGGCGCTGATCGAAAACATCCAGCGCGAAGACCTCAACCCGTTGGAAGAGGCCCAGGGCCTGCAACGCCTGATCAAAGAGTTTGGGCTCACGCACGAGCTGGCAGCGCAAGCGGTGGGCCGCTCGCGCAGCGCAGCGTCTAACCTGCTGCGCCTGCTCAACCTGGCCGAGCCGGTGCAGACCATGCTGATGGCGGGTGACCTGGACATGGGTCACGCCCGTGCGCTGCTGGCCTTGGACCGCGCCACCCAGATCACCGCCGCCAGCCAGATCAGCGCCCGCAAGATGTCGGTACGCGAGGCCGAGAGCCTGGTGAAAAAGCTCAGCGCCGAGTTCACCCTGACATCGAGCAAACCCAAAAAAGACAAGTCCCGCGACCTCAAACGGGTGGAAGAAGAGCTGTCTGACCTGTTAGCGGCCCAAGTAGAGGTGCGGGTCAAGAAGCGTGTCAAGCGTGCCGGCCGCATGGAGGAGATGGGCGAGCTCAGCATCCAGTTTGGTTCGCTGGACGAGCTCAATGGCCTGATCGAGCGCCTGCGCGGGAACAGCGCCGCGTGAACCTGCGCTGGCCTCTGCCAGCCCTGCTGGCCTGGGGCACGGCCTGGGCCCTGTTTATCGGGCTGCGCATTGCGGGTGCCTCGGTGCTGCTGGCCCTGCTGGGTGGCACGCTGCTGGGGGTGCTTGGCAGTGTCTGGGGCGGCAGTTGGTGGCGCCGTGGCCTGATCGGCCTGGGCTTTCCGCTGTCACTGGCATTGTCGGGGGTGCTGTCGGGCGGGCTGGCGGTACCGGCCTGGGTGTGGTTGCTGCCGCTGGCGCTGCTGCTGCTGGTGTACCCCCTTAATGCCTGGCGCGACGCGCCGC
The DNA here is from genome assembly GCA_037134215.1 of Betaproteobacteria bacterium. Lineage (GTDB taxonomy): Bacteria > Pseudomonadota > Gammaproteobacteria > Burkholderiales > Burkholderiaceae_C > Rhodoferax. The sequence goes on from JBAXMQ010000044.1 coordinate 22,809, forward strand.
TGTTTCCCACGCCTGAGGGTGCCTTGGATGACCTGCCCGACGTGGCGCCCCTGCCGCCCGGCGCCCGGGTGCTCGACGCCGGCTGTGGCCTGGGCCAGGGCTTGCAGGCGCTGCGCCGCGCCTACCCGTTGGCCGAGCTGCATGGCCTGGAGTGGAGCCGGCCGCTGCGCCTGCTGTGCGCCTGGCGCTGCCCCTGGGCCCAAGTGGCCCAGGGCGACATCTGGCGTGCCAATTGGTCTGGTTACCAACTGGTGTACCTTTTCCAGCGGCCCGAGAGCATGGCGCGCGCACTGGCCAAGGCCCGCGCCGAGCTGCAGCCCGGCGCCTGGCTGGTCAGCCTGGAGTTTGCGGTGGACGGTGTGCCACCAACCGGGCGGCTAGAGGGTGCTCAGGGCCGGCCGGTCTGGCTGTACCAGATGGGCTGAGCCGGCGTCTGAGAAAGAGCCGACCGCCGCATGTACCGCATTCCAATCGGCGGCACGGGGAGGACATCTGAGCCCTAGGGCGTGTCAGCGGGAATACGGCAGATACGGTCGGATGCCTGCTTGCGACCCAAAGCGGA
>JBAXMQ010000045.1:0-23369 GCA_037134215.1 Betaproteobacteria bacterium
AACTCGCCCTCGTGCACGGTCAGGGAGGCGCCACGCAGCGCCTTGATGCCGCTGTAGGCGGCGCTGACATCGTTCACCGACAGGATGGCGGGTGAATCGGACGGGGCATGGCGCGCGGTGTTCATGCGGGTGTCAGGTGCCCAGGTAGGCGGTGATGACCGCAGGGTTGTTGACGACTTCAGTGGGCGTGCCGGATGCAATCATGCGGCCACTGTCGAGCACGTAGATGTGGTGGCAGAGCTGCGTCACAAAACGCACGTTGTGTTCAATGAGCAAGACGCCCATGCCCTCTCGCGCCAGCCGGGTGAAGATCTCGCCAAGTTCAGCTGCCTCTACATCGTTCATGCCGGCCACCGGTTCATCGAGCAGGATCAAGGCGGGTTCGGACGCCAGGGCACGCATCATTTCCACACGGCGCTGGTGGCCATAAGCCAGGCCACCGGCTTCGTGCTCAGCCAGGTGCGCCATGCCGAAGAGTTCCAGCAAAGCCAGCGCCCGCGCGCGCAGGCTGACGGTCTCGTTGCGGGCGGCCGGCAGGCCGAGCAGGCTGGCGAGCGTGCTGGATCTTTCACGGCGATAGAAACCGATCATGACGTTATCGATCACGCTGGCCTCGGTCAGCAGCCGGATGTTCTGAAAAGTGCGGGTGATGCCAGCCCGCGCGACCATGTGCGCTGGCGCCTGTGTGATGTCTTGCTCGCCAAAGCGGATGTGGCCCTTTGACACGGTGAGGATGCCCGTGATGAGGTTGATCAGCGTTGTCTTGCCGGCGCCGTTGGGCCCAATCAGGCCGGTGATCCTGCCCGCCGGCACCTGCATGCTGATGTCGGCAACCGCATCGACGCCGCCGAAACTCTTGGAGACATGATCAATGGACAGGGCGGTCATTCGCGCGGCTCCGGCGGCGTGAGGCGGGCGATGCGGCGCCGGCGCAAAGCGAGCAGGCCGGTGTCAACGATGCCACGCGGCAAAAATGCAATCACCAGCATCAGGATCGCGCCATACAGGGCCATGCGATAGTCCGCCAAGGGCCTGGAGATTTCAGGCAGCGCCAGCAGGATGGCCGCGCCGACGATGGGGCCAGCGACTGAGCGCCGACCGCCCAACACCACGTATGACAGCGCCGCAATCACTGCTGGAAAACCAAAGGTGGCCGGAAACAGGGTGAAGCTCTGGAACGCCTCTAAGCCCCCAAAGAGACCCGCAATGGCGCCGCTGATCGCGAAGGCCAGGGCTTGGTGAAAGTTGACCGACACCCCCAGCGAACTGGCCACCGCCTCGTTTTGGCGGATCGCCTCAAAGGCGCGACCCAAGCGGGTGGCACTGATGGCGGTCATGAGGTAGACCACCAAGACCAGGGCGATCAGTGTTTCAACGGTGCCCACCAAAGTCGGGATGGCGTTGAACCCCATCGCGCCGCCCGTCAGACTGTCCGAGAACAGCGCAATGGCCATCACCACTTGCACAAAGGCGAGGGTGGCAATGGCCTGAAACACGCCACGCAAACGGGCCAGTGGCCATGACAGCAGCAGGCCAACTGCCGCTCCCAGCACCAGTGCTCCCAGCAACGAGGCCAGGTAGTGCCAGCCCAAGCGGGTCGTCAAAATAGCCGCAGCGTAAGCCCCGATCGAGGCCATGCCGGCCGTTGCCACTGAGAACACGCCGGCCCGCATCACCACCCACTGGCTCAGAGCGTAGCCCGAACCGATCAAAAACACGTTGAACAGGTGGTGGTAAGTGTTGAGGAAATCACTCACCGCTCGGCCCTCATGGCACCCGCTGTCTCCTTACCGAACAGGCCATAGGGCCGCACCAACAGGATCACAAAGAGCAGCGAGAAGATGATGGCATCGGTCAGCCCCGCCGGCAGGTAGGCGGCGGTGAGGGTCTGGATCATGCCGAACAGCAAGCCGGCAATCATGGCGCCCGGGATGCTGCCCATGCCGCCGAGCACAATGACCACAAAGCCGCGCAGCAGAAAGGGCTCGCCCATGGTGAACTGGATCGAATTGAAGGCCAGCCCGATCAACACACCTGATGCACCGGCCAGCGCGCCGGACAAGAAGAAGGTCTGGAAATACACGACATTCGGGTTCACGCCCGACAAAACGGCCGCGCGTTCATTGCCCGACACGGACCGAACCCGCGTACCCAATGACGTACGGTACAAGTACCAGAACAGCACCAGCATCAGAACGAAAGCCGACACGGCGATGAACAGTTGCAACAGTGAAACACGCAGCCCGGCAAACTGAAAAATTTGCACCGGAAAAGTCTCAAAGGGGAAACGCAGCACCTCGGACGCCGAAATTTTCTGGGCAAAGGTCACGATGATGAGGTCGGCGCCCAGCGTGGAAATGATTGCGCCAAACTCGGCCTCGCCCGACTTGCGTAGGCGCCGGAACGCGGTGATCTCGATCAGCACCGACAGCAGTCCGCACACCACAATGGCCAGCAACACGCCCGCCCAAAGCGGGAAACCCGCCAGCACGCTGTAAAGCGCCACAAAGGCCCCGGTCATGAACACCGCGCCATGCGCAAGGTTCATCAGGTGGTGAATCCCAAAAACCAAGGTGAAACCAAGCGCAAACAGCGCGTACACACCACCGACCACCAGCCCGTTCAGGAGTTGTTGTGCCAGCATGTCAAATTGCGGCCGCTTCGACGGTATTCGCGGCTTGGCTGTTGGCGCCCACGCCCGTCAGTAGTTGCGATGTCATCGAACCAATACCTTGTCTTGTGCCCACAGCCCTGAAAAAATGCAAAAAACCGTTGCATCCGTCTGACGAACGTCAGCAGGCACTGTAGCGGAACTGGGCGCCTGTGATGGCCTTTTTTTCTAGGGAAACCCCTATGTACGCGACCCAGTTTGGCTGAAATACTACGAAATCGTTGGATGTTTGACAACTCACCACAAGGCACGCCATGAAACTACCCGTCGCACTCACCCTGGTGGCGCTCGCCACCGCTGTCTCATCGGTTTCGGCGCAAGAAATCGCCATCGGCGTCCCTGTGTCCCTGACCGGGGTTTACGCCTTTGTCGGTACCGCTGCGGTCAAGGGCTTGCAAATGGCTGTGGACGAAATCAATGCCGGCAGCGAAGCCGGCCCCGGCCGCACGCTCAAACTGGTGATCGCCGATGACGGCTCCAACACCAACCAGACGATCACGCTTGTCAACCGCCTTGCCAATGTTGACAAAGTCATGGCCATTGCCGGTCCGAGTGCCTCGCCCACCGTATTGGCGGTGTCGCCTGTGGTCAATCAGTTGCAGATCCCCATGCTGGGCATTGCGGTCACGCAGGCTGTCAACAAGGCCGGCCCCTGGTCCAACCGGGTGCTGAACTCGCCCACCACACTGATGACCGTGCTGTCCAACTACACGCTGGACACCGTCAAGCCCAAGAGCATCATGACGGTTGCCAGTCGCGATAACGACGGCGCGGCTGCCCAGACCAAGGTGATTCGCTCGGTGCTTGACGGCAAGGTGTCCTTCATGCCTGAAGAGAGCGCCATGATGGCCGAGACCGACTTCTCGGCGCTGTCCACCAAGATTGCCAGCCTGAAACCTGATGCTGTGATGATCACCATGAATGATTCGGCCGCTGCCAACATCATTCTGCAGGCCAAGCAGGCCGGCGCCGCGCCCAATTTGCGCTTCGTTGCCAACAATGCGGCCGCGTCCGCCAGCTTCCTGCGCATCGGCGGCAAGGCGGTTGAGGGTACCCTCATTGGCACCGACGCCTTCCCCGAAATCCGTACCGACGCCTTGGCGAAAACCTTTGTAGCCAACTACCAGAAGAAATACAACGCCGTGCCAGATCAGTGGAATGCGGTGGGTTACACCATTGGCAAGCTTTATGGCCATGCCCTGGCCAACGTCAAAGGCGCCGTGACCCGCCAGAGCCTGAACGATGCCGTGATCGCCACCCGCAACTTCCCGGTGGTGCTCGGCAGCGGCAAGGGCAACTTCAGTTTCGCCGGCGCTGAACGCGAGCCTACCTATGAACCTATCCTGATCACGGTAAAAGACGGTAAGTTCATCCCCGCCCAGTGAGCCTGGCGGCGCATGAGGACCCTCCCGCGCGGGCGGCAGTCCTCGCGATGCAGGCCGCTTTACGCAGCCAAGGCGCCGCGGCTGATGCGATGTCTGTGGTGAGGGCCCACATCGCGGCTGTGCGTTGCGGTGACCCTGTGCTGATGTCTGCCGACTACGCCGAGACTGCCCGCATAAAGCGCGGCACGATGGTGGTTGTCCCGCGCGAGTATTTTCCCAGCGCCCTTCAGCGCATGGGCAGCAGCGTGCTTGTTGTGCATGACTTAAGCCAGCTGAGCGCTGGCGACCAGTCATCCGGTGCGCTCATCGTGATGCATTGGGCGCTGAGCGGGGGCGCCGCCCATGGGACTCGTGGGACCGACACGTTCACCGTTGTCGGTGATCTCATCACGCACCAGCAGGTGGACTTGCACACGCCCGACTTCTGAAAGCACCGCACCGCAGGGGCCGCACCCACCCCAGGTTTTTCAAGCGTACGCCTCGCCATGCGCTGCCGCCACCAACTCGTTGAGAATCCCACAGGATTGCGCTTTATGGGTGCCTGTGCATCGGGCGCGCAATTGCAGCAGCTGCTTCTCCAAGGCCTCCATGCTCCTGAGGCGTGCACGCACTTTGAGCAGCTGTTGCTCCACCAACAGGTCCACATCGCTGCACGGCGTATTGGGTCGATCTACAAAATCCAGCAAGGTCGCCACCTGGTTGAGCGACATTTCCAGCGCGCGACAGTGTCGGATGAATGACAGGCGCTCCAGATGCGACACGTCGTAGTCGCGGTAGCCGTTGTCCTTGCGCGCCGGCGCTGGCAGTAAGCCTTGCTTTTCGTAGAACCGTATTGTTTCAATATCGACACCCGTGGCGCTCGAAAGCTGCTTGATCTGCATCTGGCACACCCTTTCAAAAAAATGTGTTGACACTGTAGCAACTACAGGGTTTTTAATCCAGACTTCAAATCATTCCTGCTTTAAACCTTTAGAGCCCGCCATGTCTGCCCACAACTGCCAACACGAAAGCCCTGCGCCAAGCCGCATCGTCAACCTGGCGCGTTACCGCAAAGTCCTATGGATCGCGCTCAGCGTCAATCTGGCCATGTTTGGGGTGGAAGTCATCGCGGGCGTGGGCTCAGAGTCTTTGTCTTTGCTGGCTGACGCCATTGACTTTGCCGGTGACGCCTTGAATTACGGCGTGTCTTTGGCGGTGCTGGCCACCGCGTTGGCGTGGCGCTCCCGCGCTGCCATTGCCAAAGCCATCAGCATGATGGGCTTTGGTCTTTTTATCCTTGGACAAGCTGTCTGGGCGGCGTGGCACGGTACTGCGCCGCAGGCGATGGCCATGGGCGGCGTTGCCACACTGGCATTGGTTGTCAACATCAGCGTGGCCTGGATGCTCTATGCCTTCCGGGAGGGCGATGCCAATATGCGCAGCGTGTGGCTGTGCTCGCGCAATGATGCGCTGGGCAACCTGGCCGTCATGGCCGCAGCAGTGGGTGTTTTTGGCACCGGCAGAGCCTGGCCAGACCTGGTGGTGGCAGCCTCAATAGCGGGCTTGGCACTGCATGGCGGCTCGTCTGTATGGCGCCAGGCGCGCAGAGAAATGACTGAGCCAGGTGCTCTTGCAGGGAATCACCATGCACACTGAAGTTCAGCCCCCTTTGTTCTTTTTGCCCCTGTCGTGGCCATTCCTGCCTTCATGGCCGCGGCGCTCTTCGTAGCGCTCACGGACCCAGTCTTCCTGAACAAAATAAACCGGCTGGCCGCAGGCGTTGTAGCGTCTGCAATGCTTGGCCCAGTTGTTCTGATGACCTGGTGGCACATACAAGTAGATTGGCTGCTGGTAGACGGCGACAGGTGATTGCACGATCACCACTGGCTGCGGGTAAACCACGCGGGGCTGTGGAAACTCGCCAATGTCGATGCGGCCATAGACACCGGGCTGGTGGATGCCAATTGACACCCCAACGCTGGTTTGAGCGACAGCCGGCACCAGAGCGAACGCGCTCCAGGCCAATAAAAGAAGTCTTTTCATTGCGGCTCTCCAAAAGTCTGCCTGTGTGGTCCTGCCTCTCAAGGGTTGGCCCAGGAATAGACCAGCCCGATAGACAGGTGGTCGATATCGCCACGGCTGCCCACGGCGTCGTCGATGCGGTAGCGTTCCAGTTCTGCACGCAAGGCCAGCGCCTCCGCCATCTGGTATTTGAGGCCGACACCGATTTTGGGGTTGAGCTGACTCGTGTCGGGGTTGGGGCTGCTGACGGTGACTGCACCGGTGGCCGTGAAATGGTCGCGAGCCTCGGCGTAGTTGGCACCCAATTTGGCGAACAGGCTGAACTTCTGGTTGATTGGCGTAATCAGCACCGCATCCAGGGCCAAGCCACGCAGGCGTATCTCGCCGGTGAGCGTGCCGGTCGGCGTGGTGTTGGCGGTAAAGCCATATTTTCCGAGCTCAAAAAAGCTCCCTTCCAGCGCAAAGTTGGGGGTGAACTGGTAACCGCCGAACACTTTGTAGGCACTCTGCCGGTTGTCCTCGGTGATGCTGGCGTTGGGAAAGCCTCCATTGGTCAGGTTCTCCAGAATGCGCGCGGTGTTGATCGACGCCTGGGTTGTCCCCGCGCTGGCACCGATGTACCACGGCATGCTCACTTGGGCTACGGCCCAGGAGGGGGCCAACAGCCCGATGGCCAGCAGGCTGAGCGCGATACCGCGGCTTGGGTTGGTGCTTGATGTCATGGTGATCTCCAGGGTGTCAGGGGATGGGGTTTAAGGGGCAGGCACATTGATGAGCGTGTTCGCCATGGTCACCCCAGCCGCAGGGCGATGGCACGGCCGTTCGGCGTGGTCAGCACGGGGGTGGGCGGGGTGCCGCCGGTGGTCGAGATCGTGATGGACGCGTCAGCCAGCAGGGTCCCCACCATGGTGGCCCCGGTGCCAATCGTGGCGCCCGCCGGCACGTACCAGAACACGTTTTTGGCCTGAGCCCCATTGATCAACAGCACCTGGATCGGCACGGCTGGTGTGGCCGGGCCGGTGACGCCCACGGTCAGTGTGCCGGTACCCGCAGCGGTCTGAAACACCCACACAGCATCGACGTCACCGCCGGCATCCAGCGTCAGGTTACCCGCGGTCGGTGGCGTGATGCCAATGCCGAAGGTGCCGACGGTGGACAGATAAACACCGGGGAGAAGCGTGCGTCCCGCCAATTGCCCCGGGCCCTGACCGGCACCGCCGCAGCTCGGGCACTGAGCCAAGCTAGACACATCCAGGCCGCCTGGCAGGCTTGCGGGGGACAGGCTGTTGAAGGCCACCAAGGCGTCGGCGCTGGCCTGCGTGACCACTGCACCGGGGGTTGACAGCGGCGGCGCTGTCAGCGTGTAGACGGTGCCGTTCACCAGGCCGTCGTTGCTCGTGGTTACCGTGTAAACGTTGCCGCCTGAGTCCCGTAGCCCTGTGATTTTGGTGGACGCGGCATTGACGCCAATATCGCCGTTGATCACGGTGTTCAAGCCGTCGTTGGTCAGCGTGGCACTGCCTCCGAAACCGCCAAAGGGCGCCATGGCACCGAGCGCGGGGGCCGTCACGCAGGTCGAGGCGTTGGTGCCGAAGCGCACAATTTTGTCTGCTGCCAAAGCATTGCCCGCCAGGTCCTTGACGCCGGACACACCGCTCTTGATGGTGGCGGTGTAGCTGGTGCTCGGCGTACCAACCAGGTTGGCGGTGGCTTTGAAACTGGCAATTCGCGTGACAGCGTCATAGCTCACCGCGCCATCAACTGCAGCGCCTGCCGTCACGGCCAGGCTGAAGGTGTCGGTGGTGATGGTCAGCGGATCCATGGCTTCGCTGAAAGTGGCGTTGACCGTCTTGTTGATGCAAACCCCGACGGCCAGGTCCAAGGGGTTGGTGCTGGTCACAGTGGGGGACGTGACATCGCCAGCCCCTGCAGCCGTGGTCCAGCTCCAGACATAGTCAGCGGCCATCACATTACCGGCCGGATCGGCCACGCCGCCGCTGCCGCCCTTGATGGTCACGGTGTAGGCCAAGCCTGGCGTGAGGTTGGCGGTCGGTGTGAAGACGACATTCTTGGCTGTCACGGCCAAACTCCCTGCCACCGGGTTGTTGCTGACGCTTTCCTTGAGCAGGAAGTTGGTGCTGTTGATGGTGTTGGCATTCATGGTCTCGCTGAAAGTGGCACCCGCCTTGGCGTTGACGGCGACATCGGTGGCGCCATTGGCATTGATGGTGGCTGCCACCGTGGGAGCGGTCGTGTCGGCCGTGGCTGAGGTACCAAAGCTCCAGCGTTAGGCTGCCGCCAAGGCCAGACCGTTGCTGCCAATGGCGGCGGTGGTGACGGTCGCCACGCAGGTGGTGTTGGCGGGCAGGTTGGGGGTGGTTGGCAGCGTCAGGCTGGCGGTTTTGGTGGCCGCGACATAGCTCACGCTACCTGTGACCACCGTGCCACTGGGGCAAGCCACAGCAAAGCTGGTCGCCAGCAGCGTGGCCGGGTCCATGGCCAGGCTGAATCTTGCGGTCAGTACCTTGGTGTTGATCGCCACAGCGCTGGCGTTGGGCAAGGGCGACACGGCGATGACCGTGGGTGCCACAGGCGCCGTGCTCACGCTCACCCCGCCCAGGATCGGCCCTTGGCCGCCACCGCTGCAGGCGCTCAGCACTGCGCTCAACAACAGGGCCGCGAGCGAGTGCAGCCGGCCCCCTTTGCCTGAAAAATTGACCATGTTCGGTACCTCAATGACGTGTGCGCTCAGCGTAGGGGCAATCGCCTAGCCGACTCATGATGTGAATCAAATGAGAGACCGGTCGCACTGAGGGGGCGCAGGCTGGCACCTGGCCTAGTTGGATCAGCCCGGAATGGTGTAAGCCTTGTCACGGAACAGCCGCAGGCAGGCATCGGTGACATCGGCATCGAAGATGGTGCCGCGGCCAAGCTCGATTTCTGCGACCGCTCGCTCAATGCCAGCGCCGGGTCGGTATGGGCGGTCTGATGACATTGCCTCGACCACGTCGGCCACCGCCAAAATGCGTGCTTCCAGCACAATTTCAGCGCCCTTGAGGCCACGCGGGTAGCCGCTGCCGTCGATGCGCTCATGGTGCTGGTAGGCCACCTCGGCCACCGGCCATGGAAAGTCGATTCCGCTCAGCACCTCGTAGCCTTGCGCCGCATGGCCCTGGATGATCGCGTACTGCAGCGCGGAGAGCTTGCCAGGCTTGGACAAAATCTCGGCCGGCACCGTGATCTTGCCCACATCGTGCAGTTTGCCCGCCACCCGCAGTCCGCGTTGCATGTCAGCATTGAGCCCCATCTCGGCAGCGATCGCGGCTGCAACTTCGCCGACGCGGCGCTCGTGGCCTGCGGTGTAGGGGTCGCGCAAATCCACCATCTTGGAGACTGCGTCGACGGTGCCGAACATGGCGCGCTCGACCCGCAATGCCAGCTCGTGCTCCCGCTGCTCGACCTGCTTGCGTTCAGTGATGTCGGTGAATGTCACCACCACGTGCAGGAGCTGTCCTTTGGCATCCAGCATCGGATAGGCATTGCAAATGACCCAGGTGGGCTTCAGTCCACCGGGATGGCTTACGCCCACCACATAATTCAGCAGACGTTCGCCAGAAGCGATCACCCGGTTGACGGGGTAGTCCTGCAAAGGCATGGGACTGCCATTGTCCTGAAGAAAGCTCCAGGCCGGGTCCATGGCCATCCTGCCCAGCAATTGCTCCCGGGTCAGGCCCAGGAGGGTGGCCGCCATCGGGTTGGACAGCATGATCGAAGAGTCAGGGCGATGGACCACCACGCCAGAAGACAGGTTTTCCAGAAGTGACTTGTAATCTTGCTCGCTGGACTTCAGCGCCGTCTGAGCCTGGTGTTTTTCTGTGACATCGCTGAAGACCAGCACCACACCCGTGATGTCGCCCGCGCCATTGCGGATCGGCGCTGCCTTGTCGGAGATCTGGTACTCCTGGCCATCTTTGGCGAGCAACACCGTGCGGCTGGGGAGCGGCACGACCTGGCCCTGCGCCCTCACCAATTGGACCGGATCGGGCACGATCTCGCGGGTGTCGCTGTTGACGATGTGAAAAACATCGGCCAGCGGGTGACCCAGCGCGTGGGCCATTCGCCAGCCCGACAAGCGCTCAGCCGTCGGATTCATGCCGCTGATGTGCCCGGCTAGGTCGGTCGTCATGACGGCATCGGCGATCGAATTCAGGGTGACCGCGAGGTCTTGTTCGCTTTTTTTCAGGACAGCTTCGCGTTGCGTCCATGTCTTAATCAGACGATTGAAACTGCCCGTCAATTGCCCGATCTCATCCTGACTGGTGACCGGCAGGTTGGCCGGTATGCGGTTGGCCATGGACAGTTCGGTCATCGCCTGCGCCGTCATCACCAGCGGTGTCAGCGCGCGCCGCAAGATCCACCAGGTCAGTGCACCCGCCAGCAGAGTCAGGACCAGCGTTGCCACAAGCACCCGCTGCTCCATGCGGTCGATCGGCGCGAAGGCTTCGAGGGTCGGCGTTCCAAGCAACACGTACCACCCGATCTCAGGAATCTGCTTGACCGAAGCCAGCTGCTGCTCCCCCAGCGGATTGACCAACACCGAGTAGCCTTCATAACCGGCAATATTTCTGTCGACATAAGCGTTGATGCCGGCGACAGGCAGCACCTCCATGATGCGTTTTTTGTCGGTTGCTGTGACAATTTGCCGGTACTCGGGTGTGATCAGCAAAAAGCCGCCGGTTCTGCCGTAGCGGGTCTGGATGATCTGGTCGAGAAAATTGGGCTTGCTCAGATCGATCACGCCCGCCAGAGCGCCGATCACGTCGCCCTGCGCGTTGCGGATGGGGACCGCCATACCGACAATCGGAGCCCGGGTCTGCTGGCCGAACAGCGGTCGGCCTAGGGCCGCCTTACCTCGCTTGAGCGCTATCGCGATGTGATCCATCGCCATGTAATTGATACCGAGTCGGCCTGCCGAGACGGGCAAGCCAGCCAGTGTGGTGCCATCAGGCCCAGTGATGAAGATGCCGCCATTGAACAGGTCTTGGATAATGGGCCGCTGCGCCAAGCGCTCTTGCAAAGCCCTTGCATCGCCCATCAAGTCCGGGCTGATTTCGTCGGCAATTCGTCTCAGGGCACTGAACCTGACGGCCACTTCCGCGCCGACCCGGTCCGCAGTCAGGGACACGGTGGAGAACTGCTGCTCGCCCAGCAGCCGCTCCAAGTCTTGCCGCAACAGGCGACTGGCGAACAGCGCGAGCGCCGCAATGCTGAGCACAAAGATGGCCAGCATGAACAGCGTCACCTTCGTCGTGAGCGACTGCCAGCGTAAGCCATCGAACCCCATGCAATTTTTCTCCCAAGCGCACCTTTATAGCCAGCTGAGCCGGCAAGGCTTGGAGAAATGACAACAAAGTGCCCGCAGGGCAGGCTAGTCGGCTACAGACCCTCGACCACAAACCCGGTGCGCCGCGCCGACTCTTTGCTGATCGGCAGGATGGCCTGGTATTCAGCGGAGTCATAAAACCGGTTGGCCGTGGCCGCATCGGCAAAACGGATCACCACCATGCGGGTGGGGCGCCAAAGGTCAGACTCTTTGATGGTCATGGCGCCGCCGCGAACCAGGTACTCTCCACCAAATTGCTCGGCCAGGGGTTTGGCTTTGACCTTGTACGCTTCGTACCGCTCGGGGTTGTCCAGCAAGGTGTCAACAATAAGGTAGGCGGCCATGGAGGTCCTTTAACTTGAGGGCGTTGACACTGTGTTCTTGTTTCAGTGCGACGAGTTTAGTGCCAGACGATTCTCAAGGATTCCCTACAAAAAGGAAGATGCGCATCGCGTTGTCACTGGCCTTGGCCAGGCCCAGGTAAATCGGGCCCATCGCGGTCTCGCCGCCCAGGTAGATGCTGGCCGAGCGGACCAACCCGCTGCCCTGGGTCTCTGAGTAGCGTTGCGCCATATTGGCACCCTCTAGCGACAAGCCAATGCGCAAGTCGCCGCGCAAACCCAGCGGCATTTGGCTGATGATTTTTTCGCCACGCAAACCCAGGTAACGCATGTCGGAGCCAATCAACTGCTTGAAGGCCAATCCCGTCATATTGTTCACCCCACCAAGCGCGGCGGCATCACTGACTGGCAGTTGCCCGCTGGTGGCCTCGGTAATGGCGATCCGGCCGTTGATCACATAGGTGCCCAATGCGACGGCCTGGCTGTAGCTGCCCTCCAGCTTTCCGTAGTCGCTGGCTTGGGTCTGCATCAGGCGGGCACGCCAGCCTTCGGTCGGAAAGTAGGGTCTGTTGAAGCGGTCCAGGTCGGCCAGTGCAAACCAAGCGCGGGTGTTGCTTGAGGGATCTGCCGGCAACAGGCCGTCAACGCCGATTCGGGTACTGGCATTCTGGTTGCGCAGCAAGAGCCCCGACTTGATCACGCCGTAGCGACCAAGGTTCAGGCCCAGTCCGGTGTTGATCTCGCTGAACTCGTTCCTCAAGCGGGCTTGCGCTCGGCCGTCCTGGTACACGTCCACGGACCGGTCGCCAATCAGCGCGGTGGTTTCAGCAAACCAGGGTTTGCCAGTCTCAAGCGGCTGGTACCAATTGGCACCGAGCAGGTTGTCCGCGCCAAACTGGCCGGTGATCAGCAACTCACCGCCATGGTTGTTGAGTTGCGTCATCTGATAGGCCACCCGGATGTTGTACCGCGCGTCATCGCGCGTGCCCCATGAGAGGTTCAGGCCGCTGCGCAAGAAGTTGGGTCCCCAGGGTTTTTCAGTTGGAAAAAGCCTGAGTATGTTTTTTTCTCCATTGCGCACCAACTGGTAGGCGAGGTTGCTGTAGCGGCCCTCGCCATAGGCGTACAGCAAATCTTCCTCCAGCAACTTCACGTCCAGCGGGGCGCCGGCCTTGTTACGCAGTTGTGCGACAAACATGCGGGCCCGCTCTGCATCCAGGCCGCTCGTTTCGACAGCGTCTAACGTCAAGGGCGAGTCATCGCTGCGTGCCATACGGCGCAGCCAGACGGCGTAGTCAGGTGCACTCACTGCCAGGCTTTGCAGCTGGTCTTGTGCTTGAGTGGCCGCTGCATAACCGCGTGCGATGGTTTCGTCGCTGCGTTCGAAATCACCGGCTGTGATGCCTTCCAGGTCGGGCTGGATATAAATGTCGATACCGGGCCGCAGCAGGTTGAGCGACTTGGTCACATTTTGCTCGGTCAACAGATTGATCATCTGTGCTGTGACGAACAGTGGCGATACTTCGATTTCTTCGGCTTTGAGCAGCGGTGAGCCAACGTTGATGGCGATGATCACGTCGGGTCGGCACAGGCTCGTCACCTCGGCAATCGGCACGTTGTCCACCAGGCCGCCATCCACCAGGCTCAAGCCCTCGTATTTGACAGGCGACATCAGCCCAGGCACCGACATGGTGGCGCGCATCAGCAAAGACAGGTTGCCGCTGCGCCAGGCAAGCCGCTGACCGGTGACGATGTCGGTGGTGAGCAGGGCCAGCGGGACGCGCTGACCCTCCACGCGTTGCGGCCCCAGGTTGGCCCGGATCAGGCGGTCTATGAAGAACTTAATTTTTTGGCCGCTGAGCACAGCTGAAGGGAACTGCAGCGAGCCGTTTTTAACGCCCGCTTCCGCGCCATCGATATAGCTTTGAGAAAAACCCTTGAGACGCGGCGTGAAGTCCGCATGGCTGGCGGCGTCTTTGAACATGTCGCGCCAGTCGGCCTGCCTCAGCGCCACTTGCATATCGGTGGGCGACAGGCCCGAGCTGAAAGCGCCGGCCACCAAGCCCCCCATGCTGGTGCCCGCGACGCAATCAATCGGAACACGCAGCTCCTGCAGTTTTTGCAGCACCCCGATGTGGGCTGCGCCACGGGCTCCGCCGCCGCCTAGCACCAGCCCGATACGAGGCTGCTGCGGCGTCTGCTGAGCAAAGGAGAGGGTTGACAGCCCTGCCAACAAGCCGATGAGCAGGCGGATGGGGAGTTTAGGCAGACGGGCTGGTTTCATTTTGATTGAACGCGCCATTCAATGACCATTTGGCGGAAGCGGTGAGATTCGAACTCACGGATGTCGCAAAACATCGCCGGTTTTCAAGACCGGTGCAATCGACCACTCTGCCACGCTTCCGCAACCCCAATTCTAGCCGGCGCGCAGCAGACCCTTGGCCTCGATGAACTCGATCACCTCGGCCAGGCCGGTCTGGGTTTTGAGGTTGGTCATGACAAAGGGCTTGAGGCCCTTGGCGGTGGTGCGCATGCGGGTGGTGTCGGCGGCCATCACGGCCAGATCGGCACCGACGTAGGGGGCCAAGTCGGTCTTGTTGATCACAAACAGGTCACTCTTGGTGATGCCGGGGCCGCCCTTGCGCGGGATTTTTTCGCCGGCGGCGACGTCGATCACGTAAATGGTCAAGTCCGACAACTCCGGGCTGAAGGTGGCGGCCAGGTTGTCGCCGCCACTTTCCACAAACACAATGTCGGCATCCGGAAAATCCACCAGCATGCGGTCGATGGCTTCCAGGTTGATCGAGGCGTCTTCGCGGATGGCGGTGTGCGGGCAGCCCCCGGTTTCCACGCCCATGATGCGCTCGGCCGGCAATGCGCCGCTGACGGTGAGCAGGCGCTGGTCTTCTTTGGTGTAAATGTCATTGGTGATGGCCACCAGGTCATAGCGCTCCCGCATGCTTTTGCACAGCATTTCCAGCAGCGTGGTCTTGCCGGAGCCGACCGGCCCGCCGATGCCCACCCGCAGGGGTGGCAGTTTGCGGGTGCGGTTGGCAATGTGGTGCAGTGCGGACATGGTGGTGCTTTCAGGAACGGAAGAGGCGGGAGTACTGAACTTCATGCTGGGCGGACAGGATGGCCAGCATGGGTGAAAACGCCTGGCGTGTGTCGTCGGTGAGCGACAGGGCGTGGTCGGCAGCGCCGGGAATGTCGGCCGCCAGGCGCGACAGGATGCGCTGGCCGGCGCTTTGGCCCAGGGGCACGGCCTTGACGGCGGCTTGCATCATGTTCTCGGCCCAGCCAAAGGCGTAGGCCAGCAGGCAATCGCGCAGCGGCGCGGCGGTGCTGCCGGCGGCCAGGGCAAAGGCCAGCGGGTAGGTGGGCTGCAGCGCGGTCAACACCTGGATCTGCTCGGCGCTGGCGGTGGTGTGGTTGCGCAGCCACTCCAGCAAGGAGCGGCCCATTTGTTCGGTTTGTGCCCTCAGTTCGGCGCTCTCGCGGGTTTGCAGCACCCAGGCATTGAGCGCGGCGATGCGCTCGTGGTCCGCGGCTCGCCAGGCCGGAACGGCCTGGGCCAGCACCGCCAACTCGGATCGCGCCAGGCTCAGCTGCAGCTGATCAGCCAGCCAATCGGACGCTTCTCTTTCTGTAGCAACTAACCCAGCATCCACGGAGCTTTCAAGGCATTCTGAGTAAGAAAACCCGCCGATAGGCAAGGCCGGTGAGGCCAGCCACATCAGCTGCAGCAGGCTGGTGTCAGACATTGCCGGCGCGGTCAATGCGGGTTGCCATGGCCATGGTCGTGGTCGTGGTCGTGATGTCCTGCACCATGGCCGTGCCCGTGGCCGCCGCTGGCATAGGCGCCGCTTTCTGGCTCAAACGGCTGCTCGACCGGCTGCACGATCAGGTGCATGGCACGCAGCATGTCGGCCAGCACATGGTCGGGTTCGATCTGAAGGTGGTCAGGCTTGAGCTCGATGGGCACATGGCGGTTGCCCAGGTGGTAGGCGGCACGGATCAGGTCATACGGCGTGCCATGCGCCTGGCAGTGGGTGATGCGCAGCACTTGCTGGGGTGCAGCAAGCACCCGCACCAGCGACCCATCTTCCGCCACCAGCAGGTCGCCGCCACGCACCACGGTGCCACGCGGCAAAAAAACGCCTAGGCTGCGTCCCGCTGAGTCGGTGGCGTCAAAGCGGCTTTTTTGGCGCACCTCCCAATCCAGCTCGACGGTGCCGGCCCGTTTAAGCAGGGCGGGGGCCAGACCTCGGCCTTGGGGAATGAGTTTGTTGACGGTTAGCATGGTTATAGTGTGGCAATGACTTGGAGTGCAGGCATGGAGCGTTTGGAATTGATCGCGGTAGGTGACGAAATTGGGGCTATCTTCCCTGAGGCGCTTTGCGCCAAACTGGGGGTTGTTTTGGGCGATAGCATTCATTTGACGCCGACGCCCAATGGTTTTTCGCTGCACTCTGATCGTTCGGAGGCCAAAATCAATTTTGAGGCAACCTCCGACCGTAAAAATGGCTCATCGGAGCCGTTGGCTTGACAGACGAGCAGGCCATTAGGGCTGTAGTCCCTGGTCGGCCAATAACTTGGTCATGAACACGCTGAACGGATCCGGTGCATAGTCGGCAAACGGGCCGCAGTTCACGAAGCCTTCGCTGGCGTACAACCGAAGGGCCGCCGCAAAAGGCGCGGTAGAGCCAGTTTCCAGGCTGAGGCGCCTGATGCCTTCAGCCCGCGCTGCAGATTCAATGTGCCGCAATATGGCGCGGGCAACGCCTTTTCTCAGATGCGCGTCGGCCGTCCGCATGGATTTGAGCTCGCCGTGCTCCTGGTCAAGCCGCTTGAGGGCCCCGCACCCCAGCAGTTCACCATGGGCCCAGGCGGTCCAAAACGTGATGGATGGATGGCGCAGTGCATCCACATCCAGCGCGTGCACACTCTCAGGTGGGGAGTGCTGGTGCATGGCGTCCAGGTGCAATTGCAGCAAGGCCTGGATGGCTTGGCCTTGCAGGTCGTCAACCCGGATGTCCACAGCGTTCAAAACAGAAAATACCGCTGCGCCATCGGCAGGCTCACCGCCGGTTCGCAAGTCAGCAACTGGCCGTCGGCGCGCACGCTGTAGGTCTGGGCGTCAATCTCCATCTTGGGCAGGTAGTCGTTGTGCACCATGTGCTGCTTGCGCACGCCGCGGATGTTTTTGACGGCGGCCACCTGCTTGGCCAGGCCAAAGCGCTCCTTCACGCCAGCCTGCAGGCCAGCCTGCGACACAAAGGTCAGCGACCCGCGCGCCAGCGCACCGCCATAGGCGCCGAACATGGGCCGGTAGTGCACCGGCTGCGGCGTCGGAATGGAGGCGTTCGGGTCGCCCATCGCGGCCATGGCAATGAAGCCACCTTTGAGGATCAGCGCCGGCTTGACGCCGAAAAACGCCGGCTTCCAGACCACCAGGTCGGCCCATTTGCCTACCTCGATGCTGCCGACCTCGTGGCTGATGCCGTGGGCGATGGCCGGGTTGATGGTGTACTTGGCCACGTAGCGTTTGACGCGGAAGTTGTCGTTGCGGGCACCGTCCTCGGGCAGGGCGCCGCGCTGCAGCTTCATCTTGTGCGCCGTCTGCCAGGTGCGCAGGATCACTTCGCCCACGCGGCCCATGGCCTGGCTGTCGCTGCTCATCATGCTGATGGCGCCCAGGTCATGCAGCACGTCTTCGGCGGCAATGGTCTCGCGGCGGATGCGGCTTTCGGCAAAAGCCAGGTCTTCAGCAATGCCAGCGTCCAGATGGTGGCAGACCATCAGCATGTCCACATGCTCGTCCAGCGTGTTCACCGTGTAGGGCATGGTCGGGTTGGTGGAGCTGGGCAAGAAATTGGCCTCGCCCACCACCCGCAGGATGTCGGGGGCATGGCCGCCGCCAGCGCCCTCGGTGTGAAAGGCGCACAGGCCCCGGCCCTTGGTGGCAGCGATGGTGTTTTCCACAAAGCCCGATTCGTTCAGGGTGTCGGAGTGGATCGCCACCTGGGTGTCGGTGGCGTCGGCCACGTCCAGGCAGTTGCTGATGGCCGCCGGGGTGGTGCCCCAGTCTTCGTGGAGTTTGAGGCCGATCACGCCGGCTTCGATCTGCTCGTGCAGCGCCGCGGGCAGGCTGGCGTTGCCCTTGCCCAGGAAACCCAGGTTCATCGGAAAGGCATCGGCAGCCTGCAGCATGCGCTCGATGTTCCAGGGGCCGGGCGTGCAGGTGGTGGCAAAGGTGCCTGTGGCAGGCCCGGTGCCGCCGCCCATCATGGTGGTGACGCCGCTGGCCAGGGCTTCTTCAATCTGCTGCGGGCAGATAAAGTGGATGTGACTGTCAATGCCGCCAGTGGTGACGATGTTGCCCTCGCAACTGATGATTTCGGTGCCGGGGCCGATGATGATGTCCACGCCGGGTTGCACGTCCGGGTTGCCGGCCTTGCCGATGGCCACGATGCGCCCGCCTTTGAGGCCGATGTCGGCCTTCACGATACCCCAGTGGTCCACAATGAGCGCATTGGTCATGACGCAGTCCACCGCGCCCTCATGGCGGGTGCGCTGCGACTGGGCCATGCCGTCACGGATGGTCTTGCCGCCGCCAAACTTCACCTCTTCGCCGTAGCCGCCGGCGCGCAGGGTGTAGTCCTGCTCCACCTCGATCAGCAGGTCGGTGTCGGCCAGCCGCACCCGGTCGCCCACGGTGGGGCCAAAGATTTCCGCGTAGGCGCGGCGTCCTATCGTTGCCATCAAAGCTGTCCTTGCACCAAGCCACGAAAACCATAGACCCGCCGCGCGCCGGCATAGTCCACCAACTCCACCGTGCGCTGCTGGCCAGGTTCAAAACGCACCGCCGAACCGGACGGAATGTTCAGCCGCATGCCGTGGGCAGCGGTGCGGTCAAAACCCAGCGCACCATTGGTCTCGGCAAAGTGGTAGTGCGAGCCGACCTGGATCGGCCGGTCGGCGGTGTTGCGCACCACCAGGGTCAGGCTGCGCCGGCCCGGGTTGATCAGGTGATCTGGGCCGTCGGTAAGAATTTCGCCAGGCGTCATGGGTGCCTCACTTGCCGTGGCGCGACAGCCAGATGGCCAGCGCCAGCAACACACCCACGGCCAGAAAACCCCAGGTGTCAGACGCGTGCCAATGGCTGCCCGAGAGGCCGTGGCCATCATGGGCAAAAACGGCTGCAGGCCACGTGGCTAGGGTGTTTGCAGCTATAAAAACGATAGTGTTTAAGGTAGAGCGCTTCATGGTGTCGTTTACCGTGGGGTGGGGTCAAACAATGGGCTGGTGCACGGTGACGAGCTTGGTGCCGTCCGGAAACGTGGCTTCGACCTGGATGTCGGGAATCATCTCGGCGATGCCGTCCATCACGTCGTCGCGTGTCAGCACGGCCCGGCCCTCGCTCATCAGCTGGGCCACGGTTTTGCCGTCGCGGGCCCCTTCCATCACGGCGGCGCTGATGAGAGCCATGGCTTCGGGGTAGTTGAGCTTGAGGCCGCGCGCCTTGCGCCGCTCAGCCAGCAGGGCGGCGGTGAACAGGAGCAGTTTGTCTTTTTCGCGGGGTGTGAGTTCCATGCCCAATAGTATGCAATAGCCGTGCCGTGGCATGAAACCTGCAGCGTCGCAGCGTGACCCTTGCCGCCGACACTGCCCCTGCAGCGCCCCAGCGTATCACGTGGGTGCGCCGCGACTACAACGCCTGGGTCGGCAGCGAAACCCTGGAAGACTATGCCCTGCGATTCACGCCCCAGCGCTTTCGCAAGTGGTCGCCCTGGCGCGTGGCCAACACCGCCTTTGGCGCGGCCAGCTTCCTGATTCTGGAGGCCGTGGGCGCCACGCTGTTGGTGCAATACGGCTTCACCAACGCGCTATGGGCCATTCTGGCCACTGGCCTGATCATCTTCCTGGCTGGCCTGCCGATCAGCATCTACGCGGCCCGCTACGGGCTCGACATGGATTTGCTCACCCGCGGTGCGGGCTTTGGCTACATCGGCTCCACCCTCACCTCGCTGATCTACGCGTCCTTCACCTTCATCTTTTTCGCGCTGGAGGCGGCGGTGATGGCCTACGCGCTGGAGCTGGCGCTGGGCATTCCGACGCGCTGGGGCTATCTGGTGTGCGCCTTGGTGGTCATCCCGCTGGTGACCCATGGCGTCTCGGCCATCAGCCGCTTGCAGCTCTGGACGCAGCCTCTGTGGTTGCTGCTGCTGCTGGTGCCCTACGTGGCGGTGGCGCTGCTGGACCCCGGTGCCTTGGCAGGCGTGGTGCACTACAAAGGGGAGCAGGCCACGGTGGCTGGATTTAGTCTGCACCTGTTTGGGGCGGCGCTCACGGTCGGCATTGCCCTGATCACGCAAATGGGCGAGCAGGCCGACTACCTGCGTTTCATGCCGGCCCAGACGCCCGCCAACCGGTGGCGCTGGTGGCTGGCGGTGCTGGCCGGCGGGCCAGGCTGGGTGGTGCTGGGGGTACTCAAGATGCTGGGTGGGGCGCTGCTGGCCTACCTGGCCATCAGCCATGCGGTGCCGGTGGAGCGCGCGGTGGACCCCAATCAGATGTACCTGGCGGCTTACGAGTATGTGTTTCCGCACTATGGGTGGGCGGTGGCCGCCACCGCCCTGCTGGTGGTGGTGTCGCAGCTCAAGATCAATGTCACCAATGCCTACGCGGGTTCCTTGGCCTGGAGCAATTTTTTCTCGCGCTTGACGCACAGCCACCCGGGCCGGGTCGTCTGGGTGGTGTTCAACACTGTGATTGCCTTCATGCTGATGGAAATGAACGTGTTTGAGGCGCTAGGGGACGTGCTGGGCCTGTATTCCAACATCGCCATTGCCTGGATGATGGCGGTGGTGGCTGACCTGGTGATCAACAAGCCGCTGGGGCTGTCACCGCCCGGCATCGAGTTCAAGCGCGCCCACCTCTATGACATCAACCCGGTGGGTGTGGGCGCCATGGCGCTGGCCTCACTGCTGTCGGTTGCTGCACACCTGGGTGTGTTCGGGCCGCTGGCCCAAGCCTTTTCTGCGCTGATTGCGCTGGTCACAGCGATGGTGACCTCGCCCCTGATCGCCTGGGCCACCGGGGGGCGTTACTACATCGCCCGCTCGAGCCCTGCGCCCGCACCCCATTCGGATGGCACCCCCGGCGGCCCGCCCCGGGTGGCGGTGCAGCGCTGCGTGATCTGCGAACGTGAGTACGAGGGGCCGGACATGGCCCATTGCCCAGCTTACCGCGGTGCCATCTGCTCGCTGTGTTGCACCTTGGACGCGCGCTGCGGCGACCTGTGCAAACCCCACGCCAGCCTGACGGCGCAATGGTCAGCGGCATTGCGGCGCCTGATGCCACGCCTGCTCTGGCCCTACCTGGACCGAGGCCTGGGGTTTTTCCTGTTGCTGATGCTGGTGATTGCGCCCCTCTTGGCCAGCGTGTTCGGGCTGCTCTACCACCAAGAACTTCGCGGGCTCGTACCTCTGAGTGCCGACGCAGCACCGTGGCTGGCGCCACAGACGGCTTTGTACTCGGGCTTTGTCAAGGCCTACCTGGCGCTGCTCTTGATCGCCTGCCTGGTCGCCTGGTGGGTGGTGCTGGCGCACAAGAGCCGGGAGGTGGCACAGGAAGAATCCAACCGACAGACCCATTTGCTGATGCGCGAGATTGAATCGCACCGGCAGACCGACGCCGAGTTACAGGCGGCACGTCAGTTGGCCGATCGCGCCCGGGCCGCCGCTGACCAGGCCAACCATGCCAAGAGCCGCTACATCAGCACCATCAGCCACGAATTGCGCACGCCGCTCAACAGCATTTTGGGTTATGCGCAACTCATGGGTGAAGACGCCACGATTCCACCGCACCGCAAGCAGGCAGTGGCCGTGATCCGGCGTGGCGGCGAGCACCTGCTGTCGCTGATTGAAGGCACGCTCGACATCGCGCACATCGAGAGCGGCAAACTGACGTTGCAGCTGCGACCGATGCACTTCGAAAGTTTAATGGCCGAGGTGGCCGCCATGTTTGAGCTGCAAGCGCAGGCCAAGGGCCTGGCTTTCAGCTACCAGCCCGAGGGCAGCCTGCCTGCCGTTGTGCGCGGCGACGAAAAGCGGGTGCGCCAGATCCTGATCAACCTGCTGGGCAATGCCATCAAGTTCACGGCGCAGGGCCGGGTGAGTTTGCGGGTGCGGCATGCGCGTGAGATGGCGGTGATTGACATTGAAGACACCGGGTCGGGTCTGTCGGCCCAGGAGCAGGCCCGTATTTTTGAGCCCTTCAGCCGCGGCCCGGCGCCCGGCGCCGCACCGACCGCCGCGCCCGGCGCCGGCCTGGGCCTGACCATTGCCAAGATGCTCACCGACCTGATGGGCGGCGAACTGACCCTGAGCAGCACACCCGGCGCCGGTGCGGTGTTTCGGGTCAAGCTATTTTTGCCCGAGGTCCGCGTGCAGGCGGGCGATGCGGCCGATTTGCTGCGACCGCGCACCCCCAAGACGCGGCTCGGCTACGCTGGCCCGCGCCGGCGGGTGCTGCTGGTTGACAACGAGGAGGCCGACCGCGAACTGCTGCTGCGCCTGCTGCAGCCGCTGGGCTTTGACCTGCGCACAGCCGCCAGCGGCCATGACGCGCTGGACCTGCTGGCAACCGGCTACCGGCCCGATGCGATTCTGATGGACCTGGCCATGCCCGGCATCGACGGCTGGGAGACCATCCGGCGCCTGCGCACGCTCAAGGGCGGCGCGTCGCTGCCGGTGGCCATTGTGTCGGCCAACGCCTTTGACCAGGGTCTGGACAATGACCTGGGTGTGCCGGCCGAGGACTTCCTCCTCAAGCCCTGGCGCCACAGCGAGCTGCTGGACTGGCTCGAACACAAGCTGGGGCTGGACTGGCTGGCGGCGGCACCGGCGCCCGACGCATTGCCACCCAGTCCGCCCACGGCCGACCAACTGCCCGCGCAACCGGTGCTGCAAGCCCTGTTGGAGGCCGCCGGCCTGGGTTATTACCGCGGCATCCTGAACGCGCTGGCGCAGATCGAGCAGCAGCAGCCCGAATGCCAGCCCTTTGTGGCACGCATGCGGGCGCTGGCGCGGCAGTTCCAGTTTGAGACCATGGTGCAGCAGCTCGAGCCCTTGCTGCAGCAGCCTGAGCCGGCCCCCGGCACGGAGACGCCCTGACATGAGCCCCGCCAAGCTCGATGACCCGCTGGACCGTGCCCACAGCGATGTGGTGCTCATAGTGGATGACGTGCCCGACAACCTGTCGGTGCTGCACGACGCGCTGGACGAGTCCGGCTACACCGTGCTGGTAGCGACCGGCGGTGAGTCGGCGCTGCATCGCACTGAGCAGGTGCTGCCCGACATTGTCTTGCTGGACGCCATGATGCCGGGCATTGACGGCTTTGAGGTGGCGCGCCGGCTCAAGGCCGCACCGCGTACGGCGCACATCCCCATCATTTTCATGACCGGGTTGACCGAGACCGAGCACCTGGTGGCCGCCTTGGAGGCCGGCGGTGTGGACTATGTCACCAAGCCGATCCGGCCCAAGGAGGTGCTGGCGCGCATGGCGGTGCATTTGCAGGGCGC
>JBAXMQ010000046.1:0-23203 GCA_037134215.1 Betaproteobacteria bacterium
TGGTCTGCCCGGAGGGGATCGAACCCCCGACCCACAGCTTAGAAGGCTGTTGCTCTATCCAACTGAGCTACGGGCAGAAAAGGCGCAGCCACTCTGTGCGCGGTTGAGTTTACGCCAAGCGATGGCCCGGCTGGCGTCGTCAGAGGCGCCGGCTCAGGTGGTCGGGCGCCGATAGGTTTCCCAGGCCTGCGCGGTCGGGGTGGTGCTGGCCCCGGGCTGATCCGGCAGTTGGTAATGGCCGTCCACCACCCGGGCCGGCGCTTCGAAACAGTGGCGAATCCAGGGGATGTACTCCAGCACCGTGCAGGCGGGCCGGCTGAAGTTCAGGTGCTGATGCACCTGGCTCATGTCACCCGCATGGGGCGCCACCGGCAAGCGGTGCGCCGCAGCCAGTTCCACCACCCGCAGCACTTCGGTCAGGCCCGCCATGCGGGTCACGTCCGGTTGCAGCCAATGCACCGCACCTTGGGCAATGAATTCAGCAAAGGCGTCCACACTGTAGAGCTGTTCACCCAGCGCCACGGGAATCGCGGTGGCGCGGGCCAGTTGGGCATGGCGCTGCACGGCGTCGTACCACAAGGGTTCTTCAAACCAGAACACATTCTGGTCCTCGGCGGCACGGCAAAAGCGCAGGCAATCGGGCAAATCCCATTTGCCATTGCCGTCAATGGCCAGGGTCACACTGTCGCCGATGGCCTGGCGCACGGCGCGCAGGCGCGCAAGGTCGCGCTCCACCGTGGAGCCAACCTTGATCTTGATGCCGGTGAAGCCCTCGTCCACCGCCTGCCGTGCGCCGCTGACAAGCTGCGCATCCGGGATCGACAGCCAGCCAATGTCGGTGTTGTAGGCGCGTACCTGCTGGCGCACCGCGCCACCCAGGCACTGCCACAGCGGCATCTGCAGCGCTTTGGCGCGCAGGTCCCACAGGGCAACGTCCAGTGCCGCATGGGCCAATGTGGTGATGCCGGCGCGGCCAACCCATTGCAGCGCGGGCTGGCGCGCCACTCGTTGCCACAGGCGTTCGATGTCGTTGGCGTCTTGCCCCACCAGCAGGGGCGCCAGACACGTATCGATACAGCGGGTGATCAACTGGTCGCTGGCCAGATGGGCATGGGTGCCGGTAAACCCGTAACCCTGCAAGCCGTCCTCGCGGGTGACCCTGGCGCCGACCACGCCCCAATGCGTGATGCTGTGCGTGCTGTCAGCGATCTGGCTGCCGGTGACCGGCACATGCAAGATGAAGGATTCAACGCGCTGGATCTGCATGATTGATAAAAGCTTCAAACCGCCGGGGCGTTGATCGCGGAGCCGGCCGCCAGCAACTCCTCCAGCAGGGTCATGGCAAACGCGCCCGAGGCTGAATAGGGGTCAAATTCCGGGTGCTTGAGTTGCACCATCGGGTCCAGGCTGGACAGGTCGACATAGGCCATAGACCATTGCCCAAAGCGTCGCTCGGTGATTTCTTCCATTTGCAGCAGTTCGACGTCTCTGTGGCGCCGGTCCAGCACGATACGGCCGAAAAGGCGGTTGACCGCACTGCGCTCGCCCTCAAGAACCTGCAGAAACAGGCCCTGGCCCTGGCACAGGGCGCCAGTGATGCCATTTGCTGGGTTGTGGGCCTGTGCAGTTGCCAGGATCGAGCCCGTCACTGTGGTGGTCAAAGGCTCCACCGGGCGACTCACGTACAACAGCCGAACCATCATGATCAACACCCTTCAAACGCAAGCCCACGGACCGAACAGCATTAACCCATAAAAAAAGCGGATGAGGACATCATATCCAGACCCGCTTCCATTTGACACTCATTGGTCGGGGCGAAAGGATTCGAACCTTCGACCCTCTGGTCCCAAACCAGATGCGCTACCAGGCTGCGCTACACCCCGACTTACATGTATTGTAGCGGTTCGCAACCCATCGTCAGCCTAGCGGTCGCTCAAAAGGCATTGGTCCTGTCGGCTACAGTTGCCGCATGCCTGCCAAACAGCCCGCCCTGACCTGGATGGAACCCGGTGACCCCTTTCCCGCGCCCGGTCAGGCCTGGAGCCAAACCACCGCAGCACCCGGACTGCTGGCAGCCGGCGGCAGGCTGGATGTCGACACCCTGAAATCCGCCTACCGACAAGGCATATTCCCCTGGTTCAGCGCCGGCCAGCCCATTCTTTGGTGGAGCCCCAACCCACGCATGGTGCTGGAAGCCGCCCGTTTCCAATTGCATCCATCGCTGAGGAAGACCCTGCGCAAGTTCATCAAAACCCCTGGTTGCGAGCTTCGTTTTGACACGCGGTTCAGCCAGGTGATGGCAGCTTGTGCCACCAGCCCAAGGCCTGGCCAGGATGGCACCTGGATCGTGCCGGCCATGCAGGATGCCTATGGGCAGCTGCACCAGTCGGGCTTGGCGCACAGCGTCGAAACCTGGGTGGACGGCGAGCTGGTCGGCGGACTGTATTGCGTCGCCATTGGCAATGCAGTGTTTGGCGAGTCCATGTTCAGCCGTCGAAGCGATGCGTCCAAAATCGCGCTGGCCGCACTGATTGCCTTTTGTCTGCAGCATGGCATCACTCAGGTCGATTGCCAGCAAAACACAGCGCATCTGGCTTCCCTCGGCGCCCGGGAATGGCCGCGTCAGAAGTTCCTTGACCGTGTGGCTGTGGCGGCCGCGCAAACCGGACCGAACTGGCAGTTCGACGCCCTATACTGGCGGAACATTCTCCCCACCCTACCGGTTGCGAGTTGACGTGACGCACCTCAAGGACCTTCCGCTCCAGGCGCTGCAGTTTTATGCCACGGCGCCTTACCCCTGCAGCTATCTGCCAGACCGCCAGGCACGGTCTCAGGTGGCGACGCCCAGCCACCTGATCAACAACAGCACCTATTCGGGCTTGGTCAACCAGGGATTTCGGCGCAGCGGAATGTTCACCTATCGCCCGTATTGCGATGCCTGCCAGGCCTGTACGCCACTGCGGGTGATGGTCCAAGACTTCCAACCCGACAGAAGTCAGCGCCGGGCGCTGGTGCGCCATGCCAACTTGCAGGCGCGCGTGCTCAATCTGTGCTTTGTACAGGAGCACTACGACCTTTACCTGCGCTACCAGGCCGGCCGCCATGCAGGGGGCGGCATGGACCAGGACAGCGTTGACCATTACACGCAGTTCCTGCTGCAAAGCCGGGTCAATTCAAGGCTGGTTGAATTTCGGGAGGCACAAGCCGATGGCGCCCCCGGGCCGCTCAGGATGGTCTCTATCCTTGATGTCCTGGACGATGGGCTGTCGGCGGTCTACACCTTCTACGAGCCGGAATCCCGGTGCAGCTACGGCACCTTCGGTGTGCTGTGGCAAATTGAGCAGGCACGGGCGCTGCAATTGCCCTACGTCTACCTCGGCTACTGGATCCAAGACAGCCAGAAGATGAGTTACAAGGCGAACTTCATGCCCAGCCAGGTATTTGTCAAGGGCGCATGGATCAGAGACACGTCGCTGCCGTCGACGTCCTGAGACATCAGGGCCCAGCACGGTCATTTTTTCACATGGTAAAATGACGGCCAGCTATGCAGGAGTTACCGTGAGAAAAAGCGAGAGCGGCATCGCCGCAACACCCACCGTTCAGGTTATTGAGCGGATGTTTGCCTTGATGGACGTGCTGGCTTCCAGAGAAGAGGCGATTTCCTTGAAGGAAATCAGCGAAAAGACCGGTTTGCACCCCTCTACGACGCACCGGATTCTGAATGATCTGGCAACCGGTCGCTTTGTGGACCGCTCACAGCCCGGAAGCTACCGCTTGGGCATGCGCCTGCTTGAACTGGGCAACCTGGTGAAGAGCCGACTCAATGTACGAGACGCTGCCCTGGCGCCAATGCGTGATCTCCACAAACAAATTCAGCAACCGGTCAATCTGAGTGTGCGCCAAGGTGATGAGATCATCTACGTGGAGCGCGCCTACAGCGAGCGCTCGGGCATGCAGGTGGTGCGTGCCATCGGAGGCCGCGCTCCCCTGCACCTGACCTCGGTAGGCAAATTGTTCCTGGCGAACGACGAGCCCCTGCGCGTTCGCGCCTACGCCACGAGAACCGGCCTGAACGGACACACCAAAAACAGCCTGACGCAGTTACCAGCCCTCGAGCGTGAGCTGTCCAAAGTGAGGCAGTATGGTGTGGCCAGGGACAACGAGGAATTGGAACTGGGCGTCCGGTGTATGGCAGCCGGCATTTACGACGACCAAGGCAAACTGGTGGCAGGCCTGTCTATATCTGCTCCGGCCGAACGCCTGGAGGACGGCTGGTTGCCCAAGCTGCAGGCCACCGCAGCCACCATTTCAGAAACTTTGGGCTACCGCCCAGATGCCAAACGCTGATTTGGGGCGTTGAGCTTTGGCCCAAGGCCTGGGTCAAGGCTTGAAACCGCGGCCTGGAAATTACAAGACGACGGTGCGTGAACTCGCCGGGTGGTTGGACTCTATCCAGCGCCGCACCCGCTCAGCATCAGCCAAACGCGTTAACTTGCCGGCTGAGTCAAGAAAAACCATGATCAATTTGCGCCCGGACACACGCGCCTGCATGACCAAACATTGGCCGGCCTCGGAGATGTAACCTGTTTTTTGAAGGCCAATGTCCCAGGCCGGATTTTTCACAAGCCGGTTGGTGTTGTTGTACTGCAATGTGCGCTTGCCCACTGCCACCTGGTGACCGGGCGAGGTGGACAATTCGCGCAGAGTTGCGTTGTCGTAGGCAACGCCCACTAATTTGGCCAGGTCATAGGCACTGGATTGATTCTTGCTGGATAGGCCCGTCGGTTCGACGTAGCGGGTGTCGTTCATGCCGATCAGTTTGGCTTTGGCGTTCATGAGATCGACAAACATGGTTAATCCGCCGGGGAAGGTTCGGCCAAGCGCATGAGCGGCCCGGTTTTCGCTCGACATCAAGGCAAGATGCAACAGTTCACCTCGGCTAAGTTGCGCCCCCACCATCAAGCGGGAGGAACTGCCCTTTTCCGTGTCCACATCATCTTGTGTGATGGTGATGACTTCATCCATGGACAGGTTGGCTTCACTGAGTACCAAACCAGTCATGAGTTTGGTCAACGAGGCAATCGGCAAAACTGCCTTGTCATTCTTGCTGACCAGCACCTCGCGGGTGTCTTGGTCAATCACAAGTGCTACGCTGGATTTAAGTTCCAGCGCATCATGCAAACCGTGCAGCCCAGCCAATTGCCCGTAAGAAGGTTTGGCAGCAATGGCGGCCCTGGCCAAGGTGCGCTTCTTGCCATTGACCGTCACAACGCCGACCTTTCGCTTGGTCACTGCGGCCTTGGCAGGTGCCTTGGCCGACGGGCGCTTTGTCTCGGCCGCCTCCGCCGTGGTTTGCCCACCCATGATCAAGATTAGCGCCAAGACCATCGAAAGCAGCCACCGTTGCCGGGTATTTCCAACAGCAGACTGAAGAGTCATGGGCATACGGCCATCTCCGGGCATTGAAAGAAGCCAGAGTTTAAACAAAAAAAGCACGCTGGATCAAGTACTTGCACAATCTTCTTCAAGAAACAGCGCAGGCAGCCTCGATTTCACTCAACCTTGTGCGGCAACCCGGTCCGCTTTGCTGTGCAGCTTGTTGAGTGCGCTCAAGTAAGCCTTCGCCGATGCCACCACGATGTCAGGGTCAGACCCCACACCATTGACGACGCGCCCACTGTTTTGCAGCCGAACGGTCACCTCGCCCTGGCTTTCGGTGGAACCACTGATAGCGTTCACGGAATAAAGCACCATGTCGGCGCCACTTTTCACTTGAGATTCAATGGCCTTCAGTGAAGCGTCAACAGGGCCGTTGCCATCGGAGGAACTTTTAACCTCCCGGCCTTCTACGCTGAACACGATGCTCGCCTGGGGTCGCTCGCCCGTTTCACTGTGCTGTGACAGGGACACAAAGCTGTAGCGGTCCTTGTCGTGCGACATACTTTCATCGCTGGCGAGCGCCAGGATGTCTTCGTCAAAAATCTCGCTCTTACGGTCTGCAAGTTCCTTGAACTTGGCAAATGCAGCATTGATGTCCGCTTCACTGTCCATTTGCACACCCAAGTCCAGCAAGCGCTGCTTGAATGCATTGCGACCACTGAGCTTGCCCAGAACAATCTTGTTGGCGCTCCAGCCCACATCCTCGGCCCGCATAATTTCATAGGTATCACGCGCTTTGAGAACGCCGTCCTGATGAATGCCGGAGGCATGGGCGAAGGCATTGGCCCCCACCACCGCCTTGTTTGGCTGAACCACAAAGCCCGTGGTCTGACTCACCATGCGGCTGGCCGCCAAAATATGCTTGGTATCAATGCCCACATCCAGACCGAAATAGTCTCGCCGGGTCCTGACCGCCATCACGACCTCCTCCAGGCTGCAATTCCCCGCACGTTCACCCAGGCCATTGATGGTGCACTCCACTTGCCGGGCACCACCAATCTTGACACCTGCCAGAGAATTCGCGACCGCCATGCCAAGGTCATTGTGGCAATGCACCGACCAGACAGCCTTGTCAGAGTTGGGAATGCGTTCCCGCAATTCCTTGATGAACTGACCATACAGTTCCGGCACAGCGTAACCCACCGTGTCCGGTACATTGATGGTGCTCGCACCCTCCTTGATCACTGCCTCAAGGATTCGGCAAAGGTAGTCCATATCACTGCGGTAACCATCCTCCGGGCTGAATTCAACGTCAGCCACGAGATTTCGAGCAAAACGCACGGCCAGCTTGGCCTGCTCGAACACCTGGTCTGCGGTCATGCGCAGCTTTTTTTCCATGTGCAGCGGCGATGTGGCGATGAAGGTGTGTATGCGCGCACCGTTGGCGCCCTTCAAAGCCTCCGCCGCCCGCGAAATGTCCCGGTCATTGGCACGGGACAGCGAGCAAACGGTTGAATCCTTGATGGCATTGGCAATGGCCTGAACCGCTTCGAAGTCGCCGTTCGAACTAGCAGCAAATCCGGCCTCGATCACGTCAACTTTCAGCCGCTCCAATTGCCGTGCGATCCGGAGCTTTTCGTCCTTGGTCATCGATGCGCCAGGTGACTGCTCACCGTCTCGCAATGTCGTGTCGAAAATGATCAGCTTATCAGTCATCTCAATGTCCTTAAAGACCCAAACAAAAAGCCCGCTGCTTTGGCAAACGGGCTTTGTGAAACGGAGGCGTGCAGGCTACCGTCTCGGCCCATCGGGCGATAGGATCAGCGCAGCCAAAAAAGTAGTCATAGGCAAAATGTACCACAAGCGGCCGAAAAGTCTTGGCGACAACCTTGAGCGAAAGTCAACCACCTCATTTGTGCATACCCCTCTCTTCGGGCTCCTCGGTGGAAGTGCTGATCACACTGGTTCGCACACCGTGCATCCGTCTCCAAGCGTAGACCATATAGCCACTGAGCCCATAAAGCACAAACATGCCAAAAACGACGATCGGAGGGTCGATGTTCACAATGGCAATCACCAGAGCAATCAAAACAATCACCGCAAAGGGAACACTTTTCTTGAGGTGCAGATCTTTGAAGCTATAGAAGGGTACGTTGGTCACCATGGTGAGTCCGGAAAACAATGCAAGCGCAAACATGGGCCAAGCAACGCTCGCGCCCTTCACGCCCTGATCGGTCATCAACCAGATGAAACCAGCCACAAGAGCAGCTGCCGCAGGTGATGGGAGCCCCTGGAAATAGCGCTTGTCGACGACACCGGTGTTGACATTAAAACGAGCTAGCCGCAGTGCCGCACAGGCACAGTAGACGAAGGCAGCGATCCAGCCCCACCGACCTAGCCCTTGCAATGCCCAAACATAGGAAATGATGGCCGGTGCAGCGCCAAATGAAACCATGTCCGACAAAGAGTCCATTTGTTCGCCAAACGCGCTTTGTGTGTTGGTCATGCGCGCCACCCGTCCATCCAGGCTGTCGAGAACCATGGCACAGAAAATCCCCACTGCGGCCAGGTCAAATCGTCCGTTAATGGCCATCACAGTGGCATAGAAACCTCCGAACAAGGCCGCCAGTGTGAACAGGTTGGGCAAGACATAAATGCCCTTGCGGCGTTTGCGGATCATGACCGGGTCGCCTTCAACGATATCGGGTTCGTTTCCGTCATGCATGTGACTCGCCTCCGGCAGTGAATACAAACAACATAACAAAGGCCACCGCAGTGGCCTTTGTTACCCATCAACCGAGCATCAATTGCGGGTTTGATCCACCAGCTTGTTCTTCTTGATCCATGGCATCATGGCGCGCAGCGACTCGCCCACCGTTTCGATCTGGTGCTCCGCCATCAGGCGCCGCCGGCTCAGCAACGTGGGCGCACCCGCCTTGTTTTCTAGGATGAAGCTCTTGGCATATTCGCCAGTCTGAATGTCCTTAAGGCACTGACGCATCGCATCCTTGGTGGCGCTGGTAACGATCCGAGGACCAGTCACATACTCACCATATTCGGCGTTATTGGAGATCGAGTAGTTCATGTTGGCAATGCCGCCTTCATAAATCATGTCAACAATCAGCTTGAGTTCGTGCAGGCACTCAAAATAGGCCATTTCAGGTGCGTAGCCAGCTTCGACCAAGGTCTCGAAACCAGCCTTGATCAATTCGACAGTTCCACCGCACAGCACGGCCTGCTCGCCAAACAGATCGGTTTCGGTTTCTTCCCGAAAATTGGTTTCGATGATCCCTGCCTTACCACCGCCGTTGGCCATGGCGTAGCTCAACGCCAGTTCACGCGTGCGGCCGGACTTGTCCTGGTGAATGGCGATGAGGTGCGGCACGCCGCCACCTTGAACATAGGTGCCGCGCACGGTATGACCAGGGGCTTTCGGAGCGACCATCCAGACGTCGAGGTCAGCGCGTGGGCTTACCAGTCCGTAATGCACATTGAATCCGTGGGCGAACACCAAAGATGCACCTTGCCGGATGTTCGGTTCAACATCTTTGCTGTACACAGCGCCGATCTGCTCATCGGGAAGCAGGATCATGACCACGTCCGCCGCCTTGACAGCATCGGCAACCTCGGCCACCTGCAAACCGGCCTTCTCGACCTTGGACCATGATGCGCCGCCTTTGCGCAAGCCGACAACGACCTTGACGCCACTGTCGTTCAAATTCTGGGCATGGGCATGACCCTGACTGCCGTAACCAATAATGGCCACGGTCTTGCCCTTGATGAGGCTCAGATCACAATCCTTGTCGTAAAACACTTTCATCATTTTCTCCGTTGTAAAAAGTCAAACTCTCAAGATACGTTCGCCACGACCAATGCCACTCGAGCCAGTGCGTACCGTCTCAAGGATGGCACTGCGCTCGATAGCTTCCAAAAAGGCGTCATTCTTGGACTGGTCACCCGTCAATTCAATGGTGTAGCTTTTTTCTGTCACGTCGATGATTCGCCCCCGGAAAATATCAGCCATACGCTTCATTTCCTCGCGCTCCTTGCCCACTGCGCGGACTTTGACCATCATCAACTCACGCTCGATGTAGGCGCCCTCGGTCAAATCGACCACTTTAACCACCTCGATCAGGCGGTTGAGATGCTTGGTGATCTGTTCGATCACATCGTCTGAACCCGTGGTTTGAATTGTCATGCGCGACAAGCTGGGGTCCTCTGTCGGGGCGACAGTCAGCGACTCAATGTTGTACCCCCGGGCGGAGAAAAGCCCCACCACACGCGATAGTGCGCCGGGCTCGTTTTCGAGCAAAACCGCAATGATATGTTTCATATTATGAGATTAATCCAGTTGTTGCCCTCCCCGTGCAGCGGTAACCGCAAGGCTTGGCAAACAATAGAGTCGTCCAAAAAGGTTTAAAGGTCTTCCGAGCCCAGCAGCATTTCGGTGATGCCCATGCCCGCTTTGACCATGGGAAACACATTTTCTGTGGGGTCGGTGCGGAAATCCATGAACACCGTTCTGTCCTTGAGCTTGCGCGCCTCGCGAAGCGCTGGCTCTACATCCTGCGGCTTTTCGATCAGCATGCCGACGTGGCCATAGGCCTCGGCCAATTTGACAAAGTTCGGCAGCGCGTCCATGTAGCTGTGGCTGTAACGCCCTTCGTAGTCGATTTCCTGCCACTGCCGCACCATGCCGAGGTAACGGTTATTGAGCGACACAATCTTAATCGGTGTGTTGTACTGCAGACAAGTTGACAGTTCCTGGATGCACATCTGCACAGAGCCCTCGCCGGTGATGCAGAAAACCTCTGCTTCGGGCTTGGCCAGCTTGATGCCCATGGCGTAAGGTATCCCGACACCCATGGTCCCCAGCCCGCCGGAGTTGATCCAGCGGCGTGGCTGATCAAACCGGTAGTACTGCGCGGCCCACATTTGATGCTGACCGACATCGGAGGTGATATACGTCTCCACATCCTTGGTCATGTTCCAAAGCGTTTCCACGACAAATTGGGGCTTGATCACATCACCCTTGCCGTGGTCATACTTCAGGCAGTCACGCCGCCGCCAAGTCTCAATCGTGTCCCACCATGCACCCAATGCCCCCATATCAGGCTTCAAGCTGCCCTCCCTGATCATGGCGATCATTTCAGACAGGACATCCCGAACGTCTCCAACAATGGGAATGTCGACCTTGACCCGTTTGGAGATGCTCGACGGGTCAATGTCGATGTGGATGATCTTGCGCTCATTTTGGGCAAAGTGCTTCGGATTACCGATCACGCGATCGTCAAAGCGCGCTCCGACAGCCAGCAGCACATCACAGTTTTGCATGGCGTTATTGGCTTCAACGGTGCCATGCATACCCAACATGCCGAGAAATTTACGGTCGCTTGCAGGATAGGCACCCAGGCCCATCAACGTATTGGTGCATGGGTATCCCAGCATGTCCACCAGGGTGCGCAGTTCTGACGACGCATTGCTCATGAGCACGCCGCCGCCGGTATAGATGTAAGGCCGCTTCGCTCCCATCAAAAGTTGCAGGGCCTTGCGGATTTGACCGCCGTGGCCTTTGCGCACCGGGTTGTAAGAGCGCATTTCAACCGTGTCGGGGTAGCCTGTGTAAAGCACCTTTTTGAACGACACATCTTTCGGAATATCGACCACCACGGGTCCTGGACGTCCGCTGCGGGCAATATGAAAGGCCTTTTTCATGACCTCAGCCATGTCTCTAGCGTCTTTGACCAGGAAATTGTGCTTAACGATCGGCCGTGTGATACCCACCGTGTCACACTCTTGGAAAGCGTCAAGTCCGATGGCATGGGTGGGAACCTGCCCGGTGACGATCACCATCGGGATGCTGTCCATATATGCGGTAGCGATGCCGGTGATTGCATTGGTGACACCGGGGCCCGAAGTGACCAAGGCCACGCCGACCTCCCCCGTGGCGCGGGCGTAACCGTCTGCGGCGTGCACAGCTGCCTGTTCGTGACGAACGAGAATGTGCTGGATGGTGTCCTGCTTGTAAAACGCGTCGTAGATGTGAAGCACAGCCCCGCCGGGATAGCCCCAGATGTACTTGACGCCCTCGGCTTGCAAGGCTTTGACGAGGATCTCGCCGCCTCGCAGTTCTTGGCCAGGATTGGGCGCCGCGAGCCCTTTTGGGTTTGCGCCAGTTCCTGGCGTTTTGGCTGCGTGGCTCGCCGCCAATGCTGATGCGACTTCAGCTTTTGAAATTTCCATGATGAACCTTTGTGAATTTCTCTGACGAAAAACCTTGGGTGCCCCTTTGCAAACTCTTGTGGAGTCGCAGCGGAACTTGAGGTCAAAACCATAGGCGCAAAGCGTAGCGCGCCGGACCATGACCCGTTTGCCTTTTGATTAGCATCGCGGATTATGGCATCGTCTGCCGAGATCAAGCTCCTTCCAGAGCCGGGACTGCGGTTGAGGGTGCCATAATTGCAAGCAGTCCGGACAAAAGCCAGTCACGCCGTTTTTCAAATTCAGCCCTGCCAACTCACCCTGCTTGCGTCATCGCAATTCCTCTTGGCGACAGAACAAGAACTTTCCGACTTTTTGAAAAGCGTTGAAAAACGGGCGTTCAAAAGAGCTGTCTACCATGTTCGGAACGACGAGTCCGCGCTTGACATTGTTCAGGACAGCATGATGAAGTTGGCCGAGCACTACGGACACAAGCCAGCCAATGAGTTCCCCATGCTGTTTCAGCGTATCCTGTCCAACTGCACATTGGACTGGTTCAGGCGTCAAAAAGTAAGGAATGCGCTTTTCTCCAACATGAGCGATTTCGAAACCGAGGGCGAGGACGACAAATTTGATTTGCTGGAGATGTTAGAACCTGCCGACGGCGATCTTCGAACAGAAAGTGCCGAGCAATTGACGGAACGGGCACAAACCTTGAAGGCCATCGAATCAGAAATCCTAGAATTGCCTGGACGTCAACGGGAAGCCTTTCTCATGCGTTATTGGGAGGAGTTGGACGTCGCCGAAACGGCGGTCGCGATGGGATGTTCGCAAGGCAGCGTCAAAACGCATTGCTTTCGGGCGATACAAACCTTGTCTGGCGCCTTGCGCGCTAAAGGAATAAAGCTATGACAAACTCTCGCGAATACCAACAGGAACTGGCGGCAGAGCGCTTCGGCTTGCGGCTTGCGGCTCACCTGTCAGATGCGGCCGACAGCCTGCCACACGATGTCTCCGAGCGTCTGCGGGTGGCGAGGCTTCAGGCGCTCGCTCAGCACCGGTCGGTGCTGCGCAAAGGCCTGGTCCAAGCACCTGCCTCGACCGGGTCGTCAGTGTTGGTGATTGGAGGGGGACCTGCCTCGTATTGGGGAAAGTGGGCCTCATTGCTGCCCTTGCTCGCACTGCTTCTGGGCATTGTCGCGATTGACCGGATACAGAGTGAAAACCGTGCCAATGAATTGGCCGAGATCGATGTTGCGATTTTGACCGATGACCTGCCACCTTCAGCCTACGCTGACCCTGGCTTCGCGCAGTTTTTGAAACTCAATGCTGGCAGGGTTCCTTGACGCTGAAATGAGAATTTTTGGTATCAACATCAACCATAGCAAGTTGGGCGGGATACGGCTCGCCAGCCTGATCCTTATCTTGGTGGGCGCCATTGACGGCTTAGCGAATCCTGTACTTGCCGCCGTTGAACCGTCTGGGCAGTTTCCAGACACTGACGCTACCAGCAAGTCTCGGGCGATCAACCCAGTCCGGGCCACAAGCGCGCCTTTGGCGAGCGGCAGGCCAGTTGGAAGGCCGAATTGGCAGGACCTGACGCCAGAACAGCAACTGTCACTCAAACCCCTGTCAGCAAAATGGGGCAGCTTGAGTCAGGGACAAAAACGAAAATGGATTGCCGTCTCAGCCGGCTACGCTAAGCTGTCGCCCCTCGAACAGGCCACGATGCACAGCCGGATGACCGAGTGGGCCGGGCTCAGCCAGAGCCAGCGCGCGCAAGCCCGTTTGAACTTTGCAGATAGCAAACAAGTCGCGATAAGTGAAAGGGCTGCCAATTGGCAGGCTTATCAGTCACTGAGCCCCGACGAAAAGAAGAAATTGGTGTCTGCTGGTGCTGCCGCTCCAACAGGTGCCGCAGCCACTGCCAAGCCGGTACAGCCAAAGAGATTGGCCACCGTCCCGGTGACGCGTCCAGACTTGAGGCAGGGCCCGAAAATGGCTGCGGCCAATCAACCGGTCGATCCGAACACGCTACTGCCGCTGGTCGACCAAGCCTCGACGAATCGGAATTGAGCCCCAACCTCGTGATTGTTCCAGCCGAGATGTTCCCCGCGCCCGGAATTTTCAGACGCATGGCTTGCTGGGTATACGAGGGCATTCTGATGTTTGGCGTCGTGTTCATTGCAGGCTACCTGTTCGGCACGCTGACCCAGACTCGTCACGCCCTTGACAACAGACACCAGCTTCAGGCTTTTTTGTTCTTGATTTTCGGCATCTACTTTGTTTGGTTTTGGTCCAAAGGACAAACGCTGGCCATGAAAACCTGGAATATCCGCCTCGTCGACACGCATGGCAGAGGCGTTACCCAGAAACGGGCCCTGTGGCGGTATGTACTCAGTTGGGTCTGGCTTCTGCCCAGCTTGGCGGTTGTTGCCGTCTACGCATTGCCTCCCGCCGAAATGGCGGTGATCGTGACCGGCTGGGTCGCTATTTGGGCGACGCTGAGTCGGCTGCACCCGCAACGACAGTTTTGGCACGATGCACTGGCCGGCACTCGCCTGATCTCGGCGATGCAACCCATTAACGTGCGTCCATGACGCCTCATTTTTCAGTCTGCGTCTATTGCGGCTCACGCCCTGGTCTGAAGCCCGAGTTTGCACACGCAGCCCAACAGGTGGGGACTTGGATTGGCCGTCATGGCGGTCAATTGGTTTACGGCGGCGGAAAAAGCGGACTGATGGGTTTGTTAGCCGATGCTGCGCTGGAAAGCGGCGCGCACGTGGTGGGCGTGATCCCGAACGCGTTGGTAGAAAAGGAGTGGGCACATCGCGAATGCACCGAGTTGCACATCGTGGACACGATGCATGATCGTAAGCGGATGATGGCAGAGCGTGCCGACGTTTTCCTGACCTTGCCGGGCGGTATTGGCACCTTTGAGGAATTTTTCGAAGTTTGGACGTGGCGTCAACTCGGCTACCACGATAAGCCGATAGGAATCCTCAACGTCGCGGGCTACTACGATCGGCTGTTCGAATTCTTGGCAGAGTCTGGAAATGCCGAGTTAATGAACGATTGGCAAATGTCTCTGGTCCGTCAAGGGGATGACCCACACAGCTTGCTTGCTGAGTTGGTGCAGGCCGCCGGCATGGCCGAGCGAGCCGACCTGACAAAGATTTAAACCGCGGACTCGTCCTGCTCGCCAGTGCGGATACGCACCACCCGCTCCACACTGGTCACAAAAATCTTGCCGTCACCAATTTTACCAGTGCGTGCGGCCTTGATGATGGCATCGACACAACGATCGACATCGTCGGTCTTGACGACAACTTCCACTTTGACCTTCGGCAAAAAGTCAACGACGTACTCGGCGCCTCGGTAAAGTTCAGTATGTCCTTTTTGCCGACCGAAGCCCTTGACTTCGGTCACGGTCAGGCCGGTAACACCACAATCGGCCAAGGCCTCACGCACCTCCTCCAACTTGAAAGGTTTGACGATGGCGGTGATTTGCTTCATGGAAATACTCCAGTGGTTCATGCGCGAAAGCGATTGGTTATAGGATAACGCCAATCCTTGCCAAAGCTGCGATGAGTGACTCGGATACCTGGTGGGGCCTGTCGGCGCTTGTATTCACTGAGTTTGATCAGTCGGGTGACCTTCTCGACATCGGACTGATTGAAGCCGGCTGCGACGATGTCCGCCATGCTCTCGTCATTCTCCATGTAGCGTTCGACAATCGCGTCAAGCACGTCATAAGGCGGCAAACTGTCCTGGTCAGTCTGGTCGGGCCGGAGTTCAGCACTGGGTGGGCGAGTGATGATGCGCTCCGGTATCGGCCGGGGGTGAGTCAAGTAGGGATCGTGGGCATTGCGCCAACGGGCCAAGTGGAACACCAAGGTTTTAGACAGGTCTTTAATGACGGCAAAACCACCGGCCATGTCGCCGTAGAGCGTGCAGTAACCGGTGGCCATCTCGGACTTGTTGCCCGTGGTCAGAACCAGGCTTCCGAACTTGTTGGAGAGCGCCATCAACAAGGTGCCGCGAATCCGGGCCTGGATGTTTTCCTCCGTCGTGTCCTCAGCCAAGTCCTTGAATTCGGACGACAGGGCAGCCCTAAAGGCGTTGAATTGCGTCAGGATCGGTATCTCGTCATACCGGACTTTCAGGCGCTCTGACATGTCGCGCGCATCGAGTTGACTGATGTCAGCCGTGTACGGCGAGGGCATCATGACCGCGCGGACACGGTTGCTTCCCAACGCATCCACTGCGATGGCAAGGACCAGGGCTGAATCAATGCCCCCCGACAAGCCCAAGATCACGCCGGGGAAACCGTTCTTGCCCACGTAATCGCGGACCCCCAGGACCAGCGCGTCCCAAAGATCTGCCTCCGGTGTGCGCTGAGCATCGACGGGGCCGCTGAGGGACATGGCAGAAGTACCTCTGGTGACGGCGACACTGAACAAATTTTCCACAAAGCTGGGAGCTCGCCCAGCCAGGGTTCCATTCCCCGACAAGGCAAATGAATGGCCTTCGAAGATCACCTCATCCTGCCCACCCACCAAATGGGCGTAGACCAAAGGCAGGCCACACGCAGCAACGCGCAGTCGCATCATGTCTTCACGCTCAAGGCCTTTGCCGAGGTGAAAGGGTGAGGCATTGATCACCGTCAGGATTTCTGCGCCGGCCTGACGGGCCAGGCGGGCTGGCTCTTCGAACCAGGCGTCCTCGCAGATCAACAGCCCAATCCTGATCCGGCTGCCGGCGACGCCCGCCTCGAACACGCAACTGCTATCGCCCGGCGTGAAATAGCGCCGCTCGTCAAACACCTGGTAGTTCGGCAGTTGGCGTTTGGCATAACGAGCGACCAAATGGCCTTCGCGCCACACGCTGGCAGCATTGTGGCGGTTTTGCACAGCAACCGACCGGGTTCGGTTATCGGACCCGGTCGGGTGACCGATCACCAAAGTCAAATCCCTCAGATCGGCAAGCTCGCGGGCGACGTTCTGCACGGCTTCCTCACAGGCTGCTATAAAGGCAGGACGTAAAAACAGGTCTTCGGCGGCGTAACCGCAAATCGCCAGTTCTGGCGTGAGCAGGAGACGTGCACCGCCGGCATAAGCAGTACGCGCCGCGCCAATAATTTTTTGGGCGTTACCGGTCAAATCGCCGACGACAAAATTGAGCTGGGCAACACAGATGGTGAGTGTCATGGCACGCAGAAATATGAAATGGACTACCCGTGAGCAGCGATGCAAATGATTATGTCATCAGGGTCTTAAACACCGCCGCTGAGGTGGATGCCGGCCAATGGGACGAACTGCTGGCCAGCCAGATCGGCGCCACGCCCTTCATGCGACACGCTTACCTCGCGGCCCTGGAGGCCAGCGGCAGCATCGGACCGACCAAGGGCTGGACCATCCGTTTTTTCTTGATCGAACGCGATCAGCAGTTGGTGGGGGCCTGCGCGCTGTATCTGAAAGATCACTCCCAGGGGGAGTATGTTTTTGACTGGGCTTGGGCCAGAGCCTATGCTGAACATGGTCTTGCCTACTACCCCAAAGCTCTCGTGGCGGTTCCGTTTACCCCGGTGCCCGGCAGCAGATTGCTGGCCAAGTCAGATGCGATTCGGACCAGGCTGGCACTGTCACTGATCGAGTGGTGCAAGCGAGAAAAGCTATCCTCACTGCACTTGCTGTTCACAAGCCCGGAAGACCAGCTGGCCTGCGTGCAGGCGGGCATGATGCTTCGCCATACCGTCCAGTTTCATTGGAACAACAGCAGCCCGGGCTACGCGGATTTCGACAGTTTCCTGGGCACACTGTCTCAGGACAAACGCAAGAAAATTCGTCAGGAACGTCGCAAAGTACAAGATGCCGGCGTTGTGTTTCGTTGCTCGCAAGGCACCGCGATCACAGCGGAAGACTGGGCCTTTTTCTACCGCTGCTACGAAAAGACTTATTGGGAACATGGCAACGCGCCTTACCTCAATCGGGACTTCTTTCAACGCATGGCCAAAGAGATGCCAGACGCCTGGCTGTTGTTTGTGGCTGAGCGCGAAAATGTCGCTATCGCTTCAAGTTTGATAGCAATACATTCAATAGAATCAAAGGCTCCCGCCCAAAATGGTGCCCGAAAAGTGGACGGGGTCGCGTATGGCAGGTACTGGGGGGCACTGGAGCGCGTGGATTGTCTTCACTTCGAGGCTTGCTACTACCAGCCACTGTCGTGGTGCATTGAGCATGGCTTCCAGAGGTTCGAGGGCGGCGCACAGGGTGAGCACAAACTGGCGCGCGCGCTGCTACCGATGAAGGCCAGCAGTGCTCATTGGCTGGCACACCCGGCGTTCGCTGAAGCTGTAGGGCGTTTTTTACAACAGGAAGACGCAGGCATTGGCGAATACCTGGAAGACCTACAACAACGCAGCCCCCTTCGAAAGCTTCAGCCTGACTGATTCTCAAGCGGGAGTCGCAGCAGAGACTAAACCCATTTCAGCGTTGCTCAGAAGCGCGTCAACATTGACCACAATCAGCATACGTTCAGCCACGCTTGCCAGACCGGTGATAAATCGGGCGTCCACCGCTGCCTCAAAATGGGGCGCAGGTTTGATGGCATCAGCGCTCAGCGTGACGACATCAGAAACAGCATCAACCACTGCACCGAGCACCGTCCCCCTTACATTCAGAATGATGACCACTGTGAAATCGTCATACGCCGCAGGCTCGATTCGCAGCTTGATCCGGAGATCGACAATAGGCACGATCACGCCGCGCAAGTCGATGACGCCCTTGATGAAGTCGGGCGCATTCACCATGCGAGTGGGTGCTTCGTAGGACCGAATTTCCTGAACTTTGAGGATGTCGATCGCGTAGTCCTCGCCACCCAACCTCAGCGTCAGAAACTGGCTTCCCTCCGCACGGGCCTTCCTGGCGTAAGTGGCAGACTGGAAGGATTTGAGGTTGGTACTTTGCATCGGTTCCATGACATCGACTCCTGGGCTATCGCCAACGGTTCAGCCCATGATACATGGGCAACCCGAGCAAGGCGCCGTCAAGACCACGACCTGGTCAACCAATTGAGCGGTTGTAATTGGCAACGCCGTCCATGATTTCCTGCCGCGCAGACTCTGGCCCTTCCCACCCGAGGATTTTGACCCACTTGCCCTGCTCCAGGTCCTTGTAATGTTCAAAAAAATGAGCAATGGTCTTCAAGCGAAGCGGGTTCAGGTCCTCTGGTTTCTGCCACTGGGTGTAAATGGACAGTACCTTGTCGATCGGCACGGCAAGTACCTTGCCGTCGTCCCCGGCTTCGTCCTGCATTTTCAGGATGCCAATGGCTCGGCATGTGACGACCACGCCGGGGATCAGTGGAACCGGGGTCACGACCAGCACGTCGACCGGATCGCCATCGCCGGAAATAGTTTTCGGAACATACCCATAGTTGGTCGGGTAATGCATGGAGGTGCTCATGAACCGATCGACGAAGATGGCACCGGTTTTTTTGTCCACCTCATACTTGATCGGGTCGGCGTTCATGGGGATTTCAATGATCACGTTGAAGGACTCGGGGATGTTGCTGCCAGGGGTAACGTTGTCAAGGGACATGGAGGTTTCTCGGTGTGGGTTCAGGTCGCAAGTGACTAAGGATTAACCCTGATTTTACTGACTCGCCACTTGCCCGCTCCGGAAAAGCGAATTTTTCACGGTAAAGTTCGGGCGTTGGCCAATTGCCGGCGTCATCCCCAGGGCTGATGTTTCAAGGTAAGGAAGCAACGCAGCGGTGGTGCCGATTGCGTGACGCCACCTTCAGCGAAACAACAGGAGATTCAACTATGACAGGCAACTCGGCGCTCATTCTGGCGCTCGTTTGTGGATTGATTGCGGTGGCCTACGGTGTGTGGGCACGCAATTGGATACTCTCTCAAGATGCGGGCAATGCCCGTATGCAGGAAATCGCCGCCGCCATTCAGACCGGCGCGGCCGCATATCTGGCGCGCCAGTACAAGACCATTGCCATCGTGGGCGTCGTGTTGGCCGTTCTGATCGGCCTTTTTCTGGATGGGCTCAGTGCGGTCGGATTCGTGGTGGGTGCGGTACTGTCTGGCGCCTGTGGATTCATTGGGATGAATGTGTCAGTCCGTGCCAACGTACGTACGGCACAAGCGGCCACCCGTGGCATCGGCCCTGCACTTGACGTCGCATTCCGCGGTGGCGCCATTACTGGCATGCTGGTGGTGGGCTTGGGCCTGCTTGGCGTCACCGGGTTCTATTGGTTTCTAGTCGGCGGCGGCAATCTGGCGCCAGACAAAAACCTTGCCAAACTGCTCAACCCCTTGATCGGCTTTGCTTTCGGCTCATCCCTGATCTCAATCTTCGCGCGGCTAGGCGGCGGCATTTTCACCAAGGGCGCCGATGTGGGTGCAGACCTGGTGGGCAAGGTTGAGGCCGGTATCCCTGAAGACGACCCGCGCAACCCAGCCGTGATTGCCGATAACGTTGGCGACAACGTCGGCGACTGTGCCGGCATGGCTGCTGACCTGTTTGAAACTTATGCGGTTACCCTGATTGCCACCATGGTGCTGGGCGCCCTGCTGGTCGCCGGCGCCGGGACCAGTGCGGTGATCTATCCGCTGGCGCTGGGCGCGGTTTCCATTGTGGCGTCCATCGTCGGCTGCTTCTTTGTGAAGGCCTCGCCCGGCATGAAAAACGTCATGCCTGCCCTTTACAAAGGACTTGCAGTGGCAGGTGGTCTGTCACTCGTTGCGTTTTACTTTGTGACCACATGGCTCATGCCCGATAACGCGATTGCAACGACTGGTAGCCAGATGAAATTGTTTGGCGCTTGTGCAGTCGGATTGATTTTGACTGCTGCACTGGTTTGGGTCACCGAGTACTACACTGGCACCCAATATGGCCCAGTGCAGCATATTGCCCAGGCTTCCACCACCGGTCATGGCACCAACATCATTGCCGGCCTGGGCGTGTCGATGCGTTCGACGGCCTGGCCTGTGATTTTTGTCTGTATGGCCATATGGACCGCCTACGCGCTCGCCGGCCTTTATGGCATTGCCATCGCAGCAACTTCCATGTTGAGCATGGCTGGCATCGTGGTCGCACTGGACGCTTATGGTCCGATCACCGATAACGCCGGCGGGATTGCCGAAATGGCCGAGTTGCCAGCCAGTGTGCGGGATATCACCGACCCACTGGATGCCGTGGGCAATACCACCAAGGCCGTGACCAAAGGCTACGCGATCGGGTCAG
Source organism: Betaproteobacteria bacterium (assembly GCA_037134215.1). GTDB lineage: Bacteria > Pseudomonadota > Gammaproteobacteria > Burkholderiales > Burkholderiaceae_C > Rhodoferax. The sequence continues at coordinate 20,841 of JBAXMQ010000046.1, forward strand.
CAGGTTTGGCTGCACTCGTGCTGTTCGCGGACTACACGCACAAGCTCGAGAGCTACGGCAAAGTGATCACCTTTGATTTGAGCAACCCGATGGTCATCATCGGCCTCTTCATTGGCGGCATGATCCCCTACCTGTTCGGTGCCATGGCTATGGAGGCCGTTGGTCGCGCAGCAGGATCGGTTGTGGTTGAGGTACGGCGCCAATTCCGCGACATCAAGGGCATCATGGATGGCACTGGCAAGCCAGAATATGACACGGCCGTTGACATGTTGACCACCGCCGCTATCAAGGAAATGATGATCCCCTCGCTGCTCCCAGTGGTAGTACCCATCCTGGTGGGACTGGTTCTGGGCCCGGCGGCACTGGGCGGCCTGCTCATGGGCACCATCGTGACCGGTCTGTTTGTGGCTATTTCGATGTGTACGGGCGGAGGCGCCTGGGATAACGCCAAGAAATACATCGAAGACGGCCACCACGGCGGTAAAGGCTCAGAGACGCACAAGGCAGCGGTCACCGGGGATACTGTCGGTGACCCCTACAAGGACACGGCCGGTCCTGCCATCAACCCGCTGATCAAAATCATCAACATCGTGGCCCTTCTGATCGTGCCGGTCATGATGAAGATCCACGGCGGCTAAGTCGCAGCCAGCACAGCCCGAGGCCCGCTTCTGCGGGCCTTTTTTATCGTGTTGAGGCCGATACAGCACGAACCAGCGCAGCACAGGTGGCGGCGATTTGTGCCAAGTTGGCCGCCCTGCCTTGCTCGATGGCCAAAAGAATCAGTTCATTGACGCCACCCACAACCGCCAGCGCCATATCGATGTTCAGACTTGGCACTGCGTCCGCCTCGTTGATGACCGTCATCATGAAGTCTGCGATGTCCTGGTTGACACGACGGCGCGCAGCCAAGCCGGGTACACCAAGGCCCCATATTTCGACATACAGTGTGCGAAGCAAGGCCGGGTTGGTGGCGAGACTGTCCAGGTAGGCTTCCAATACCTGCTCCAGTTGGGGCTGCCAGGGGCGCTGCCGGTCCAATGCCGATCGCAATACCGTTAACGCACGCTCGCTGGCCGCTTCGTACAGTGCGATCAGGCAATCCGACCGGGTAGCAAACTGCTCGTAGAAGGTGCGCCTGGACACCCCAGCCTCACGCACGATGTCTGAAATCGTGGTGGCGGCATAGCCTTTAAGTGCGACAGAACTGGCCATTGCCTCCAGCAAACGCAGGCGATGCGCCCTGGCCACCAAAGAGATTGTTTTTTGTTCCATTGCGATTGATCGGTCACAGCATGGCGATCGAAGAAACACCGGTTGTGACCCACTTGATCAATGAACACATGCTTGACAGTACCACACGATTGACGGATGATCTAGCGACTTTGGTACGAGTCAGTACCAACTCACCAAGGACTGCTTCCCATGTCTGAATTGATTGTTCGTCGCCTGTTGATTGATCTGGAAACCCCTGTGGCCCGCCACTGGCTGGGAGGTGATGCCTTCAAGACCGCCCTGTTCAATGCGCTGTCCATGAGCTTCCCTTTTGGAGAACAATTCTTCATCGACTCCGTACGCAAAGGTATAAAAGCCTTGCCAGAGGCCGAGCAACAAACCCGTAGCGCCGAGACTCAGGGCTTCATCGGGCAGGAAGCCACACACCGCCGCATTCACAGCCTATTCAACGTCCAAATTGAAAAGCACGGGTTGGTCAACCATTGGGAGCCCCGGGCACGTGAGCGACTGAAACACATTGCGGACCTGAATCCGCGTCACTGGCTTGCCATCACAGCGGCAACCGAACACATCACCGCAATTTTTGCTGATTGGATGCTGAGTCACCCTGAGCTGCTGGATGGCAGCGAAGATCGTCTCAAAACCATGTGGCTCTGGCACAGCGCCGAGGAATCTGAGCACAAATGCACCGCCTTTGACCTCTACATGGCGCTGGGCGGCTCCGGTGACTGGCGAATCACCTGGTTCAATCGAATCACTATGGTGTTCCTGACTGACCTGCTCCGCCAGACTGTCAACAACCTTCATCACGATGGCACGCTGTGGCAGTGGCAGACATGGAAGAGTGGGCTAGGATTCGTTTTTGGCAAGGCTGGCCTGTTCAGAACCTTGCACCGGCCATGGTCGGTTTACAAACGGCCCGATTTTCATCCGATGCAACTGCACAGCGACCTTTCGTCGAATTGGCTGCACAACAATCGAGCATCCTACGTTGCAGCTGGTGTGGCCAACGTCGCGAGCGCCTGAAGCGCTCTGTTGTGCCAGCAGTCTTGAGGAAGATCAACCCGGCTTGCTAATTGCCGCCTAGCATCGTGGCTCATAAGACGCGTCGGGCTTTGCCGGCGTTCGAC